>CAUZEB010000010.1:0-25817 GCA_963578655.1 Dehalococcoidia bacterium | reverse complement strand
TCCTAAGGAATTTTCGTCGCCCTGGAAAATTACGGAAAAGATGTCTAACTGTTACTGATGTGCCAATAGGTGCTGCCTGTACTTCCTTTTTGCTAATTCGTCCATCCACCACTTCTATAGAAACACCGTAAATATCGTCCGGAGTTCTGGTTAATAATGACACGCTAGACACTGCACCAATACTGGGAAGTGCCTCACCTCTAAACCCCAGTGTAGAAATGCTATCTAAATCTCGAATTTCAAAAATTTTGCTGGTAGCGGAACGTTTGAAAGCCAATTCCAAATCATTTGAAGGAATCCCTACACCATTATCAGTAATTCTAATATATTCAATACCACCACCTCTGATATCAATCAGGATGTTGGAAGCTCTAGCATCAAGGGAATTCTCCAACAATTCCTTTACTACCGATGCCGGACGTTCTATGACTTCCCCTGCGGCTATTTTTGATGAAACACTTTCCGATAATAGGCGTATAGGCATCCAGATATCCAAAACTAATAAATTTAAGGTCTCTAAACATTAACTGATCAAATTTAGAAATTCAAACCAAGAAAGATGTTCCCGAATATCGTCATGAAACTTTACATAGTAGATCTGTCTTTGTAGTCAAGATAGATCTAACTAGAATGACTGACATTTCGACACATAAACTATTAGTACTATACTCACGATAACTTGTACACACTTTATTCAAAATACCGTCACCACAATCTCAATTTGCGACCCTCATCCATGATGATATGATTCGTTGTCCTTATTGAATACCTCAGATCACCTTGTTGTGTGATAGCTCAGGACGTTATACTTGCATAGGTAGCTTCTCTCAGCTATGGAAGGAGAATTATTTTGTTAGATGGAAGACCTAGTTTATTAGATATAATATCAGCAAAGCGACGAATCGATCCGTACATCACCCGAACACCACTTCACCACTACCTCTCGTTAGACAATTTATTGGACGCTGAAATCTACGTCAAACATGAAAACCATCTCAGGCTGGGAGCCTTCAAAATGAGAGGGGGAATAAATCTCATTGCTCAGTTGACGAAAGAAGAGAAGAAACGCGGAGTAATTAGCGCCTCAACTGGTAATCATGGACAGTCCATAGCTTATGCCGCGACACTTTTTGGTGTTAAATCGATCATAGGAGTTCCAGAAAATGCCAACCCATATAAAGTTGAGTCAATACGTAACTTGGGAGGCAAAGTTATTTTCCACGGAAGAGATTTCGACGAAGCGAGACAACATGTTGAACTCTTATCCAGAGAAGAGGGTTATAGATACATACACTCCGCGAATGAGCCGATGCTTTTAGCAGGTGTAGCCACTGCAACTCTAGAAATATTTGAGGATCTTCCTGACCTAGATATAATAATCGTCCCGGTAGGAGGTGGAAGCAGTGCATCAGCCTCTGCAATTGTCGCTCACAATTTAAAGCCCGATGTTAAAATTATCGGAGTACAAGCAGAACAGGCGAAAGGTGCTTATTTATCTTGGAAATCGGGCAGTATCTCGGAATCAACTATGAATACCAAAGCCGAAGGGTTAGCGACTAGAGTGGGCTTCGAACTAACTATGAACATTATGCGTGACCTTTTATATGACTTCGTTCTCGTTTCTGAAAAGGAAATTGAAGAAGCAATTGTTATGAGTTTGGAAAAGACTCACAACCTCACTGAACACGCTGGAGCGGCATCCCTGGCAGCTGCCATTAAATTGAAAGACGTAATCAAAAACAAGAAAGTAGTGTTGATGAATAGTGGAGGTAATATAACTGCAACCCAGCTTAATTCTGTTTTAACTGGTAACACGGGTTCATTGTGAAAGATACTATAGTAGAGCATATTGCCTGTGGTGATGGTTTTATACCAGTCTAACTCCCAGGACATACCCGAGTAATAACTGGTAGAAGTGAATTAGGTAGTCCCGTCGTCGATATTAGATCGGCTATCAAAAGGCCATTAATAATCCGTTTGGTCACGAGCCACTAACTAAACTCGTCAGCCCAAAGTCGAAAGTAACTATAGCTTTTGATGATGCTTCAGGCTCATATTTCCAAACCAGTGGAAGTTGCTACACGTTTGGGATTTAAAGCCTTCTCCTCTGTGGAAGAAGCACTGCAAGCGGCTCGAGCGGAGTTGGGCAAAAGCGACCCCACCATAACCCTCTTAAAGAGATCTCCACAATTCATTCCTAGGGTGTCTTCTACTTAGGTATTCCTTCGCTACCAGACTCCAGACTTCTAATCTCGGATTCTAATTCACCTAGTTTTATATATTCCTCCTGAACGAGATGGAAACACCGTTTCAAATATAGTTCCGCTAGCTTAACATTAGCGTTACCTTCTGACTTAATCGTCTCAACTAGTCTATGTATTTTATGGTTGTCGGGCATAAAGTTTGCTAGACCCGAAAGATCGCTCTCCACTTCCTGAATCATCTTGCCATCGCTCCCTTCAAGGGCAAACCGTAACTGTCCTGCAAGCTTCGTCAGTTCGCTTAATTTATCTGCATCACCCATCAAACCATACAGCACTTCGTTCACACCCAAACTTGAAGAGTTTTCTGTAGGAATGGGTTCGATTTCTTGTTGTGGGACACTTTTGAGATATACATCCGCATAGCTTTCCATAGTTTCATTGACAGACATCATTGATGTGGTTACATCACTCGGGTCAAACGTTCCACCAAAAACAATATCGTCATCTCTGTGAGAAGCCAAATCTTCTAGTAATTTATAGCTTCCAACTTGCTCGGGTGCGGGCGGAAATGCAAAGGCAGAAAAATCCTTGGGACTTAAATCACCGACTTGGTTCATCAGAAAGGGAGGAACATATTTAGTTATATCAACTTTAATAGGTAATATAACTAAATATGTGGCCCAAAAGTCATCAGAATCAGATACATTGCTAAAATATAGTAATGCGTGACCCTTCGCCGAATCTTGGTTACCTCTTACAAAACTTAATTCCATCGTCAAAATCCTAATTAAGAGTAGTCATTAATCAGAAACACACCTATATTATTATACTCCACCCTGGCTTAAATAAGATAATCAAAAATGCCATAGAATACAAATTGCAAATTCCTATTTCTTCTAAAAGACAAGGAGTGAGGAATTCTGTATGCTTAACGACGGATTATCGAATGACAATCACCTAATTTAACTGGACCACCTAATTGCTAATATTACGACCATGCATATACGAACGAGTCCTCAGACCGCTGCTCTTTTTATTACCCCCTGAAGTGGCACAAAGCACTGCAGACTTCATTTTAAAACGCAAACTCATCTGGAATATTCTGGAGCCTAAGTTACGAATTCTTGATAGCAGGTTAAAAACCTCTTTAGGCGGTATTAACTTACAGAATCCTATAGGACTTGCAGCAGGGTATGACAAAAACTGCTCTCTACTCCCATCTTTGGCGTCCCTGGGTTTCGGTTATGTCATAGGCGGGACAGTAACAGAATCACCACGCCCAGGCAATGCGAAACCACGAGTAATCCGCGACATTAAGGCTGGGGCTCTTGTAAACTCTCTAGGATTCCCTAGCTACGGGCTGGACGTCGTCGCGAACAATCTGTTAACTAACGCAAATACCCCGAACCAAACTCCAGTTATTGTAAGTATTTCTGGCATAAATACTCAAGAAATACTTAATTGCCACAATCGGTTAGAGGCCATCGTAAAAGCTATTGAAATAAACATCAGTTCTCCCAATACTAAAGGCTTAAAGGTATTTCAATCTCCAACAGCCCTGATGGATTTATTGAATCAAGTCAATGAAAAACGTAAAAAACCGCTCTTCGTAAAACTTCCCCCGTATGATTTCGATGCTGAACAAGAAGGCCAAAAAAAAGAAAACGTTCTGGAACTCGCCAGAGTCTGCAAAGACTTAGGCATTGAAGGACTAACAATAGCTAACACTTGGCCAGTAACAGATAAAAGATTAGCTAGCGGCACCGGCGGATTAAGTGGGAAACCAATATTTTCCAGGACTTTAAAAATGGTCACCGAAGTAAGATCGGAGGTAGGGCTTAACGTAGCGATAAATGCATGCGGGGGCATTTCTACTGGAGAAGATGTATGGAACGCCCTCCTGGCTGGAGCGACCACGGTCCAACTACTTACCAGTTTAATATATCGAGGACCAGGACTAATCAAGCAAATGATTGAAGAACTGTCTTCCTTATTTGATGCAGATTCGTACCAAACACGCTAGAAATAGTAAGAAGATTTAGTTGATGCTTAGAATCCATCATTTTGTTAAACCAAGGGAAAATCCTTCAAACTACCCGATAAGACCTCTGGTTATCAACGATTCTAACATTGTTGCTACTCCATCCTCTTCAATTGGATCTGTAACCATATCTGCCACCTCTAAAACTTCCTCAACAGCCCCCCCAATTGCAACTCCCAGCCCAGCCCAACCTAACATATGTACATCATTATAGCCATTGCCGATTGCAATCGTTTCCTGCTGCTCAATATCCAAATAATCGCACATCCATGCCAGTGCCTTGTGCTTGCCACCATCCGGATGCAATATTTCACAAAAGTATGGCAATGATCTAGTTATATGGAGGCGTGATCCAAATCGGGCTTGCATTTGTGTCTCAATCTCTTGAATATCAGGTTCTCCACCTACAACTACTAATCTGGTAAATAATTTGTCCGCTAT
The DNA here is from genome assembly GCA_963578655.1 of Dehalococcoidia bacterium. GTDB lineage: Bacteria > Chloroflexota > Dehalococcoidia > Lucifugimonadales > CAUZEB01 > CAUZEB01. The sequence continues at coordinate 21,131 of CAUZEB010000010.1, read as the reverse complement.
CGCCTTAAGATCGTCTACTACATGGACACCAACTTCATTACGGATTCCATAGGACTCTACTCGCTCAGAATTCTTTTCAACGTACACGTCGTGCTCATAATAAGCCATAGTTTCTAATCCCCACGGCTCCAGTGCATTCAGTGCTTCCACAGTCATTGATGCTGTCAATGGCATGTGCCAAAGGACTTTTCCTGTCAGAGGATCTGCTACATGCGCTCCTTGAAAAGAGGCTATAGGTGATGTTAGGTTTAAGTCTGATGTAGTTTTTACAGCTGACTGAAACATTCGCCCTGTAGCAACAGTTACCACGGCCCCCAACTCTATAACTTTGTTTAGGGCATCACGTGTACGGTTAGATATAGGATAATCGGCATTCCTAATCGTTCCATCTATGTCTAAGGCGATTAATTTATAGCCCATATTTTAATTACGCCCTCGGTAACAAGATATAATAGAATCTGGTCAATGCGAACACACGTAGCTAACACTAAGTATAAATATTTGATTTGGATGAATAAATGAAAATGACTCCTAGGAGATTATGGTGGGCAATAATTGCCTGTATCGTATGCCTACTCTTAATCAATATTATTAGGAATACATAGAAATAGTATACCGGGTGTCGTAAGAAATGCGACACCCGGTATACTATCATAATGGCCTTATTATAATTATTATTGCTAAGACTCTAGTTATACCCATCCTCGAACACCTACATTTATTTGCCTCTTATAACACAAAGTTTAACTTTTTATTTCTTGTACTGCGCCTGAATAGTCGCTATGTGGTAGTATGTAATGGTTTACTTATGGGAAATATAGATTCTACGAATTATGATCGTGAATTATAAATTATAAATGCGAGGAATAGGAAAGTGGCAAAGCAGTTTGAATTTGACCAAGATGCTAGGAAACAATTACTAAAAGGTGTTGATACGCTGGCCAACACAGTTGGTATTACTTTAGGCCCATTAGGCCGTAACGTTATATTAGATCAAGAATTCGGGTCTCCTCACGTGTGCAGCGACGGTGTTACCATAGCTAAGGAAATTGAACTCAAAGAACCTTTCCAAAATATGGGAGCACAACTGTTAAAAGAAGCAGCTAATAAGACTAACGATAGTGTCGGTGACGGTACCACGACTTCAACTATCCTAGCGCAAGCTATTCTTCATCTAGGGTTTAAGAATATAGCAGCTGGAGCGGATCCGCTGATATTAAAACGAGGGATGGAAAAATCTCTGGAGCTTATTAAACTAGAGATCGAGTCCATGGCTCAACCAATAAACACTAAGGACCAAATTAGCCAAGTTGCAGCCCTTGCAGGTCACGACGAAGAAATGGGAGATCTGCTCTCAAATGTCCTCCACGAAGTCGGGCGTGACGGCATTATCTCAATTGAAGAATCAAGAGGCCTTACCTACGAAACGGAATATGTTGAAGGAATGGAAATTGACAGGGGATACGTCTCTCCTTACTTCGTAACAAACCAGGAAAAAATGATAGCCGAATTAGAAAATCCGCAGATACTTCTCACTACAGAAAAAATCTCTTCCCTTACTGAGTTCATGCCATTATTAGAGAAGATGTCTTCGGTCGGAAAGAACATAGTAATCATAGCCGAGGATATTGAAGGAGAAGTTTTATCAACACTAGTAGTCAATAAAATCAGGGGGACGTTAAATTGTATCGCTATAAAAGCCCCTGCTTTTGGGGAGCGGCGTAAATCCATCCTAGATGATATGGCAGTACTGTTCGGGGCAACCGTAGTCACAAAAGATACTGGGCAATCCCTGGAATCAGTTGATGTCTCCGCCTTGGGCCACTGTAGGCGAATCGTCGCTACAAAAGATAGTACAACCTTCGTAGAGGGCGCGGGAGCACAGGATGCAATTGAAAGTAGAGTTACCCAGATAAGGGCACAAGCACAAGAAACCACTTCAGAATACGACCGTGAGAAGTTAGAAGAACGGGCAGCTAAATTGTCTGGCGGAGTCGCAGTAATTAAAGTCGGCGCTCCCACAGAAGTTGAACTAAGGGAAAAGAAACAGCGCCTTGATGATGCTCTTCACGCTACACGTGCCGCTATGGAAGAAGGAGTAGTTGCAGGTGGAGGGACGGCCTTAGTCAGAGCTGCACAATCTGTACGCAGTAAAATCCAGGCCGATCCGGACGAAATGGTCGGGGCCAATTTGGTTCTAGATGCTACAGACGCCCCAGTGAGGCTAATCGCTGAGAATGCTGGTTTCCCTGGTGAAGTAGTGCTCCACAGTGTTAAGGAAGGTGAAGGGGATTGGGGTTTCAACGCTGAAACTAACCAATATGGGGGAATGATGGAGATGGGAATTGTAGACCCAGCCAAAGTGACTAGGTCTGCTATCGAAAATGCTGCGAGTATAGCAGGAATGATTCTGACAACAGAAGCTCTTATAACAGAGCTTAACCCTATCCCGCTTCCTGCACCCTATGACGACTAACGTGTGATCAGGAATATTTATGTTCAGCTTTAGGCGTTTTAGGGTCGCAAAATTACTAGGTCAGACCTTTTAATCTGTGGTACTGTAGGATTGAACGTTGCTGGCCACGATGTGACAAATGGCCTGTTTCCGAAGCATGACTTGGAGCAATCAATGGGCACTAGAGAGACCATAAAAGCCAATAACTCTGCTTTAACTGCAGATGACGCTAACTTCACCATGCAAGTCAAGGGCGTAAGTAAATATTTCGGGTCAAGGGCAGCGGTCGACAATCTGACTTTCCATATTCAAAAAGGGGAGGTAGTCGGTTTCTTAGGACCCAACGGATCAGGCAAGACCACTACTATGCGGATGTTAACGTCTTATTACACTCCTGATAATGGGGCAATCCTCATTAATAATTTGGACACCCGCGATCACGACAGGGTAACTAAAACTCATATAGGATACCTTCCTGAGAATAACCCGCTGTATGGCGATTTACTGGTAAAGGAATATCTAGAATTTGTGTCAGATCTTAGAGGTATGACTAAGGCTGAGAAAAAACAAAATATCGATCGGACAATTGACGAAACAGGATTGGGCGAATACTTCTACAGACCAGTCAACCAACTTTCCAAAGGTTTCCGCCAACGTGTGGGATTGGCTCAGGCTATTCTGCATAGACCTTCTATCCTGATCCTGGATGAACCAACAGAGGGTTTGGATCCGAACCAACGCCTAACTATAAGAGATCTCATTAGATCTCTAGGGGAAGAGAGAACCGTCTTACTGAGTACACACATAATGCAAGAAGTGGAGGCCACGTGCGAAAGAGTATTGGTAATAAGTCGTGGACGCCTGATAGCGGATAGCCCTGTTACAGACTTACTCAAACATGCACAAATTTCCAAATCTATATACTTAGAAATAGAAGGTAATGAAGTAGAATCTAGGCTCCAAGCTCTGGCCAGCGTCACATCCGTGGAACGAATGGAACCCATCGGCGGGCGCAAGCGCTACACTATATCAGTTTTGCCTAATGAAGACCCCCGCCCTGACATATTCCATATGGCTAAGAGACGAGACTGGGTGCTTTGGGACCTGCACGAAGAAACAGCTCGCTTAGAGGATGTTTTCCACGCACTGACGACTGAAAACAATCAAGAGGAAATCTAAGGTTGTTCAATATATTATGCATTCATTCCTAGCATTAATCCGAAAGGATCTGAAAGGCTACTTTGACCAGCCGACGGGATATATCCTGATCGTCCTGCTCATGGCTGCAGTTTCATGGTCCTTTTTTAACTCTGCGTTTCTTACAAGAGAAGCGTCGTTGCTACCCTTGTTTTCGGTAGACTTTATTGTCGAGCGACCCTCACTCCCATGGATATTAGCACTTTTCTTCATACCTGCCGCTACTATGAGACTTATCGCTGAGGAGCAACGAGATGGAACCTTTGAAATCCTTCTTACCCACCCCATACAAGGTTGGGTTGTTCTATCAGGTAAGTTTCTAGCCGGATTTATATTTGTCACAATAGCTATACTAGCGACCCTAAGCATCCCCTTAACTCTAATGTCAGCTGGGAGCATAGATTGGGGTGCTGTATCTGCCCAATATCTAGGTAGCTTATTTTTGTCTGGCTCTTTTGTGGCAATAGGTTTATTCACATCAAGTTTAACTAGAAATCAAATAGTAGCCTTTATAACAGCACTTGCTATCACTATGGTATTGATGGTGATGGGTCTAGATCAGGTAGGCGTGGTATTACCCCCGAAGATCGCAACATTACTAAAAGCAATCAGTCCCGTTAGTCACTTTTCAAGTATGGCTAGAGGATTGATAGATCTCAGAGATGTTTTATATTTTGTAGCTCTTATATTTACATTTCTGAGTGCGTCATTCTTAATGATCCGAGGGCAAACCCTAAGCCATAAGACAATTCAATATAGAAATCTTCAACTTGGTGTAGCTGGACTTATAATTTTAAGTATCCTTGTAGGATGGTTTGGAAACTCCATCGGTGGACGTCTCGATCTTACCAGAGACAAACTTTTTACATTGAGTCCTGCGACAAAAGAAATGGTTTCTAACTTGGACGACCTCCTCACTATCCATATCTTCGAATCCAAAGATCCTCCAGTTCAAATCTCACTCGTAGCTAGAGATGTAAACAACTTTCTACAGGATTTCGCTTCTAACTCAGGAGGAAAAGTGAAAATAGTCCGCAAGTTCCCTGACGACGATAAAGAAGTTGCCCGATTAGCCCAACTATTGGGAATACCAGCTGTCCGTTTTAACGTCCAGAGCCAGGGAGAATTAACTATTAAGGAGGGATACCTGGGGCTTTCTATGACCTACGCAGACCAACGAGAAGTAATCCAGTTTATTGACGGTATAGAGGGATTTGAATATCGGGTTGCGACCCTAGCATACAGCATGATCCAACAGCAAGAGACTCGCAAAACTGTGGGTTTTCTAACCGGTCACGGAGAAAAGAGTCCAAAAGTTGAACTTCAGTCCCTAAGTGGGATACTTGCACAGCAATACAATGTTAAAGAAATTGTATCGGTCGATGGTGAAAGAACACCTTTGGATGATGTAGACATACTGATTATAGCTGGTCCAAAAGCTCAATTCGCTGAGAGCAATTTGGCTGATTTACATGCATACATGGAGTCCGGTGGCAAAGCTCTGGTTCTTATTGACCCAGTAGCAGTTGATCTTCAGCGTTTTGCCGGGTTTGCCAACCAAAATAGTTTCGCACATTTCCTCAAACGTTACGGAGTTTTTGTAGAAGCCAATTTGGTTTTTGACCTTAGGTCTCACGAAACCTTACCATTCGACACTCAGGTCGGGAGCGTACTCTTACCCTATCCGTATTGGGCAAGAGTACCATCAGTTAATTCCAAAGTCGCAGGAAACATAGAAAAAGCACTCATGCCATGGGTAAGCTCTTTGGGAACCACTGAGGGGGCTGAAATAGGCCGAGTTGAAGTCATACCCATCTTGAGAACAACAGAGTTCGGGGGGGTTGACTATAACATGAGCAACTTGGCGCCAGATTCTCCTAACCTGGACGTAGAGCAAAGTAATCTTTTTGAGGTTGATATTGCGGTAGCAATAGAAGGATCTCCAATTAACAGTGACGAAACTGGTGCCGAAACGTTTAGACTCATTGCAGTCGGAGATTCAGACTGGTTGTCGGACACCGTATCAAGAAGAGCACAAGAAAACCTTGCCCTCGGACTAAACTTAATAGATTGGCTAGGGCAGGAAGACTCGCTGGCAGAAATACGTTCTAAAGTCGTTTCGTCGCGAACACTATTATTTGACTCAAGAAATCACGAAAATATTGTCCAGTACGCCAATATTATGGGCGTGCCTCTGGTATTTATCGTAATAGGATTGTTTAGGTATTTCAGGAGACGCGCAACTACTTCGAGGGTATACGAAAGTGAAAAGTAACCAAGTAGCATATGTCCTAATTGCTCTAATAGTTATAGGACTCACAAGTCTGATTACTAGATTTATTTCGGCTGGATCGAATGAACTTACTCTATCAGGGATGCTGCCCATCTCCCAAGATATTGTAACAAAGGTTGTAATAACTGATGGACAAAATAGAACCGAACTCACCAAAACAGGTGAGTCATGGAGAGCAGGTAACTACCCCGCATTTATACCCAAACTCAATCAGTTTTGGATTGCTACTTCAGATATTAATGGTGCGCAACTAGTCGCAAGAAACCCATCCAACCATAGGAGAATGGGAGTGGACAGGGAAAACGGCAATGGAGTAAAGGTATCCTTTTTCCTCGGCTCTGCTGTTCAAGAAGAGTTTACAATAGGTACTTGGAGTCCCAACGTCGGAATGTGTTACATTCGACGTGCAGGTAAAGATGAAGTATACGGGATTCCATGTCCTGCCCCTGCACAAAGCATATTCGACCCCAATCCCGACGGATGGCGTAATCCAATAATTATTAATATACCAAGAAATGAAATCGAGTCCATTTTGTTTTCGTATTCCAATGAAGAATTTCTTCTCACATTGAGGGAGGGACAATGGATTTTAGACAGAGGAACCGGTGTCGAGAATGCTGCTGATATTACACAGGTCGAACGGGTGTTACAATCAATTGAATTGCTATACGCTACCGGTTTTGTTGAGGACAATTTGGCAAAGGACATCGACTTTAGTCTCCCCTCCGTTCGTATCAATACTAAAGAAGACTCCGAATACCCTGACACCCGTCTTAGATTCACTGCTGCACCCGGCGGTTCATTCTATGTTAGAACGCCAATTCATCCTAGCATTTTCATCATTGATCCTAATATCGCAAGCGCTCTTTTACAGTCAAGAGAAATGTTAACCTTCCAAGAAGGGCAATGACGAAATAAATAGAACGGAGATTTTCATTTGATAGCTTTTATGAATTCATAATAAATATAAGCTATCTGCAGGCTATCCCTAGTCGTTAAGTTCCTGTAAAAACTCGGTGTCACTCAAAGCGATAACAATAGAGGATTGTTTGCTCAGAATTAATGACTTCCGCACTGTATATATACGCGTATATATACAGGTGAGACGCGAGGTGTGTGTATGGATACTCCGATAGTTGCGTTGGCTGGCGGTGTCGGTGGAGCGAAACTTATATCTGGACTAACAAAAACTCTCGACACCAAAGACCTAACTATAATAGTTAATACGGGTGACGACGAAGAATTTCATGGACTACACGTTTCGCCTGATATTGACACGATGACCTATACTCTTGCAGGCCTCACAAATAACCTTACTGGCTGGGGACGATCCTGTGAAACATACCACACCCTGCAATGCCTTCAGGATTTTGGCCTGGATACTTGGTTCAAGCTTGGAGACAAGGACATGGCAACACATATTTATAGAACCGATCTTCTAAAGAAGGGTCATAGTCTGTCAGAAGTTACGACTCTGATTTCTGAGGCTCTGGGTGTAAGATACGTAATTGCTCCAATGACCGACGATATGATTAGAACCAAAATTATCACTGAGAAGCATGTGCTTTCTTTCCAGGAATACTTTGTCATGCATCAAGGTAAAGTTACTATTAAAGATTTGGTATTCGAGGGTTCTGAACATGCTTTACCGTCGCCGATTTTCTCTAAATCCTTAGAAAAGGCCAACGGCTTGATAATCTGTCCGTCAAATCCATTTCTCAGTATTGCTCCAATATTATCCATACCAGGCGTACGGTCATCATTGGAAGGATTCCCAGGTCTCAGAGTCGCCATAAGTCCTATAATCGGTGAACGGGCGGTTAGAGGACCTGCTGCGAAGATTCTAGAAGATTTCGGAGAGGACGTTTCATGCTTTGGCGTAGCAAGACAATACCGAAATATTTGCGACATATTCGTTATAGATAAGTCAGACAAAAAATACATGCAAGATATTGAAAATCTTTCTTTGCAGGTCCACACTGCCAATATAATGATGAATACTGACGCAGATAAAGAGCGTCTAGCGAGAGAGATTTGTGATTTGATTGAGGTATAATTATCTGTGTCACGTAGATCATTTGTAGCGATCATCCCTATGAAACCACTACCTGATGTAAAGACACGCCTAAAGGGTATTCTAACACCCACTCAACGAGCTACATTAAACGTTGAAATGCTCAAGATAGTTGTCTCAGCTTTAAAAAAAGTTGGCTTGGATGCCATATGGATTATAGGTGGCGATAAATTAGTTAAGAATACTGCCCTTGAACTTAAGGTCGACTGGTATGAAGACCTGGGCAAGAATCTCAATGAATCTTTAAATAATGCCTTCCAAATGGCATTTGAATCGCAATTGATTCCTATGTATTTGCCATCAGATCTGCCAATGATTGAATCTGATGATATAAATGGTTTGATAAAAACATCAAGGAATGGAAACATACTCACGTTATCTCCAGCCCATAGAGATGGGGGAACAAATGCTATAGTAGTGCCCTACTATTCATCGTTCTTAGCAACTTTGGGTTGTGATAGTTTTTTAAGACATCAAAAGCAAGCACAGGATCTTGGAATTGAATCAAGAATATACGACTGTGCAGGCCTCAGTCTAGATATAGACATGAGCGAGGACTTAGAAACCTATGACAATTTGAAACCGGGTTTTCTAAGCGCTATGATTGGCGGATATCATAAACCTTAATTTCTGTAGAATTGAATCTATGGACATATTAAACAACTAAATTGTAAATGGATTTGAAAAGCCATTATTTATAGAGGTTCCCGATTAATTAGATGTCTAATTAAGTCTTAGCAATGAATAATATTAACAACAACAAGTTGAAACTAGGTATACTTCTACCTACTCGCGAAATCTTATTGCCTGGTCACGTAGGCCCAAGCATAGAGACCATATTCTCTATGGCTGACATTGTGGAGAATGCTGGCTTGGATTCAATCTGGGTAGGAGACAGTCTTACAGCTAAACCAAGGTTAGAACCTCTTACTATGCTAGCGGCTATAGCCGCTAGAACTAAAAAGGTTCGACTAGGCACTGCTGTGTTACTAGCTGCTCTCCGTAACCCACTAGCATTAGCACAAGCCGTAGGAACTCTCGATATTATCTCTCAGGGTAGAGCAATCCTGGGTGCAGGCGTGGGAGGTGCCTTTAACAAGGCTCAGCGACAAGAATGGGTTAATCTAGGGATAGAAATATCAACTAGAGCAAAAAGATTCGAGGAAGTCCTGCAAATTACAAAATCTCTTATAGCCGATAATAAGGGAAAATACTCTGGGAGTCACTTCCATCTGGATAATGTAACGATATTACCTAAATCATCAAGGTCCAGTGAAACGCCAATTTTAATAGCCTGTCACTGGAATACAGGTAAAGACATCCAATTCAGAAGAGCGGCTCGACTAGGTGATGGCTTCATTTCGATTTCAGACTATCCTCAGGAATACGGCCTTTTATGTAGAAAAGTTAAAGAATACACCGAACAATACGGGCGCAACTACGAGAATATGGAATCCGCGTTTTACATGACTATAAACATTGCCTACGATGAACGTAAAGCCACCGAAGAGGCAAACCACTTCTTGCATCAATATTACGGAGGGAACTACTGGGGTGATAGATGGGGACCCTATGGTTCACCTGCGCGTATAGCAGAACGTATATGTCAATATAGAGAAGCCGGTGCTGATACGATCATAATTCGCTTCGCATCATTCAAACAAGAACATCAATTAGAAATGTTACTAAATACAATAGTCCCCTTACTATAAGATTAGCACGGGTTCATTATACAATATGAACTTTTTATTTTCATACTTCACCTGAGGTTAATTTGTTTGAAAGCTTGACCTCACAAGTTCGTCAAATTGGTGCTCATCGATAACTTTAATATTCATTCTATCGGCTATTTTCAATTTAGATCCGGCATTTTGGCCAGCAATTAGATAATCGGTGCTACTGCTAACACTACCAGCTGTAACGCCGCCCAGTTCTTTGATTCTATCTTCAATCTGAGAGCGACTGAAATTGACCAATATACCAGTAACAACGAAGCGTAAACCTGACAATGGTCGGACTGCAACTGTGGAGCCCTGTTCACTGTATAATTTAATACCAGCTCCACTTAACTTTCTTATATTTTCGAGGTTATCTGTGTTATTAAAATAATCGACTATACTCTGTGCTATTTTTGGTCCGACCTGTGGTATCTCTAATAATTCCTGGTAGGAAGCTGTTATCAAACGCTGTATATCAAATGAATTACGCACTAGGATCTCAGAAATTTCACCCCCCACGTGGTCAATACCCAATGCCGCCAGAACGCGTGAGCATGGCTGTCTCTTACTGGTTTCTATAGCCAAAAGCAAATTAGTAACACTCTTCTCTCCCATACGGTCAAGTAACATCAAGTCATCTTTGTTAAGGTAATATAGATCTGATACATTGTTGACCAATCCTTTCTCGATCAACAACTCACCCTGCTTCCTTCCTAGGCCTTCAATATCCATAGCATGTCTTCCAACAAAATGTTCCAGAAGCCGAATTAACTGGGCCTGACATGAAGCATTAACACAATACACCACCGTATCATTCCCCGACTTTACTAAACCATGTTGGCAAGACGGACATTTATCGGGCATGCTGAATGATCGTTCTTTACCAGTACGGCGACTTTTGATAGGCTTCACAATCTGTGGTATTACTTCACCGGCTCGCTCGACTACTACCCAATCTCCTACTCGCAAATCCTTCGAGTGGATGTAGCCCTCATTATGAAGAGTTGCCTGTCTAACTGTGGCTCCTCCAACATCAACAGCCGCAAGTACAGCGTATGGGTTAATACTTCCTGTTCGTCCAACATTAATCCTTATATCTAATAGTTGAGATTCTGCTTTACTGGCAGGGAATTTAAACGCTGTAGCCCATCTTGGTTCTCTCGCCGCCACACCCAAATGCCTTTGAAAATCGAATCTATTGACTTTTATTACAACACCATCACAAGCATAGTCTTGGCATTCAATTTTCTTCAGCCAGGTTTCGTAAAATTCAACAACAGCCTCAGGACTTTGTGCAAGAAAAATATCGTCACTGACTTTAAATCCCCATTTCTTCATGAGCTTTAAAGTATTCCAGTGATCCACCGGCATCTGATCATTCTCTTTTGCGTATCCTAAGCTGTAAACAAATATATCAAGAGGTCTTTCAGATGTAACTCGTGGGTCTAATTGACGTAAGGACCCCGATGCCGTGTTACGTGGATTAGAGTAAGTCTCCAAACCTTCATGTGTTCTCTTTTGATTAAATGCACGAAAGGCTGACTTGGGAAAGTAAACCTCCCCTCTCACTTCAAGTTTCCTGGGGACATCTTCCATTAACAACTTAAGAGGTACACTATTGATAGTTCTAACGTTTGCCGTTACGTCTTCACCCATGAATCCATTACCTCTAGTGGAACCTTGGACAAGAATGCCGTCCTGATACATGAGAGCCACAGCTAAACCATCATATTTCAATTCACACACCATATCGAAAGTCTTCGCTTCAAGTAATTCCGAAATGCGATTGTACCAGGATAAAAACTCACCATCATTAAAGGCATTCCCTAAACTTAACATCGGAAATTCGTGCAATACTTCTCCAAAACCTTCTGCTGGTTCTGCACCTACCCTTTGAGTCGGCGAATCTAAACTAATCAGCTCAACATGTTGAGCTTCAAAGTCTTGCAATTCACGCATCAAAACATCGTATTCACCATCACTTATCTCTGGAGCATTTAAAACATAATAAAGGTGGTTATGCTTATGTAATTGGTCTTTAAGTTTTTCTACGTATTGCCTTAGGTTACTGTTTACCATTATCTCTCTTGTAGGTTAGAATTAAATGTAGCCCTTTCATAACATATTTAATTACTGGATAGTGAAGGAAATAGAAGAACATAACTGAGTCCTTTAGATACTAAACTTTTAATTCGTCGATATACAACCCTATGTAAAGTATAATCGATGAATAAATGTACGCAAGCGGGAGTTACATGCGCGTCCCTCTAGACTATATACATGAAAGATATATATACTCAACGGGCGCTTAGAATATTTACATTCAGAGAGATGATAAATTGCCTCAATCTAAAGAATTCCTTAAATTTATAGAAGCTTATCCCCCACTCCTCGCCATAGGTAAGACACCTCTTGTGAGATTGGATTTATGGCCCAACTTGAAAGGCACAAAAATTTACGTTAAATGTGAACATTTAAACCCTGGCGGCTCCATAAAGGATCGTCCCGTGCTTAGGATGCTGGTTGAGGCAATCCTATCCGGTACTCTCACGAAGGAGAAAACCATACTAGACGCTACATCTGGGAATGCGGGGATAGCTTACGCAATGATAGGTGCCGTCTTAGGGTACAAAGTTGTACTGGTTATGCCCGAGAACGCGAGTGAGGAAAGGAAAAAACGTCTACATGCCCACGGCGCCAAAATTATATTTACTAATCCCATGCTTGGGTACGATGAAAGCCTCAGGGAAGTTAAAAAGATATACCAAGGAGACCCGAATAAATATTATTACTGTGATCAATACAGCAATCAAAACAATCCGTTGGCTCATTACGAGACTACTGCCGAAGAGATACTGACTCAGGCCCCAAATATCACTCACTTTGTAGCTGGTGTCGGGACGGGTGGAACCATATCAGGTGTGGGACGTAAATTAAAAGAGAAAAATTCTGAGATTAAAGTAATAAGTATAAATCCGCCAGAATGGCCAGGGGTGGAGGGTTTAAAACCCTTGGGAGAAGACCATATTATACCCGAAACCTTCGACGAAACGATCGTTGACCTTATGCTTCCCGTGGATGTGGATAAATCCAGGGATATGTCTCTTCTTCTGTCCTCCAAAGGTCTCTTCGCCGGTCAATCCTCCGGCGCGTATGTCCAAGGCGCATATGAAATTGCTAAGAATTCGGAAAACAGCCATATAGTCACCATTTTCAACGACATTGGAGAACGATATTTCAGCACGGGCATGTGGGATTAAGTCTAAACATCCAAGTTTTTTACTTCGAGTGCGTTAGCTTGTATGAAATTTCTGCGAGGCTCTACGATATCGCCCATCAACAGTGAGAATATATTGTCCGCTGAACTAGCATCATTAATTGATACCTGAAGCAGCGTCCGCACTTCTGGATCCATAGTTGTCTCCCATAGCTGGCCAGCATTCATTTCGCCTAACCCTTTGTACCTTTGGGTACTAACGTTTCTCTTTCCACTAAACTTTTTAGCCATAACGTCCTTGCGCTGACTCTCACTATAAGCGTAATGCTCAGATTTACCGCTAGTAATCTTATACAGAGGGGGTTGAGCTATGTAAAGATTACCATTCAGTATAAGCTCTTGCATATGCCTGAAAAAGAACGTCATGAGAAGTGTCCGAATATGAGATCCATCCACGTCGGCATCTGTCATTATTATAACTCGATGGTAACGTAATTTACCCAGATCGAGATCTTCGTCTAAACCAGCCCCAATAGCGGTGACCATTGCTCTGATTTCTTCATGGGCCAGCATTTTATCGGCTCTAGCTTTTTCAACATTTAATATCTTTCCCCTCAAGGGTAATATCGCCTGGGTACGTCTGTCTCTTCCCATCTTAGCAGTTCCACCTGCGGAATCTCCTTCAACCAGATACAATTCGCAAAATTCCGGGTTTTTTTCTGAGCAATCAGCCAGTTTACCTGGAAGTCCACCGCCATCCATTGCATTCTTACGTATAATCATATCTCTGGCTTTACGGGCAGCCTCGCGGGCCCGCTGTGCAGTAAGAGATTTCTCGAGAATTCTCCGTGCGTCTTGGGGATGATCTTCAAGATAAATCTGAAGAGCTTCAGACACTACTGTCTCTACCTGATTCCTTACTTCAGGATTTCCCAATTTCGCTTTTGTTTGGCCTTCAAATTGGGGGTTCATTAATTTCACACTGATTACAGCCGTTAAACCTTCTCGTGTGTCTTCACCTGAAAGATTTGGGACACCTTCTTTAAAAATCTTTTGTTTGCGCCCATATTCGTTAAGTGCACGAGTTAGAGCCGCTCTAAATCCTGTTATATGAGTTCCTCCATCGGAAGTGTTAATGCAATTCGCGAACGATAGTACGAATTCATTAAAACTATCATTGTATTGTAAGGCAGCTTCAACTCTACTTCCGTTAATTTGTTTTTCAACATAGATCGGGTCCCTGTGCAGCGCTTCCCTATTCTGATTTAGACTCCTTACGAAACTGGAAATTCCGCCTTCGAAATAATACGTTAATTGATTATGAGGCCAGCGATCGGAATGCCAATAGCTAACAAAATTAATCTCTAAGCCCTTATTTAGATACGCCATTTCTCTAAATCTTTGTGCCAAAATAGCGAAATCATACTCCAGTTCCCCAAATATCTCTTTGTCAGGCATAAACCGCACTGTGGTTCCGGAGGATTCGCCCGCCTTATCCTTTTTCTTTGTTTCTATTAAATCTGTTTGGCTTAGACCTTTGGCAAAAGTCTGCGTAAATAATTTCCTCCCTCTAGATACCTCCACTTCCAAGCTTGAAGATAATGCATTTACCACTGAAGCTCCTACTCCATGCAATCCTCCAGATACGGAATATGCCTTACCTCCGAATTTACCTCCAGCATGAAGAGTAGTCATAACAGTTTCAACAGCTGATTTGCCAGTGGAGGGATGAATATCAACAGGAATACCTCTCCCATTATCTCTCACTCTGACTATACCATCTTCATTAATCTGAATTTCTACTTTTGTACAATGACCTGCCATGAATTCGTCGACGCTATTGTCCACAATTTCATATACAAGGTGGTGTAGACCTCTTTGGTCTGTGCTACCGATATACATCCCAGGTCGGAGTCGAACTGCCTCCATACCTTCTAATACTTGGATATCGCTAGCAGTGTACCAATCTCCTTTTTTACTACGTTGGTCAACGGCCATGTTGAACCCTCCAATTAATTGATAATTCGAAACTGTGGCTCTCTGCGTGTTATTGATCTAAAGACAAGGGTTTCCAGAAATATGTGCCTATCAATCATCTACAAGGTCTGCGTCTTTGAAAGAGTGATACTCTCTGGAGGAAATCTTCTATGCAACTTGACGTATATTTAGTGAGTCGATTAGTCATACACTTCACATCGATTTCGTATTGAAAATAGCATAATCTTCGACTAATCAAACCTTACTATACAGTGGATGATATTTGACGAAAAATGGCTAGGTCTATTACGTGGTTATTCTAGCAATTTTCAACTTAATTTTCAACAATATCAGAACAAATACTATACAAATCTATATCAGGATTAAAGAAATGGCGCCCTTTCTATTGACAATGGTATATTGACATGCTTATATACTATCATTGTAATAACCTGAAATAGGGAATTATGAACCGCAGCCAGGTGAGGGTGCGCATTAGCTCTTAATAGAGGAAGTCGGTCAAAATCCGACGCTGTCCCGCAACGGTAGGTTCTTATTAATCATTTAGAACAAGCCCGGTCCACTGCCCTCATCGTGTCTACAGCCTCCGAGGATGGGGTACTGGCATGATAGAGATATCTCAGAGCCCTTCTCTCATCACTCGGAGAAGGGTTTTTTATGTCTTTAGAGATCATGAATCTAAACCGCGGGTTGAATAGTCGAGGGTAAAATAGGTAAGTTTATGAAAGTTGTTTATTTAGGGCTTCTGATTCTTCTGTTAATTGCTGCATGTCAAAATAATACCTCTTCAAATAATACCCACACCTGCCAAAACATCGCTTCACCTTTATTAAATAATGAAGTAATATTCCCTTTTTGTGTTGAGGATAGCTATGGGCGAAAAGTTATTTTCGATGGACCTCCTGAAAGAATAGTAGCATATGATGCAGCTGCCACAGAAATACTGTTTGCACTCAATGAAGGAGACAGAGTAATCGCGACCCATAGTTTCGTATCCTACCCAGCTGATGTACAAACCTTACCCAAAGTCGGTGACGCGTCAACGCTAGACATAGAGTTGATTTTGGAACTAGAACCTGATTTAGTCTTCATATTTTTTCCCACTTTTAATGAACAATTAACAAAGTCAGGACTTAAACTTCTTTATTTAGAGTCTTTAAACGATGATTTTCTTAAAGTGACTGAGCATATAAGGATGTGGGGGGGGATTACGGGAAATACTTCCGCGGCCGAATCCCTCTCTCTTAATTTTGAAGCCCGTATCGAAAAAATAAAGGATGCTTTAAAATCCCAGCCGACCGGGCCATCTGTTTTCTATGACACCTCCCAATTATGGACTGCAGGACCAGACACTCTGGTTGGCAACGTCTTGGATCTCCTGAATGTACGAAATGTAGGAAAAAAGATCTCGGGATACGGACAAATATCTCCTGAAACATTGGTGGAAAGTAATCCTGACATTATTTTCACAAAGGAACCCGCATTCTTTACAGGTAATCCTGCCTTCAGCAAGATAAACGCTGTCAGAAATAACAGGATTTATATTACTTCCGATCTTCTAGACATAGCAGGGCCAAGATTCATAGATGGAATAGAGGAACTAGCCCACTTAATATATCCGAACTTGTTCCCATGACACAAAAAACCTAGAGTGACGAAAAATAATAATGGGCAATCCAATGAAAGAACATAATGTAACGGAAATCTCGGCGAATCATAGCCCACATAGTGACGCGTCTTTGGCGCGAGAGTATGGATCGAACTTCTCTTACCCGTGGCGTCGTATATCTGGTGGACTTGTGGCGTTGACTATAATTTCTATTCTCTCAGTGTCTCTAGGTTCAGTGCATATCCCCAGCACAGCGGTATTAGAAATCCTGTCTAACAAAGTCTTTTTTATAGATACTCATTATACATGGCCAACTTCTTGGGAGACCATAATATGGGATTTACGATTACCTAGAATTGTTTTAGCGGGAACAGTCGGTATGGCTCTAGCAATGTCAGGAGCCTCCTATCAGGGATTATTTAGGAATCCTCTTGCAGATCCATACCTAATCGGCGTAGCTTCAGGCGCCGGATTAGGAGCGAGTATCGTAATGTTATCAAGTATTCCTATCTACGTCGCAGGATTAAATTTGCTGCCAATATCTGCTTTTATGGGAGGTATAATCGCCATCACATCTGCATTCTTGATTGCTAGACAATATGACCAGATCCCGCTAACCGGACTGATATTAGCAGGTGTTGCCATAGCTTCATTTTGCGGTGCGGCTACAAGCCTGATTATGCTGAAAAGCAATCCGGAATTAAGGCCCATTCTGAGTTGGCTTCTGGGAGGCTTTATAAACGCCCAATGGAAAAATATCGCCATTATACTTCCATATGTAGTCCCTTCTATAGCTGTTATCCTGATCCATGGTCGAATTCTAAACCTGCTACATCTAGAGGAAAAGCAAGCAAAGCAGCTTGGAGTACACGTTGAACGAACAAAATTGATTTTGATTCTATCATCCACTTTGGCCACAGCGGCCGCCGTTTCATTCTGCGGTCTGATAGGATTTGTGGGACTAGTATCACCTCATTTAGTCAGACTGGTTTGGGGAAATGATTATCGTTTCTTATTACCAATGTCAGGTATAGTCGGTGCGATTTTCCTAATTTCGGCTGATTTACTAGCACGAACAGTAATTAGCCCTACTGAAATCCCTGTGGGTCTAATTACTGCATTTGTAGGCGCTCCATTTTTCTTATATTTGCTTAAACGAAACCGTAGGATATCAATTTGATATCGACGAGGAAACCATACCTATACCATTTACAACTAACTTTCCTGTCATATTTAAACATTTACAATATATTTTTAGGTAAATCTCTTGCTGACAATAGATAACGTATTTTTTCGATACAACGATGTGGACATTATTAACGATTTTAACTTAAGGGTCCAACAAGGTGAGATGTTAGCATTGGTTGGACCGAATGGCACTGGAAAAACCACATTGATACAATTAATAAGTGGCGTCCTTCAACCTGTAAAAGGAACTATCAGGATATTTAACAACAATCTCTCATCTATAAAACCAATAGATCGTGCAAAATTAGTATCGGTAGTACCACAGAACCCAATTTTACCTGCGGACTTTAAAGTATTAGATCTTGTGATGATGGGAAGAAATCCTTATTTAGGATTGCTTCAATGGGAAGGATTGAAAGATTTTGAAATTGCTAGGTGGGCTATGTCTTTGACAAATGTATGTCATCTCGAAAATAGGCTAATTAACACTTTATCCGGAGGCGAACGCCAGCGAGTTCTGATCGCGATGGCACTAACTCAGAAATCACCATTGCTATTACTAGATGAACCCACCTCTAATTTAGACCTAGGACATCAAACAAGGGTTATGGACCTCATTAAATCTATTCAGCAAGAAATGAATGTCACTGTTATAATGGCGATGCACGATTTAACTCTTGCTGCTCAGTATAACAAGCGTCTGATAATGTTGGTTGAGAATGGAACTCGGATTGATGGGACGCCGGAGAATCTATTAACCTCTGAGATTCTTTCCGATATATACGGGACATCAGTCGGAATCCTTGCTAATCCTCAACAAGGTACTCCGGTGGTGATACCTCTGTCTGACTACCTGACAAGAGATATCTGAAATGATGACATGTCCCATTGCAGATATCAATAATTTGCTATTCTAAAAGAGGAATGGTTAACAAAATTTTGATGCTGGGATGTCCTAGCAACGAGACGATTGCTCTTAGGCTATGGATTTACGGAGACGATAATAATGAGTCAAAAGGATAACTCAAATTGATGTATCTTGTAGAAGATGCATATCGGCTATTCATTCCAATACTTGCCGCCTATCTTCTTGGTTCGTTGCCTCTGGCTACTCAGATCAGTCGGTACCATGGAGTCGATATATTCTCTTCAGGAACGGGACTGGCGGGAGCTTCAAATGTCCATAGAACTGTTGGAAAATGGTCGGGACTGCTCGTGCTACTTGGTGATATGGCTAAAGGAACTATTGCAGTCATCACAGCAAAAGTGTTGGGGATTGACGACATTTTGATCCTTCTCCCTGCATCCGCTGCAATATTAGGACATTGTAAATCAATTTTTACGAATTTCCGCGGAGGAGATGGTCTCGCTACACTAGGTGGCGTTCTAGTGGGACTATTCCCAATACCGGGTTTACTTAGTATTGTTGTAGCCATGCTAGTCTCTTTAGGTGGACAGAAAATGCCATACACATCCCTTCTGAATATAGTAGCCGGTTATTTTACGCTCGCAGCGATCAATTTAACGTTCACGACCGATTTGAAAGTGACATTAGGCTTAGGCATATTATCAACCTTAGTCTTGATGAATGCATCGCTCGGACATATACGTAGGCGGGCTGATGTGGCCAATTGGAAAACTGACGACTAGAATAACACGACGAGATGACAACAAATATAGGACAATAGGTTAAAGATATTTCATACTTAGAATCGCGAATTGCATCTAATTAACCAAGGGTCTTTATGTTAGAATTCCAGTATCATGCCTATATCCGTATTGTGAGTAAATTCGATTTATATTGATCAACTACTTTTGAAAAAATACAGGAATTATCACAACCTTGACATAAAGTTCAACACGGGTCTGATTCTCTTAGAAGGGGATAATGGTCAAGGTAAGAGCAATTTACTGGAAGCTATTTATCTGTTAGCTATAGGAAAATCTTTTAGGACATCTTCTGATCGAGATCTGATTCATAAAGATTTCATCTCCCAGGAAGCCTTTACTTCCATAGAAGCTACTATTAAACGAGATCACGACTGGGTACAACTACAGGTTAATATTAGCTCCCAATCTAATTCGCCAGGTTCGCTAGCAAGCAGAAGTACCTCGCTTCGAACCGATAACGAAAGTTACAAACTCCACGTTCAAAAGTACATACTTATCAATGGTATTAAATCCCACACTTCAGAGTTAGTTGGCAAACTAAAGGCAGTGTTATTTAGTGCGGAGGACTTGAATTTGGTGTTTGGTCCTCCTTCAATACGGAGACGTTATATCGATATTTTACTTTCCCAATTAGACCCTAAATATCTGAGATGTTTGCAACGATATACACGTATAATAACCCAGAGGAATCACCTCTTAAAGAATATACGCGAGCGAAACTCTGATCCAATCGAATTGAATTTCTGGGACGATCAGTTACTCGAAGAAGGTAAATATATCATATACCAACGTTTGAATACTATTGGAGAATTATGTCGCTTATCAGCACCAATTCATAAAAAACTAGCTGGCGAAAATGAATCTATCTCTTTACTATATGAACCTAACATTGACGTAAGGGAAGTTACCACTGAAGATACGATAGTTCGACATTTCTCCCAGGCATTAAAGGATCGCCGTCAAAGAGAGATATATCAAGGCAATACAATCTCCGGTCCTCATCGGGACAATATAAGGCTGATGATAGATGGAGCTGATGCAGTTTCCCACGCCTCTAGAGGTCAATCTCGCACCTTAGTTGTCTCAATGAAAATGGCTGAGTCAGAGTATTTAAGTAAGCATCATCAGCAAAAGCCTGTGCTACTTCTGGACGACATATTTTCTGAATTAGACTCTGCCAGGAAATCACACATCTTAGAGAGAATCCGAGATTACGAACAATGTTTTATTACCACAACTGAGGCATCTGACTTGGACACTAAGTCTTTGTCTTCAATATCGAAATATGTTATCGATTCTGGAGTCATAACCCTCCAATAGGATAAGAGGATGTTATCTACCACTTCATATCCAGATTTAGGTCAGTATGCTGACTAATCTAAATACAGCTGAATGGGGATTGGTAATATCTTTAAGTGCCATCTCTATTCTACTTCGATACAATATATTGATTTGACATATCATTTTCATTACTCTTGCATACAGCTAATGCCTCTTATACTCTGGCGTGAACAGTTCTTGTTATTGTAGTTGGGAGATTTTGTATGGGATACGACGTTATTATTATAGGATCGGGATCCGCGGGAGCTACTTTGGCCACGCGCCTCAGCGAGGATCCTAAACGATCTGTACTTTTGCTAGAGGCAGGGAGAGACTACCAAAACATTGATAGTCTGCCCGCCGACATCAAAAATGGCAAGGACGTTTTACA
>CAUZEB010000009.1:0-26281 GCA_963578655.1 Dehalococcoidia bacterium | reverse complement strand
TGGCAGCCTGTATATCAAAAGTTATCGGTCCCTCTCTTTGAATCATGTTGTTAATCTGCTGGTTCAGCGTCATCACCGGGTCCACCAGGCTGGAATTAAACCTCGCTGCAATCTTTTGCAACGAACGAACGAACGTAGGAGGGTTCACCGAGGCTATAAAAGTCGCTGGTTGGTGTGAATCTCACTATATTAACATGATGCCTCACAACCCTTTAGGACCTATAAGCACCGCGGCAAACCTCCATTTCGGAGCAGCCGTGTCTAACTATGTATGGCTTGAGGAACGCACGCAAGATTACATGTTTGGACCAGATCTGTTTCCAGAACAGCCTATGATAAACGGGACACGCTTCCCGCTACCCACAGGGCCAGGCCTAGGAGTCGAATTCAACGAAGAGGCCGCCAGTGAGACATTTGAATTCTGGAAAGCACATCACCTACATCGACGGGACGGATCTTACACTAACTACTAATTTTGAATAATCCCGGTGACATACCATTCAAGTAAGTCACACTGCCTACAATCAGCAACATCACGCTACACTAGTGGAAAATCTCCTACTTGCAAAGTTGTGCGGTCCTGTCAAGAATTCTATTAGCCACCTCGTATTTAGGCAACACAGAGAGTTACTGTACCTTTTTATCTCTATCGATTATCCAGACCTTATTCGTATCAGATCCAAATCCAGATTGTGGGTCTGATATATCATTCGCAATAATCAAGTCTAAATTTTTTCGACTGAATTTCTCGAGAGCATTCTGGATAATTGATGTGCTTTCGGCAGCAAATCCTACTTTCACACCAACATCCATTTGAATCGTTTCCAGGATATCTATAGTGGATTCCAAGCTGATCTCCCAATCAGAGGCGTCTTTCTTAACTTTCTCCCCGGATACAGTTTTAGGCTTGTAGTCAGAAACTGCAGCCGCCATTATCAACGCATCAGTTTTATTTGACACTCTCTTTTGAAGAGCCTCACACATTTCTGCCAATGTTTGCACTCTAATTATCTCCACATCCACTGGATCAGGAAGTGGTTTGCTAGCTGTTACAAGTACAGTTTCTGCTCCCCTATCTCGCGCCGCTTCAGCAATTAACTAGTTAATTACATTAGTGGTACGAAGATTTTGATCTATTTTCCTAGTCCTAAGTTGTTGAGTAGTATATCCATAGTCAAATATACTGTAACTATGTTAAATGCAAATAATATAAGTAAAGGGTATGGAAATGAAATTTTATTTTCCAACCTTTCACTCAATGCTACTCCTGGCGAACGTATTGCCTTGATAGGGGCCAATGGCTCAGGCAAATCAACTCTTTTGGATATATTGTCCGGCGAAAGCACTGCGGATAGCGGAAAAGTCATGCTGAAAAGAAATTGTAGGATTGCATATCTGAAACAAGAAAACTTTAAGTTTGGTAACAAACAATTACTTCAAGTGGTTATTGAAGAACCCGACGAAATCAGCAAACTAGGACAAGAGTTAACTGATATTTACAAGTCATTATCTAATGAAATCAATAATCAAAAACAGTCCGCGCTGTTAGATCGTATGGCAAAAATTAATGACCATCTACAGACTTACAGCCAAAACAATACTGAGCATGAAGCGAAGGCAATTTTGTCAGGACTAGGGTTTAGGGAAAATGATTTTAGCAGGCTCATAAATGAGTTCAGCGGTGGCTGGATCATGAGGGCCTATCTTAGTAAGATTCTTTTTTCTAAACCTGATGTTTTGCTCTTAGATGAACCTACCAATCATCTAGATTTGGAGGCAAATTTATGGTTTGAAGAATACTTAATGAATTTCAAAGGAGCAGTTCTTGTAACTTCTCATGACAGAGCATTTTTGAATTCTGTGGCGACAACGGTATTAGCGATTGAAGAAGAACAGGTCGTTCTACAAAAGGGTAATTATGATGAATATCTAATTTCAAAGGAGCAATCGTTTAAAACTAAACAAGCTACGGCCGAGAGAATGGAAAAACAAATCAAGAAACAGATGAAATTTGTAGATCGTTTTAGGTTTAAAGCGACTAAGGCGAGACAAGTTCAAAGCAGATTGAAGTCACTGGCGAAAATAAAAAAAATAGATTTGCCAAGAACCACCAAGAGAGTCAAGTATTCTTTCCCAGCACCACCTCGCAGTGGCAATGAAGTAATAAAGTTAGAGAATATAAATAAATCATATGGTGAACATGTTATTTATAGAGGAGTTGATTTAGTTTTAAATAGAGGCGATAAAGTCGCTTTACTAGGCGTTAATGGCGCTGGCAAATCTACAATGTTGAAAATACTGGCAGGTGTTTTAGATTTCGACAGTGGGAAACGGCAGTTAGGATATAACGTAACAATGGGGTATTACGCTCAACATTTACTTGAACTCCTGAATCCTAAAAACAAAATAATTCAAGAATTACAGGAAGTTTCTGGAACAACTTCAGAAGGGGCCTTGAGAAATATTCTTGGAGGGTTTTTGTTCACTGGAGATGACATCCATAAACCTATATCTATTTTATCTGGAGGAGAAAAAGCTAGAGTCGCACTAGCTAAGTTGATGATTCAACCCAACAATATGCTTTTCATGGATGAACCTACCAATCACCTTGATATTGCATCAAGGGAAATCTTGACTGACGCATTAACTGATTACAACGGAACTTTGTGTTTTATTACTCACGACCGCACGCTAATCCACCAAGTAGCTAACAAGATTATAAAAGTAGAAAATGGAAACCCCGTTGTCTATCCAGGAGATTATTCCAGTTACTTATCTATTACAAACAGTATGGTGATTGAACAGGACTCCGTTTCCATTTCTGAGAAAACGTCTAATTTGCATAAATCGCCTAAAGAAAAACGTAACCAAGAAAGACAAGGGAGGAAAAACTCTGTAAATAAATTACGCAAATTAAATGAAAGAATTAGAACAATTGAATTAGAACTAGCAAATATTAATTCAGAGATAAATAAATTAGAGAGTTTTTTTATTAACCCCAAAACAATTGACGATCCAGATCAGATAGCCGGATTTGGTATAACATTTAAAGCTCTGCAAAAGCGATCAAAAGAGTTAGAGCAAGAGTGGGAACAATTATCAAGTATAGTTGAAGAAAACACCTATGAAAATCACTGATGTTAAATATGAAAGTTACCGTTGGCTACCAGCTACACTTATACGAAATGGTAACCATATATACCATAAAACAGGACTTAACATTATTCATTATCACTAGTTGAAGCTGATTTTCACATTGAAACCAATTTGTTGACTGTTCCATATCGATAAGGCAGGTTGAAATTGGTGACTCGTCAGTGTCGAGGTAAAATAATTGAAGAGCATAGGCGGCTTTGAAATCGATTCATCTGCCACCGTTTGGCCGCTACAAGAAACTTTTTTTCCTGTATTGGATCCCATTTATCAAAACAATTGCTATGATCTCTGAAATCTGTATAGATCCATTCGATCGCTTGTGATTGTTCAGGCGGCGTTGTTGGCGTTGTTAATACAGTGCAGGTTGCTGAAATGGAAAACGGTAATCCGTATGATTCTTCTACATTTATTTGGGATTCAAGGAGTATTTCTTTGGTAACTCCAACCAAGTTGCAAGTGGAGCACGGAACAGGTAGCTGTTTAAATCGCACCTTGATAGAAACTCTTTCGTTAGAGCGATAGCATTTCTTAATGCCGGCCTGTGTCGTGCTTTGAGCTGGTACTTTCACATAGCACGGATTCCTTTATATAGAAGTGGGTGATTTTTTCTTACACGGCGTACGTAATTACGCAATATGTTAACCGAAACTCCAGCCAATTTAGCTGCTTCAATATAGGTTCTGCCATCTTTTCCCACCTATGAATGCCATAACGATTCTCTGCTGTCCCGGTGGTAGGTCTGACAGGTAATCAATGAGACCCAATTCACGCCCTTTTAAGGGTTCTAGTTTAGTCATTATTCGCCCCTTATCAGAGTAGGACTGAAGGCAATGGCTATTTCAAACGGGCTATTATGTCCTCCGAACTTGGCCTATCTCCGATATTTCTGCCTACGTAACTCCATTCGATAACCCTTGACGGTCCAACAATAAAGACTGATGGTGCTGCGACTCCATCTCCAAGAAGATTGAAGACTCCATACTCCTTGGCTACTTTTCCATTGGGGTCAGAAAGGAGTTTATACGTCAGCCCTAAAGTTCTCGCTAGTATAGTAGTTTCTGAAATGCTGTCCATACTGATTCCAAATATCTCGGCGTCGAGGACTTGGAAGTCAGTGTATATCTGCTGCAGCTCCACGAGTTGCGCTCGACATATCCCTCAAAAATGACCTCGATAGAAGACCAGTACTGCAAAATGGCTATCTGAAAGGGTCTTAGAAAGAGACACTGTGGAACCGGAACTATCCGCAAGTTCGAAATCCGCCGCAGTCGGAGGTAAAGTATCCTGCTTTTGAACGCCCTTAGCAAGTACAGCAGTCGGCGCAGGTCGAGCGGTAGCAGCTCGTACAGGAGTAGGCTCCAGAATAACTTTAACTTCTGGTTCAGCAGTAGGTGTTGGGGTAGAGGTAGATGTATAAACACATGATTTAGGATTTGCCTTAGTGAATGTACACACTATAGTTTGGCTTGTTTGAGTTTGAATCGTCCAAACCCACTGGAATGCCATTACCTCTTCGTGTGTAGGGGTAGTTATAAAAGTTGTGCTAAATGAGCCAATTTCACCATTAGGATCTACGAAACCACTAGATTCAGCTCTAGCAATTATGGTTCCATTTGCCCTGCGTATTTCACCAACTACTTTCACTTTTTGTTGAGAATTGTTTTTCAGGTTCCACGTTACGTTATGAACCGCCGCGCCTACTTGTAATACTATGTCTATCCTTGCTTCAAAGGCTTCCAATAATGGGATTGGAGACTCCATTGTTAGCGTAGGTATAGGCGTGATTATTGGTATAGAAATAGGGGTTGCTGTTAGGGTTAGTGTAGCAGTTGGTGTCGGGCTAGATGTAGCAGTAACCACCAACGTATGTACGACGGTATGTACGACTATCTTCTCTACAACTTCCTTCTTTTGAACGTCCATAACAGGAATTGCCCTGGGAACAGGAGTGTAAGTTGGCAAGGGTGTATACGTTGGAACAGGCGTGTATGTGGATAATGGAACAAGTGTCGGTAACGGCTCTCTATTGCTACAGGCTGTACCAGCCAGAGCCACGAATACAAGTAATATCAGACCCAGGTACCTTGTTTGAGAAGCCATTTGTTCGATTATAAGTCAGGGTGTCAAGGCCAGGGTTCTGGTTTTGGTACAATATGATCCATAAGGGGTCCGTTCGCCTTTAGGTTTTATTTTTATCGCCGTCTTCTAACCATTCTCTTTCATAGAAAGGGACTAATGACCGCTAACTACTATAAGAAGAATAGTAATACTGAACTTGAAACATACGACGAAAAGAAAGACTTGTCCGAAGTAATAACGTTTGAAGACGGGATATTTAAGGGAAGGTATGTAATTGGGTAAAGAAATATATTACGAATCTCACTTATCGAGCAATGTCATGGTTCCTATGAGGGACGGTACTAGATTGGCCACAGATATCTATCGTCCTGCGAAGGATGGTAATCCTATACAGGAACGTTTACCTACTATACTTGGACGGA
The DNA here is from genome assembly GCA_963578655.1 of Dehalococcoidia bacterium. Lineage (GTDB taxonomy): Bacteria > Chloroflexota > Dehalococcoidia > Lucifugimonadales > CAUZEB01 > CAUZEB01. The sequence continues at coordinate 20,624 of CAUZEB010000009.1, read as the reverse complement.
CCTCTTACGATAAAACGTGGACTGAACTATGGATAGAACCAGTAGCCAATTTTTTCACCCCCAGAGGGTATGCTGTTGCAATCCAAGATCTTCGTGGCAGATATAATTCCGAAGGAACGGGCCAGTACCATCACACAGCTAACCCAAAAGAAGGAACTGACGGTTTCGACACAATAGAATGGATTGCTTCTCAATATTGGTCGAATAGTAAGGTTGGAATGGTAGGTAGTTCACATAGTGGAATTGTTCAAACAATCGCATCGCTATACCAGCCTCCTCACCTGAGTGCATTGTGGGTAGATGTCGCACCAACTAATATTTTCATGCACGAAGCCCGAGAAGGCGGTGCAATGGGTCTAGGCATGCTATATGCATTATTCCTGCACTCGTATGATAGCCAAGAAGTCAGGAACGACCCAAACGCAAGAAGGCAGATATTAGAAGGATGGGAAAATATTGAACACTATCTAAATAATATGCCTTTCCAGCCCGGAAAAACACCCATAAAACATGTCCCAAACCTAGAAAAGATCCTGTTCCACTACTATAGAGACGGGGAATATAACGATTTTTGGGCTCAAGATGCATGTAATCAAGATGCTTTTTTTATAAAGCTGCGGACATTCCTGCGGTATTCTCTAGTGGCTGGTACGACGGATTTTCAATAGCCGCATCAAATCAATATGCTTCAATGTCGATGAGAAACACCTCACCACAACGTCTCCTTATTGGACCATGGAATCATGGAGGTCTGCGTGGAGGAGAGTCCTTTACTGGGGACGTGGACTTTGGCTCAAGTGCTTCTTACGGCAACGAGAAATATAATCAGCTACGTTTAAGTTGGTTCGACCACTGGCTACGAGGTATTTCTAACGGCATAGAGAGTTGTCCACCAGTAAGAATTTTTGTGATGGGAGGTGGCACTGGTATCCCAAATCGTGAAGGCAGACTTGACCACGGTGGCAAATGGCGAAATGAGAATGAATGGCCGTTAGCTAGAACAACCTACAGCCGAATGTACTTAGACAAAGACGGCTTCCTTAACTGGTCCATGCCAAATGAACTTGAAGCTTCTAAAAGTTTCAATTACGACCCTGAAAACCCAGTACCTACCATATCTTCAAATGCTCTTGGTATGTTTAAGTTGGCAAAAGGGTCGAAGGATGATAATGAAAAAAATGAAAGAATATTTCACAGGTTAAACACCTTGTTTATAGCTGGAGCTTCACACCAGAAGGAAGAACCGAGACATTTTGGTTCGAAGCCACCGTACCCTCTAATAGAAAACAGGTTCGATGTACTTACATTCCGGTCAAGGCCCCTCGAATCTGACATGGAAATAACCGGTGAAATTGAAGTGGTATTATGGATTTCTTCGACGTCAATTGATACCGATTTCACTGCGAAACTAATTGACCTCTACCCACCCGATGAATCATACGTTAATGGATATGCAATGAACTTAACTGATTCAATAATACGTACTCGTTTCCGAAACGGATTCAGTAAAAGTGAGATGATGACCCCTGGAGAAGTGTATGAAGTACACATAAAACTACCTCCCACCAGCAATGTGTTTAGAAAAGGGAACTGTATACGGCTAGATATTTCGAGTAGTAGCTTCCCTAAATACGATGTCAATCCAAACACCGGGGAACCGCTAGGACGCCACACCAAAACTGTCAAGGCAAAAAATACAATTCACTTGAACCGCACATACCATTCATTCATGAGGCTACCCATAATACCAAATCAAAGATAGCCAATTGTACTTCCGATTATAAGTCAGTGTGTCAAGTAAGGTCAGGAATAATCTACAAAGTATGTTCCCCTTTCGGTTTTAGTTATTCGATGAAGAAGCTAGCCTTATATTCCTCAAGGTTTGCTCTAAATTCCGCACAGGCTAGGCGTCTAGTATTAAAGTGACAGTCATCAATGTGAGACCCCAGAATGTCTAAACCGTTAACAAACGTCCCTTCCACTAATGCCTTAATGGACCTATTATTGGCTTGCAATACTTCGATTGTTTCCGAAGTGGTTCGACGTAATTCATCAATTTGCGATTGTAGCTCTGCTACATGCTTTTCGAGACGTTCATAATCTCCGTTACTATCAACATCTTCGTTACTGTGAACATCTCCGTTAGAGGCACATCCAGTTATGCTTAACATCAGAACTACAAGACCAATACCGATAATCACCAGGCACTTCCATGCTGAGTTATCTTTTACCGGAAAGATATATTGAAGCATTGTTAGTAACCTCCCAAAGTAGTGTTGCTAACATATTACTCCAAATGACGAGTGTGACGGTTATGACGATAACTTACTTATGTTGGTTAAAATGGAAGAACCCTTTTTTGTTTTTAACGGTTTGTTCTCATAGTAATTATCTGACTCAATGCATACTCGAAGATGTAAACTCAGGCAATTTTTACAGCATTGAGTGTGATCTATCTAACGAATAGGCCACCCGGAGTAGATAGCCAGTCTGTTAAATATCTTATCTGCGATTCCTTTAACGGTTTCCCAGTCTTCGGTAGGACCGCGTACCTCTAACCAAAATGCTTTATCTGCACTGGCCCCTTCTCGACCCAAAGTGATTAAGATAGCTCCTCTTTCGAGCTCTCCTTCAGAGTTTCGTCCTTGGAAATCTAATCTATAGCTGGGGTTGCTGCGTGAAGTGAAAACACTCCCTCTAGACATTATATCCCATCCTTCTTTTAGATAGGACTTGGCGCCATAAGATTGTGAATTCGGATGGGTAAGGTCTGACCTAATATACAAGTATAGTATTACTCCAGAAATGGGATCCCATGCTGCATAGTCACGGTCAGGGTCCCATGTAAGATCGCGCGATAAAGAGGGGTCAAAAACAGTCCAGTGCTTCGGATGAGACAATGAATAGCCATACATTCCGTTGGTGTATATAGAGGGTTGGAAACTATTTAAGACTTCTTTAATCGTAGATTTAGTTGACGGGTTTATATCAGGCTCAGACCACGAGACCACTTTAAACATATAATCGCCGAGTAGATACCAATGTGAGATTCTTTCTATTTGAGTATTATTTCTCTGAAAGGTATATCGGTATTCAAATCTTTTGACCGGTAAAGAAGTTTTTATCGCCCCGCTAGATGTAATGTTAAAGTCCGAATCATATGGTCCCGGTCCTGGGATCCAACGACCTACATTTATATATTTATCTAGATCGGCAGATATCGCTGTATCCTTAGGATAAACCCACACCCCTACGGAAACTTCTTCTATGGGATCCCATATCCGCACTGCCTCATCGTCCGAAGAATCAACTGACCAACCCGATGGAATTAGAATTTTGTACCAATGTTTTTCATTTGTGTAAAACACTTGGGTCGGGATCGCTGTCGGAGTAGGTGATGGGTTAAGACTGAACGGAGTTGGTGATGCAGCCGATGATGGAGTGGGCGTCAATAGTGTTGTGGCCCGAGCACCAATAAGAGGAATAACACTCCGAATTGTCTCAGTTGATACTGCAAAACCAAATCCCTCAATATTAAGTCCTGAACTATCTTCTCTCCAAACATATGTGTTAATCCCCACTATTTGCCCTTTTTTGGAAAGAAGAGGCCCACCACTGTTCCCCTTATTTATCGCAGCATCCGTTTGGATTACCCATCTATCCTTACTCTCATCATATCTTACGGCGGATACAATTCCCGAGGTAACAGTCACTCCACCTGCCTGACCTAAAGGATATCCTATAGCCACAACTTCATTTCCAACCTCAATCTTGGAAGCGTCAGCCAGAGAAAGTGCATTGAAACCCTTATTACAGCACACACTTAAAATTGCTAGGTCACGAAGGGGATCTTTACCTACTACGAAGCCAGTATATTGAGTAACATCATTTACAATGACAGATACGGTACTACTTCCCTCTACGACGTGATAGTTGGTAAGTATTCGGGCACTACCGTCAGAGGCGGTAACTTCAATAATTACACCAGACCCTATGCCGCCTTTGGCTGTCTGTATACGTACCACGCTGGCCTTCACCATCCTTACTATATCGGAAACTGACAAGTCAGACTCATTAGCAGGCAATGGTGTCGCTGTCAATGACACGGTCGGAGTTTGCTTAGGATTAAGATATGGTGTAGCCGTAGCTGGTATTGGTGTAACCGTCAGATCTGGTGTAAAAGGAATCTTTTTAGGCGATATTGAAACAGAGGTCGGGAGAGGTGTGTATGTAGGATATGGTGTAGCCGTAAGTGGCAAAGGGGTGTAAGTCGGGAGAGGTGTGTATGTAGGATATGGTGTAGCCGTAGGTGGCAAAGGGGTATAGGTCGGAAGAGGTGTGTATGTGGGTAACGGAACAAGTGTGGAAGCCGGTTGAATCAATACTACTCGCTCACCACAAGCTGTAACAGCTAGAGCCACGAATACGAGTAATATTAGACCTAGATATCTTATTGTAGAAGCCATTTGTTAAATTATAAGTTACTGTGTCAAGCGAATATGAAGCTCAGGAAAGGTGAGGAGCGATGGCTGCGTCTGTTAACACCGTGCCATATTTAGTCTTTTTTCATCTTTCCTTTAAACGATCTCCAAAGGTTCCTAACAAGTCTGCTCCAAAACCACTTAGAGTCCCTAAACAAAATCCCCAGCCTAAAACAACTAGGAAATCTCCTTTGAAAATTCCCACTATGCAACCAAGAATGAGTCCTACAGTTGCTCCTCCCCAAACAGTGTTCCTACCACGCTTAAAATATATAGCTAACAAAACGCCACTAAGTATTAACCCAAGCAAAAGATACATCTTAACACCCCGAATGTGATACTAAAGAAATCTCCAACCTTATTATTGTAGAAGCCATTTGTTCGATTATAAGTCAGGGTGTCAAGACAAGAGACTCTTCAAACGACAGCTGATAACGGTTATGACGGTAAATTACCTATGTTGGTTAAAATGCCAGGAACCCTTTTGCGTAGGCATCTTGTGTATAATTCCTTCATGAATAACTTAATTAAAAAGAACCTGGGTAAAATCACAGTCGTCCTCTTGTTGTTATGGGGGATTGGCATGGCATTTGGGCTTCCACAAATCGCCGCCGCTGGATTTTTTTGTGCAGTAATTGTTCCCACAGCAAATGTTACATTGGGGAAAAAGTATGCTATACCAATGGCTGTTGTAGGGGTTGTGTGGTTGGTGATTTCCATATTTATTATGTAGTCTGAGACATCTCTTTTTTGTTTCAAAGGTCTGTCATGGGTATCCACCACTCTACAACACCTACTCTAAGACATACCCCCCTGCCTGCCTACTAATCTACCCATAACAGTTATCCAGTACCAATTACCATAAACCATAATCAACCGCCTAATATTACCTGTTGATGCGTAACGCTGTAAGAATGGATTTCCGTACCACCATTTGTACCACCATTTGAGAGTTCATCTATGACTATGTCTGGCGTTATCTCTATCTCTCAATCCCTAATGCGTAAGGCCTGGACGTGATGATTAAGGTGTGCGTCGTTTATGGTCAGACCTTTGGAGATAGGGTCAGAGAAAGTACCGTGACTGACTCTTAATCAGTAGGTTCCCAGTTCGATTCTGAGGCGGGCCACCAACTCTCTCTCTGGTGACACAGGCCTTAAGAGCCTTTATCTACTATAGAATCTTCCTTCGTTTTAGCTCGTTTATTGGCATTTGTACTGCTTTTTGCTGATTTAGAACATATGTGCCGCTGCTTTGTAGATTACAGCGTGATATGAAGGGTTTCGAGTGGTTAACAATAGTAGATTTTTCAATGACTTCCGGAGAGACTCCTTGTTTTGCTAGCAGGGTGAAGGGATTCGAATCCCTTCACCCGCTCCAACATAATCTCTAGCATCGTCATCTTCTAATCCAAAGAATTCTTTTGTTTCAAGTTCTTAATTCGATTTCTTGGTCAATCTCCTGTTCTTTCCCGCTCCAGTTCAGGTAGTGGTCGTGTCCATCCACACTCATTAATAAACTTCTCCTCTCTCGTTCAATGAAAAGGTTAATTAACGTTTTGGTTAGGTAAACCATTTTTGCAAGAGAAATGTTTGGACATAAGTTTATAAATGGGTCTAGGGCATTATCGGAACCGAAATCCGCAGGTGATACCCGTCACCTGTAACAACTATCCGTTGCTAGTCCTTATTGTAGGCTTTATAGGGTTACAACTGGCAGCCTGTATATCAAAGATGTTAACCAAAACGGCTGCAGTTTTGAAGATTCAATGTAGGGTTTTTCCCCCTATATGAAGGTCATAGGCGAGAAGTGGTCAGAAAATCACCTGATGAGGACTAATTAATTGCTGCGATTCCCCTGTTTGCAAAACAAAGTCTATTCTATGCTTTGCAAGCAGGGGGTCGGAAGTTCGATCCCATTATCACCCACCACCTTTTTTAGGCACGTAATAGCATTCTAATCGATGATCGAGGGGTATCTGTTTAGGCGTTTACTGCTATATTATTAGTAATCTCCGTGATGGGTTATGTTGGGGAAAAGGAGTGTACTCATGATGCTGTCTAATGTCATACCAGCACTTTTCCTCACCACAGTACTAATACTGTTGGTAGGTTGTGGTGGTACTCCCGCATACGATGGTCAAATAATTGGTCCCTCAGTGCCAGTGCCGACGGCTACTCCTACGCCTGTATCGACCGCAACACCTGAACCTACACCCATTGCGACTGCGACTCAGGTACCAACTTCTACAGAACCCGCACTCAGAAGCTTCACCTATTCGTTAGAAAGAATACCTGGTAGCCTTAATCATAGCCCTGACGGCACTTGGTGGGGGCACAATCAGAGTAAGATTGCTCGGTATGGGGGCACTGTCTTCACTTATGTCATTCACAATGACAATGATCCTGCAACAGAATCGTTGATGACTCTGTACAAGAAAGTAGGAGAAGGCCCATGGGAGCAAGGCGCATCTATGCCGTGTTCCCGGCCTGGCAACATCCTCATAGACTCGAAAGGCGGCCTTCATGCCCTTGTTTTTGATCCCAAGGACAATCTTGAAAATGATTCACGGGGCAGCCTGGAATACTACTATTTCCCTGAGGCGAGCGAGGGAGATATTAGAAGCTTCACCCATGAAACAATCTTGCCCTGGACAGGCCGATCGCAGCCTCCATCCGTGAATATGCGTATTGGTGCGTCAATTGGACGGGATGACTCCATAGTGTTGGCATTTGGATTACATTCAAATACTTCTGAGCACCTCTATTACAAAGAAGCGACTGACCTTGGATGGAATCACCTCATTGCGGGCGAAAATCTGGGGCACGATTTCTATTACCCGTATCCTTTAAAAACTAACTTTGGCTATGTCATTCTTGCGATACAAGACGATAATGTCAAAGTCAATGGACATACCCACAATGCCTATCACATTGCTGCGTATTTCCAGCGCGACGAGTATAGTTGGTCACACGAATATCTGCTAGATAACACCCTGAGTTCTCAAGCACTCACACCTAGTACACCCAGCGAGTCGCGAACGGTGAAGATATCCGACCTCTATTTGGATACTGATGGTGATATTCATATCGTGCTGCAAGACAGAGTTGCCGAGAAGTGGTTCCACTATAGAAAGGCCTTCGGGGATAGCGATTGGACAATCACGACCCTTGATACTGCCTGGAAGAAGGGCGTTAATTGGATTAGGTTGATAGAAATCAAGGATAGCCTGTACTATATTTTGGCTTCGTGGAGAGAAGTCGCAGTGATGGACGGTAATGCGAAAAGCATGATTAAACTCGACTTAGAATCCCTGGCAGGGAAAAGCCTTGAGGGTATTTATCCTTATGTGGCCTCTCCCAAGACTGGAACGGGTGCAGCATCGGAGTTCGTCGATATCTTGCTACTAAACGGGTCCAGCAATGCGTATCCCAGCGGGTCTAATTACTATCTAAAGATTAGTAAGGATTATATTCTCCAGAAACTCCAATAACTGAGATTGACTCTAACGGCTATATCCTTATCACTACAGGCTGTATCAGCAAGAGCCACGAATACGAGTAACATCAGACCCAGGTGTCTTATTGTAGAAGTTATTCGTTCGAATATAAGTTAGTGTGTCAAGTAAAGAAGCCCTCTTTGTTTTAACGGCCTGTCACGGATATCCACCACATAACAACACATTACCTGAGATATACCCCCTACCCTATGACACTATCTCTAACAACTCTTCATTACTATTAACCATATACCTACTATATGATCTCACATCACATTAACCCATTTTCCCGAGTTTCTAATACATTTTTACAGATTTATTGGTCAAATGGTAACATAGTAATCAATTAAGGCGAGCATAGAGAAGTCTTTCCAGGCCTAGCCCTTCGCCAAACAGATGACTGCCAAGTCTGAGGGTAGTGCAATGAAAAGGAAGTACGACATTATAGTAATAGGAGCTGGATCAGCTGGTTGCGTGCTAGCCAGTCGTTTATCAGAGAATCCGAAGCTCTCTGTATTGCTAATTGAGGCTGGACCAGATTATCCTAATTTTGAAACCCTACCCTACGAACTTAAATATAGCTACACACCCTTCGCTTATCGGAAAGGGGCTCCATTCGACTGGGGTTATTATGGCACTCCGACTCCTCAACAAGGTAATTCAATGCCGGTCCCTAGAGCAAAAGTTGTCGGGGGATGCAGCGCTCATAACGGCCCGGGACCCAACTTCTGGAGAGGTACTCCAGAAGATTACGATAGCTGGGCATCCGAAGGAAATGACGAATGGTCATATGACAAAGTTCTCCCTTATTTCAAAAAACTAGAAACTGATGTTGATATACAAAATGAATACCACGGTACAAGCGGACCCATACCAGTGAGAAGGCACAGCAGAGACACTTGGCTGCCATTCCAAGTCGCCACTTATCAAGCGAGTGTAGACGCTGGATTCCCACAACATCCCGACGTCAATGATCCCAGATTTACTGGCATAGGTCCTAGGGTGGAAAACAACGTCAATGGCATACGAATGAGTACAGCACTTACCTACTTAGATCCGAGCCGGCACAGACCAAACCTGAGTATTATTTCTAATGCCCTTGTTACGAGAATACTTTTCACTGGAAATCGGGCGGTTGGTGTAGATGTGGAGCAATTCAATGAACAATTAACTATACAAGGTGAAGAAATCATAGTAAGTACTGGAGCGATAGCATCTCCCCAATTACTGATGCTGTCTGGGATAGGCCCTGAGAACCAACTCAGACGACATGGAATACCAATTATATCCAATCTCCCAGGTGTAGGGCAGAACATGCGTGACCATTTCTCGTTTTCAGTAGTAGTGAGGGCGAGGGACGGGGTAAAAATGGATCCGTACGCATCCAGGCACCAAATAAGTATTTGCTACACCGCTGAAGGCTCCGAAACGCGTAACGACATGTTGATTACACCCAGCTCTTTTGCCACCAATGTCGGGAAGGGAGACGATCCCATGAAGCCTGTAGGCTTGGGGCTTGTTGCAGGATTATACTTACCCACTGGCGCTGGGGAACTAAGCATAGACTCCGCGGATCCTCACGGTAAACCGTTAATGAATTTTCATTACCTAGAGAATGCATGGGATCGAAAGCGTTCCCGAGAAGCTATCAGGATTTGTATCCAGTTACTTAAACATCCGGCCTATCAGGACTTAGTCAAATGTAGAATTAGTCCTACAGATTACGATCTGGCTTCAGACGACAATCTAGATGCCTGGTTGCTGCGAACTGCCTCAACGACGTACCATGTATCCGGCACCTGTAAGATGGGACCACGGTCAGATCCGATGTCAGTGGTGGACCAGCACTTGAGGGTTCACGGCACAAAGAATTTAACGGTTGCGGATGCTTCCATTATGCCTGACGTGATCAGGGCGAATACTAATGCCACCGCTATAATGATTGGAGAACGAGGATACGACCTAATTAAGTCTCAACTTTAACCGCTCGCTCACAAAGATCTTAATTGACATAAATATCTATAAATCAACGGATTTTCGATATAGACTACACATTCCTATTCTGTAATTGAGATCGGATCCAGATTGAAGGTTACGTACTACCAATAGTCTTCTGAGTCTCAGTTGTAGTGCGGTTTCCCATATTTTTCTATAGCTGCCCCGAGTGAAGGTCCTACTTTTTCAAAGTCTTCGCCATTCATGACCGGAGTTATAATGACTTGAGCGTCCATTGAAAGAAACCAGGGCTCGACTGCTGACGAAATCTGAGAGGTGTCACCTATGTCAAACACTATGAGACATGTGCGTAGACCGCTTCAGGTTTTGTATCCTTCAAAATAGAACTTAACTTTTCGGTCATGCTTTCATCCTTCAAACTAGCATTACCGGTTTTTGTTGGAATACTTGCTTTAAGTAACATCCTCATTTAGGTGCACCTGTCGAAAAAAATTTACTAATTGTACACTCTTGTATATATTTCGTACGGGTTGTACTTAGGGAGATGATACGTTGGCTAATGATAATTCAGGTGTGTATCAAATATTTATTGACTTAGACCAAGAACGTATTATAGATGTTGGACGATTAGGGTCGTTCATGTTGCCAAAAGGGAAGTATGTCTATACCGAAAGGGCTAAACGGAATCTTTCTCAGAGGATCGAACGGCACCAGAGATATGACAAGAAATGTTTTTGGCACATTGACTATCTCCTTGCTGATGAACACGCAAAAATAAATAACATCATTATTAAATCTGACAACTATAATAACGAATGTCCTGAAAATAAGAAGGTAATTAATAGTAACACTGTAATGTTGGTTGAGAACCTTGGATCCAGTGACTGTAAACAAAATTGCGGCGGACATTTAGTGCGTCTTGGACAAGGATGATTAACTAGGATTCTTTTTTGTTATAACAGTCTGTCACGGGTATACACTACCTAATAACACATACCGCCATACTCTATAACACTACTTCTTAAAGCTCCACATTACTATCAACCATATTCTATTGATACGTAAAGCTGGAAGACTGGATTTCTGTGCGCTCTTTTGAGAATTTCCTACGATGTGGTCTATCATCTGGCCACAAGAATAAACCTTATTGGTTCGAATCGTAAAAGATTTCACCCATAACCGAAATAGTCCCATAATCCTGCATCGCAGATACGAATTTCGCGAAATGAGCGGCCTCCATAGTTCTACCTATATGAGCTTGGATATGCTCCGGTTGAGACCATTTCTCATTAATGGTAAATATAATGTTGCCAGTCTTACCATCTGCTGGGTTAGTAGGATTGTTCAATTCCTCAGCCTTAGTGAAATAAGCGTCTAAAGGATTATCTCCTCTTGGGTTGTCGGGAGTATAGTTGGCCTTCATATGTTCAGCGTGAGCTTTAAGTACTTCTTCTACTTCAGATGCTTTCCCCAAAGGTACTTTGTAACAAATATTGATCGCCCGCATTTCATTCTCTCCTGTTAATTTCAATAATTCTAACATTGAATCACTTACAACTCTAAATTCAAGGCTTAATCACCTACCTTACGGTTATACAGCTACGGTTCACCTGATTAGTTTCATCTATAACCACTTCCATGTCGACGGTTTTAATCGATCTTGCCAATCTTCGTAAATTGAACCTTTTCAACAAAATTTGGTCATCTCCTCAAAACTTTTCTCCAAATCAATGTGTTTGGAGGACCGAAGTACTAGTAATTAATCCATCTATGTTTATGCGCCGTTAGCCCAGCCGCCATCGATCACATGAGTCTGTCCGGTGGTGAAGGCACTCTCGTCAGAAGCTAGATATCTAGCCAATGATGCTATCTCTATGGCGTTTGCTATTCTGCCCATAGGCTGTCTGTCTGTGAAGTCTTGTAATGCTCGAGTGTAGTTACCTGTATTTCTTAGTCTTTCATGTAAGGAAGGCGTATCCACTGTACCGGGGCATATACAATTACAACGTATCCCATACTTCACATAATCTCTTGCAACTGATTTAGTTAACCCTACAACGGCAGCTTTTGTTGTTCCGTATATGAATCTATCAGGTGCAGCCAGAATCGAAGATACAACGGAGGCAATATTCACAATCGAACCCTGTCCTTGTTCAATCATCCCAGGTAAAGCTGCTTGAATACTATGAAACATAGACTTAATGTTAAGGTCGACAGCAAAACTGAATTCTTCATCGGAAGCATCGAGAATACTTCCGTGGTTTACAATTCCTGCGCAATTCACAAGAACATCAGGTTTGACCTTCCTGACAAGGGATTGTAAGGAAGATTTATCTGTAACGTCCAATTGTATAGTTTGAGCCCCATTGAGAGTCGATATAATAAAGGGAGATTTACATCCGTGGCCGTCACCTTCGCACCTGCAGAAACGAATACCTCCGCAATGGCTCTACCTATTCCTTGAGCCGCCGCTGTTACAAATATAGTTTTACTTTCAAGATTCATATCCCACCTTCATCAAACATCAATATTACTCGGCATAGAATCCAAAGCGCCGAAATTAGGTCGCATTGGCATTCTAGCGGATCGACTTAGAATAGGCTATTTCATTGATTATAAGTAAGGACGTCAAAACAGCTAGATATACGCTATCAACTATCAAGGTTGATGGACTAGACGAGCTTGTTCCTTCGTGAGATTGTTGTAGATTTCACTGGGTCATATACACCTATTATCCCAGTTGGTACCACTCTTCACCTAAATCGTTAAACCTTCTGTACAATTCATTCAAGGCGTTGTCGCTGAGATAGGTTTGGGATTCTACCATAGCTATATTTGATTGAAGATGACTGAGGTTACGTGTCCCCACGATAGCAGTATGGACGGCCGGATGTGCCAGTACAAACCCGAGAGCCAACTCTATCCGATCGGAAGGAGCATCTGGTATGGGACCACCCTCAATCATTAATCGAGCTCTACGGAAATATTCGTCAGCATATCCTGATTTGACTCCACTTATTGGACTGGCCTTAGAACCCCAAGCACCGTTAGCAATAGGACGTTTGGCTATGACACCCATATTATAGGCAACAGCTATTTCAAAGAGTTTGGATTTGGCATGTTGTTCCACTAAATTGAAACTTGTCTGCAGTGTATCAAACAGGCCAGTATTTATAGCAAATATAGCGTCCTCGTTGTCACCACTATATCCAATAAATCGTGTTTTGCCTGTATCTTTAGCCTTAACAATCGCCTCTATTACTTCTCCTTCCTTTAGGACATCAAGGCTGCACGAATGTAATTGGACTAAATCCAAATGGTCAATATTCATGCGTTCTAGGCTGCGATCTATACTGTCCTCTATGGTTTTAGCTGTCCAGGCTTCTAAAGAATTGATAAGACGCCCCGTATCTGGATCAATGACATGACCACATTTGGTAGCTAGATAATACTCGTTTCGCCTATGAGCGACTGTGCGTCCTATAAGGTCCTCGCTAATACCATAACAGGCGGCGGTATCCAAAAAATTTATACCGCTATCCAATGCAGAATTAAGCAAATGTCCTACGTCAGCAACCTCTTTCATATTAAGCACTCCAATTTCAGCCAAACCCATACCCAGGCGGCTAACTTTCAAACCTGTTCTTCCAAGGATTGTAGTCTCCATTTTCTATCCTTTGTTTAGATATGTCTCTGATAATTTAAGTTGCCGAGTTATAGACTAATATATCTTGTGCTTACTATATCAAATAACCTCCACTTATCGATAAGGCATGATCCTTAATATATAAAAGTATAAGTAAATACAATTCAACCAATGACATTAGTAATCTGAGGGTATATTATATGCTCAAACGCCCGATGTCTTCTCTTTCAAGAAGATTGTCCGTATCGCTTTGCTGGACGTACGAGAACACGGGCTTTTACATCTAGCGTTTTCACTCAAGCTTCATGGGGAGGTAAACGGACATGATCACACAAAGAAGAGTGTTCCAGGCAAAAATCGGCCAGGCCGGACAAGTAATAGCGAAGATGAAAGAGTTTCAACCTACATTTGAGAAATATGGTGGTCCAACGACACGTATTTACTCAGACTACTTCAGTGGGAACACAGACCGGGTTGTGTGGGAGTTTGATGCCGAGAGTTTAGGCGAGCTAGAGAGTATCTTCTGGGCTGCTGGGCAAGACCCAGACTACCAAAAAGCGTTTGAAAGCTGGTACGAGGGCATGAAACCACTCATTGAGATAGCAACTGTGGAACTATGGAACAAGGAGAATTAGCTGCGGACGAATCACGTTCAACCAAATTGATCTAGCTATTACCCTCTCCTACAATCACCTGCACAGTAACATCGCTTAAAATGTAAAGCTAGAATACTGTACTCCGATTAAGGCCATCGCAAAAGTTATTCAATGGCATATACCCAAATCAAACTGGCGTGGAGATGTGGTATTGTAGGCCTATATGCAATATGAAACTCGAACATCAATACACAGGATGGGAGCGTACGTCACTCGAACTACCCTTGACTAATCGGTTATCGGTTCAAGTACAGGCCATGTCACCAACACACTGACTACCTTACTAATAAAGCTTATCTAATCATAATTCAGGGGACACCAGGTTATGAACTCCATGGTATTTCTAATAATTCTTCCCCCCAAATCGTTGGACCGCCATACATACTTCTGATTTCTCCGATTGCTTGTACTTTAATTTCGGGTTCTTCTAGGCGCATTCCCTGGTGGCACAGGACAAGTTTTTTCACCTCAGCATCTGCTGCTGTTTTGCCAGCTCCTATAGTATCTGTTTCGGATTGAGCTGAAGCCGTACCTCTAATATCATCTTCTGTTCTAACACATTCCATTATTAGCATGTCAGCTTTGTAAGCTAAGTTGGTAAGAGCTTTACAAGGCCTGGTGTCGCCCGAGAAAACTATCGATCCTTCATCACTATCTATACGATATGCAAGTGAGTCAAGGTATGGTTGAACATGTTCTACTCTGTCGGCTGTGATTTCCCAATTCTTTCCAGTTGCTATTGTACCTGGACTTATGTCACGAGGGACCACGGCGGGCGGTTTCCTTGGTATAGAACCTCCCCGTTCCTGGTGTGCAAATAAACTTAGTGGATGGTTAGTGCGTGCAACTATATCATGCCAAAACGCACCAATATCCTCACCTATAAGTCTTTCTGTTAGCTGTTCTGTTAGCCTAGGACCATACACAAGTAACTCATTTTCATTCCCAATGGACATATCAAAGCGAGTCAGAAGAAAAGTCGGGTAGTCAGCATCGTGATCAGAATGATGATGCGTGAAGAATAATCTGTCGACTTGAGTAGCCGTCAAGCCGAACTTATAGAGTTTGTAGGTTGTGGCAGGACCACAATCAAACATTAACCATTCGCCACCTATTTCTACCATAAAAGATGAACCCCAACGAATAGGACTTGGTGTAGGTGTACCTGAACCTAGGATTATTACCCTCGGCATCTGTTTCTCCTTGATATTGTTGTCTATACTGTTAATATTAATCCTCTCCAGTTAATGCCCTTCGAGGATTGTCGACAGTTATTTGAGTCAGTTCTTCGTCCTTTATACCAATATCACGTAATTCTTCTAGGAACCCGCTGGTGATGTAGCCGTAACCTTTACCACCATAAGCAGTATAATCACTTCTACGGCAGACGTCTTGACCAAAAAGAACATTCCTTGTCAGACCAGCATCGATCATCTTTTTTACAATCATCAGATCTAATTCGTGTTCGTATGGATGAATGGTTCCGAGTCTATCGAATGCTACATACGCTCCTCTTCTTGCAATTTCTGCATGGTATTCATGATGAGGATATGATTGACAATGCCCGATTATCACACGTTTAGGATCGACGCCTTCTTCTTGTAAAATGTCAAGCTGATGAAGTCCTACTGCTGACCATGTAGCATGGGTTGCTACAGTAACCCCGGTTTGTTTATGAGCTCTAGCGACTGCTCTAAACATTCTTTCTTCTACTGGAGATATCCAAGTATAGTGGGCGCCAATCTCACCTAGGATTCCTGCCCTAACATCAGTGCCATCTATTCCAATTGCTATGTCTCGGACAAGTTCATCGGCAATTTGATTAGTTCTCATACGATATAGTTTCTTCTCATAATATACTTCTCTGTACCAGCCCGATCCGAGAATGATATTTAAACCCGTTCGTTCAGCCATATCTCTAACTGCTAAAGCATGTGTGACAGGCAATAAATCGTGGTCATGCCCGCGTAAACCACCTGTCGTTTGATCAACAAGTGATACTCCTCCGGACTTCTTGAAAAGCATTAATTCACGGTATGCTAATTCAGGGTCATTCAATATAGCATCATAACTTCTATTGTCACGTGTCAAATCTAGGAAAAGGTGTTCATGGATTGACGTGAATCCTAAATCATCCGAAGAGATTGGCCCAGTGACAGTCATTATAGTCCCCATGTTAAATCCTCCTATTACCCCATTATTTGAATCATGGGAACGAGTTTAACATCAAAACAGACGCTGTACTAATTTCCCATAGCTTGCTACATCAACCAAAACTAGGGGCAGCATATATCCAGATTATATTCATACTTTGCTCAGACTCGTTCTGTACAGTTATAGCTTTTTGTAGTGGCGCTCCTCCTCACATTTCTCACAATCTTTGGCCGCTGAATCCATGAGTTGTTCACCACAAGCGGTACAGAATAACGTTACACGGCCACCGACTATCTGCTCTATTACAGGACTTCTACAGTCTTTTTCTGGAACATCGTCCATACGACACCTCCTCCGACACAATCGTTCATTAATAGAATTAGTGCTATGTTCTTTTAAGGTTCTCGTCTGAGTGAAAGGTATTTATAGTGTTGCACTAATGGTCTTTTCATTCCCCTCGTAAGAATGATGATGTTCCTGTGATATCATGATTTGCCATGAAGCTCTTACCTCACCACATGCTGTCAAAATAAAGTTTCGGATGAGCATGCTAAACATATTTACAGCAACTTATTCACCTAACACTGAACGGAGTGCGCCTTCTAATTCAGGGTACTCAAACTTGAACCCAGCACCCATAAGTAGAGTTGGGTCCATCCGGACACTAACGAGTTCAACTTCAGCCATTTCCCCCATCATCAATTTCACTAAGAATAAGGGCCGCTTCAAAATGGTTGGTCGTCCTAGAATCCCACCAAGAGTCTTTGTAAATTCAAGGTTAGTGACAGGATTTGGGGTAACTACATTCACCGGACCCTGCAAAGTATCGTTATTAAGAATATAATCTACGGCTCTAACAGCATCATATAAAGTCACCCAACTGATATAGTGTTTACCGTCCCCTACAGTTCCCCCCAAACCTTTTTTGAAACGTCCAATCATCCCTGCAACTGTCGGCCCAATAACCATGCCAAATCTCATGTTAACGACTCGAATGCCTGCTTCTCTCGCACCAAGAGTTTGACTCTCATTCTCAACAGACACTCCAGCCAAAAATGTTTTCCCTGGTCCACTAAATTCAGATAGGAGTTCATCACTCCGATCGCCGTAATAGACATCCGACGAAGCGCATGCCAGTATCGACGGCGGCTGTTCCATATAAGAGAGAGTATCAGCCAGCAACCTTGTACCATTTACACGGCTGTTCTTAATACGTGCTTTCTGATCAGCAGTCCATGGACCGGCTACAATACTTTCCGCAGCTAGATGTACTACCGCATCGATTCCATAAATATTCGTTCTATCTATAAAACCACGGTCTGGATCCCATTGAATCTCACCCTCTGCAGGGATACGCCTTACTAAGCGAACAACATCGGAACCACGTTGCAGTAGATAGGACATCAAAGCCGAACCGATGAATCCGCTGGACCCACTAACTAAAACTTTCATTTTAATACCAGTTCCTTATGGCATTAATGATTCAGGGTATTGCCTATTTTAATATTTACGCATTTCCGTTCATATCTTGTTCATGTGATAAATAGAATACCCTATCTGAAAAAGAGGAGAAGAATTAGTTGAGTGTTCTTTCCTCTAGCCAATCTAGACTGACTTCTATTCCGAATCCAGGTGCATCTGAGGGTTTTACATATCCATTCTTTATCACAGGCGTGCCGGGTAATGGAACCATCTCCTCAAGTGGTACGCCAGGTGGAGATACACCCTCAGATCGCTCCCCCCAAGGGATGACGGGCATTGCATATGCAAGGTGTTGACCGTATGGGTAGTTCATGCCTGCATGGCCTATGACGGTTAATCCATGTGCTTCTGCTATATGACAAATCCGGACGCTCGCCGTTACTCCTCCTACCCATTGTATATCTGGTTGTAGGATATCCACTAAGCCTCGACTAGCTGCCTCCGCGAATGGATGTATCGTATACCAGTGTTCTCCTGTCGCGAGAATTTGTCCCGGGACTCTAGAGCGTATCTTGGCGTAACTTTCCATATCTTCTGGAAGCATCGCATCTTCCAACCACTTAATGTTGTACGGCTTAAGAGCCTCAGACACTCTTACAGCATACTCAACATTCAATGACATCCAAGAGTCAACTGCCAGCTCTACGTCACGTCCAATTTGTTCACGAGCCTCAGCAATGATATCGACGTTTTTATTTAAACCGGCGAGTCCTTCGTCGGGTCCATGCCGTAGAAAAACCTTGACAGCTTTAAATCCCAGGTCCATAAACCAATCTAAGTAATCACTTGTCTTATAACGGAGTAGCGTATTTGAAGCGTAACAGAAAATATTGTCTTTAACGGGTCCGCCTAAGAGCTCGTAGACAGGTCTCTTTAGTAACTTTCCTTTAAGATCCCATATAGCGTTATCCACTGCACTAATCGCATAACTGGCGAATCCCGCCGTCCCATGTGCAGCGGAGGCTCTTCTCATCATGTCCCATAATTTCTCAGTTGCCAATGGGTTAAGTCCGATCAAAAGTTCCGAGAAATGATCGTTTATTATTGATGATACCGGACCAGCAGCTATCGACATTCCTAGTCCCCATGTACCGTCATCCGCTGTTACAACGCAGGCAACTCTCGCCCAGTTATCAGTCCAATTTCTTCCTGGACGATCTGTTGCGTACCTGTCCATAGGGCTCACAAAATATCCTGAGTCGGGGTCTTCTTCAACACGGGGCTTACTCGTTGGATTGGGTGCGATATTTATTGGAAACGCCTTCACATTCTTTATTTTCATATCAACTCCTTCAGTATCTACACATTAATAAATATCGTATTCCCTGAACGAGTATTAATCCGGTTGAAAACAGGATTAATATGTACACAATCTTATTACCTATTAATGGTCAATTTCTCCATCGTCTATTCAGCCCAAGTACCTCTTCTAACTTGGAGTTTCTTTTTAGAAAATTTCCACCCTATGAAAATTGATAGAACTGTTGCAAATACTGAATTTAGCAATGAGATTATCCGAATCACAGGATGACCATCTAATTCATAGGGATGACCACCCAATTTTAGAAAATCAAATAAAATGACGGACACAATAGCATCCATGATCAAATAGATGATTATTAGTCCGGATATAGTTAGTATGAAGAATTTTGACATGTCCCTATTTTTTAGTAATTTCATATTTTGCGCTCCAAATGAATATCCTTATAACTTCAAGACGCACCACCATACATTACCTCTATTATCTGTTATTGCATCATGAGGCAATTCTCACAGTATTATATTGATATAACATTCCAATGTGTTTTTCAGCATCTTTACCCTAATGAGTGTATCGACACTCATATCACCGTCTATGTTTAGGGTGTCATTTGTTTTGGACGCCAATGAACATCTGTAAGTCTGGTGATCGTTGGTACCAAGAATTCTCTATTTCTTCTTTGATTTCTCCACGTTCAGTTATTTCAGCTTTCACACCGACAGAATGCAGAACCTAAGCCAATTCATCCCTTGGTTTATCACAAAGTCACTCTTTCATTCTTCGGATTCTTTGTCAGGTCCTTTTAGATGGGGTGAAGGATCTTTAATATAGACTCGTAGTCGTTCCAAAATGGGAGATGTAATAGGTATATATTGAAGCAAAGTCGCTCGTTTATTCACTAACTGCAATCCTACATCTGTGTAGCCCAGATATTTCCCGAATATACCCGGTTGGATTAGGACGTTACTCAAGTTGGCCAAGGGGATGTCAATACGCTTTCTCCCGAAAAATGCACCATGGAACATAACTATATGATTTTCCGTGAAAATGTAAGCTGTCTTATGAAAACTCAGATACCTTGATCCAACGATGTAAATGATTACCACCAACGGAAATATACCAAACGTCAAGAAATCGAAAGCCATGGATGCCCCCAAAAAACCCAATCCTGGTATAGCGTACAACAAATATGACCAATGAGATTGGCGGATAACGACGGCGTCCTCGGGAATAGTTATCTGCTCGGGTTGATCTTGGCCATTAGCGTTCATTTCGTTCGGAATTGGAGCCGTAACTTCAGATGTATTGAGACTAAGGGGTGTTCCGCACCTTCTGCAGAACTTTGAATCTTCTTGGTTGTCAGAACCACAGGCTGGACATTCCATATCACTCAAAACCGTCCTTTTTTCTTATTGGTAAATATTTAACATTACTCTTTTAAATTATTTGCTTTTCTAATACGACCGAATTTTCAATTTGATTTATAGGA
>CAUZEB010000008.1:0-26906 GCA_963578655.1 Dehalococcoidia bacterium | reverse complement strand
GAGAGTCATGTGTGCGATTAGATGTTTCGCACGGCGATGGAGTGTATAAGTCGACAGACGCTGGTAAAACTTGGACTAATATCGGATTAGATGAGACAAGACATATAGGCAGAATTCGTATTCATCCCCAAAATTCGGATGTGATATACGTTGCCGCATTGGGTCATGCTTTCGGTCCAAACAGAGAACGCGGGATTTATCGTAGTCGAGATGGGGGTATAACTTGGGAACACATTTTATTTGTTAGTGATAAGGCGGGATCTGTTGATATTTCTATGGATGCTAAGAATCCTCGTGTACTTTATGCATCCTTCTGGCAAGTTATAAGAACCCCTTGGAGTTTGTCTTCTGGAGGAAGTGATAGCGGTCTATATAAGACTACAGATGGAGGTGATACTTGGATTCAAATAAGTAATAATCCAGGCATGCCAACTGGTATCAAGGGTCGGATAGGTGTGGCTTTATCTCCGTCAAGGCCGGAACGAATTTGGGCGATCATAGAGTCAGAACAAGGGGGACTCTACAGATCAGACGACGTAGGCCAAACATGGACGTGCGTCAACGAAGATCCTGACTTAAGACACCGTCCTTGGTATTACAGTCATGTTTTTGCTGACCCAAGAGACTCAGAGACTGTTTGGGTACTAAACTTGAAAGCATGGAAATCAACTAATGGTGGCGATAGTTTTACCGAAGTTGGGACTCCCCATGGGGACAATCATGATCTGTGGATAGATCCAAATAACCCGGAGAGAATGATAGAAGGGAATGATGGTGGAGCCTGCGTTTCCTTCAACGGGGGAGATTCATGGTCCACTATTCAAAACCAACCCACGTCTCAATTTTATCGTGTTGCCACAGATAATCAATTTCCTTATAGAGTCTATGCAACTCAACAAGACAACTCTGCTATTAGTGTGCCAAGTCGATCATATAAAGGTGCAATACCCTATTCTGATTGTTATGCTGTGGGATTTTCTGAAAGCGGTCATATAGCTGTGGATCCCGAGAATTCTAATATTGTATACTCTGGTGCCATCGGTAGCGCATCAGGCGGCGGCGGAGTTCTGTTGAAATATGATCACCTAACTGGGCAGGAAAGAATAGTTACCGCTTGGCCGGAAACCTTTAGAGGATGGGGAGCCAAAGACGAAAAGTACAGATTTCAATGGACTTTCCCAATAGTTTTCTCCCCACATAACAATAGTATTCTATATATAGCTGGAAATAAAATATTTAAGTCTTCCAATGGTGGAGGTAGTTGGGACATCATTAGTCCGGACCTGACACGTAATGACGTGACTCGATTAGAGCCATCAGGAGGCCCAATAACTAAAGATAGTACTGATGCAGAATGTTATTGCACCATTTTTTCTTTCAGAGAATCAGGCCTAGTAGAAGGGCTTTTATGGGCTGGCACGGACGATGGCTTAATTCACATATCTCGTGATGGTGGAGACACTTGGGAAGACGTAACACCACGAGAATTACCTAAATGGGCTACTGTTTCTACAATCGAACCATCGGTACAAGATCCTGGGACAGCTTATGTAGCTGCTCATTTATATAAACTCGACGACTATTCACCGTATCTTTTTAAAACCAGCAATTACGGTAAGACCTGGAAGAAGATTTCGAATGGAATTCCTGGGGATGAATTCACCAGAGTTATACGACAAGACCCATGTAGTCCTGAGATTCTTTATGTAGGGACAGAACTGGGGGTATACGCATCATTAGACTATGGAGAGACATGGAAATCTTTTAGACAAAATCTACCTATCACCCCTATACACGACATGGTAGTTAAGGAAGATAATTTGGTGGTGGCAACTCATGGCCGTTCTTTCTGGATTCTTGACAATTTAGATTTACTCCACCAAATGACTGAAGAAATATTCAATAAAGAAGTGCATTTATTTAGACCTAAGGACTCCTACAGACCAGAACCAGTTCGTTTGGGGCGATCGCCCGCTCCGGGGAGAAACTATATTCAATTAGGAAACAGTTCTGTTGCGGCTTTTCGTCAAGTCAAGGATTCTCAAGGCAAAAGTCAAAACATATTCTTGGATGCTGGTCAGAATCCTGTTAATGGAGTGGTAGTGGATTATTACTTAGGAACGAAACCAACCACAAATACAACACTTAAATTCATGGACTCTAATCATAAACTCATAAAGATGTTCGACAGCAATAGTGAGTCTGAGATTTCAAAACTCGATACAAATTTAGGTATGAACTTTGTGGTCTGGAACACCAGATATGTTAGCGCCGTGAAAGTAGCTGGAGATGTGACTACTGAGGATAAATTGGAGGGACCCAAAGCCATTCCTGGAAAATACTATGTTAGACTCGATGTTGGTAATTTCTCAATTACACACGCTTTTTCGATATTAAAGGATCCCAGGATAATCGCAACTCAAGATGATTTGAAAGTGCAATTTGATTTGCTTATAGATATTCGTGACAAACTTTCTGAGACTCATTCTGCGATCAACCGAATAAGAAGTATTAGAGAGCAAGTTATAGAATGGAAAGAACGGGCATTGCGGGAACATACTTCTGTGCAGTCATTACACGACCTTGCAGACAAAATAGACTTTCAACTAACCAAAATTGAAAGAGAACTCATACAAACGGATGCTAAAAGCCAATATGATACTTTGAGAATGCCGACGAGACTTAACGAAAAATTGGCTGAACTCACGTCGGTAGTTTCCAGTGCTGATGCAGAACCTACTCTCCAATCTCATCGAGTTTTTAAGAGTCTTTCTGAGCGTATTGATCAACAAATCCAGTTATTAGATAGTCTTCTAAAGGATCATATACCGATCTATATTGATCTTCTGAACGACTTGGATATTTCTCCAATAACTCTACGTTAATTAGAATGATTGTAACGCGTAGTTTTGTCTATATAACTATCGCTGATTTCGTGGTCCGTTCAGCATATCAGATGGGGAAAACTCCTCTTTTGCCTGTATTTGCTGCCTCTCTGGGAGCTGGAGAAGTCATGCTGGCTTCAATAGTTTCTGTATCAGTGCTTACTGGCCTATTATTTAAACCCTTAATTGGAATTTTATCAGATCGCTGGGGACGACGAATTTGGATCTTGATTGGAACTGTATTCTTCATAATAATGCCATTTACTTATCGATTTATTCAGACCCCTGAGCAACTACTTATGGTTAGATTAATTCACGGATTAGCGACAGCTATATATGGACCGGTCACTTTGGCTTTGGTTTCCGAGGAAGGCAAACTTCACCGTGCAGAGAGATTGTCATGGTTCTCATTAGCCAGAAACTCAGGATATGTCGTTGGACCAGGGGTTGCAGGTTGGTTACTTTTATCCTTTGATCCAGTTTCTGTGTTTACTATAATAGGTATACTTAGTAGTTTCGCATTAGTTCCCGTAATGTTGCTGAAAGATAAATCACCTTCTATTTCCATAGAAAGACAAACGTTAATGAAGCACGCTGTGTCAGCTTTAATCGCTGGTGGAACGACTCCTGCAGTATGGATGGCTGGTTGTATGGAGGCAGCCATTTTCATGGCTGTATATGCAATAAGGACATTTATGCCAATCTATGCCTTGTCATCTGG
The DNA here is from genome assembly GCA_963578655.1 of Dehalococcoidia bacterium. GTDB lineage: Bacteria > Chloroflexota > Dehalococcoidia > Lucifugimonadales > CAUZEB01 > CAUZEB01. The sequence goes on along the minus strand of CAUZEB010000008.1, from coordinate 23,300 downwards.
CTTCAACCTTATGTGGATAGGTGCTTTTTTCTCTATACAGGAGGCGACCCATATAATATTTAACCCGATTGGGGGCAAGTTAGGGGATCGATTTGGATATCTTAGCGTTGTACCTTTAGGAATGCTTATACTTGCATTGTCATTATCACTGTTAGTGCAAGTTAATACAGTTTTGCCATTGATTATTATCGCTACTTCTATAGGGATGTCTCAAGCTCTGGTTTTTCCTTCAACAATTGCGTTAGTCGGAACTCAAATTAAGGAAGGGAATGTTGCTACTGGCATGGGATTAGTCGGTACTATGAAAAATTCCGGAAAAGTTGGAGGCCCCATTCTGGCGGGTTCGTTAATCCATTGGTTAAATTATCCCTGGACCTTTCAATTAATGGGCATGGTGTTGTTAGTTGGTGCCATATCGTTATGGATTTCCAGATGGGTGGCGTATACAAAAGATCAGAAGAAATCATTAATTTCAGACGACTAAACCTCAGTTTTCTTATTGTCTATTTTTGTATCTGGGGCTGAAAATGAAGAGGTTTAAAACCCTACTGTATTTTCAGTTCGCCCTTAAGAACTTCAAGGTTGAAATCTCCGGGGGAACCTTGTATAGGGATATGACTAGAACGAGATCTGAGATCGAAATATAGCAATGTCTGTCCTGTTAGAAAAACAGGTGCAAGCAAAGTACTTATGATTAATCCGCCTATGATAGGAATCAGGCCCAATGTGTATTGGAATAGAATATTGACAGCAAATCCTAGTAGGAATATGGCTAGTAAAACTAAGAACGTCTTCCACCAACTACCGCTTGTTAGTATTGAACTTCTAGAGAAAATAAACCTCTTATTGTTTCTGATGTAATCGTTATCTCCTTCTAATACAATGACTTGAAATATAAAGTTCCATCTGACAGCTAAGTAAATCACTATTGGGATACCGATTAAACTAAATAATGGAAGGGCGGCCAGCAAAATCAGTAAAAACATTACGAAAGATACAATCACCAGACTCTTAAGTCTGAATTTGATAGCATATCCATAGGCTCTATTCACACTTATGGGTCTTCGTATTGCCTGCTCTGAAATTGCATGGATTAATGCCCCTATACGTAGACTCGTTACTATCAGCCAAATGGGACCTAGAATTAATCCGAATCCTATAAGAATTATCATATGTTCTTGACAAGCTGACATAAGTTGGTTCAGAGCCATCTCTGGAGATATGTCGATCAGACCTAAAGAGGCATCCATCCAAACATTTAGTTCATGTTCTATACGTGACAAAGCCAATCGTGAATATATCAAAACCGTAACGAAAAGAGGGATTTCCACAATGATGCTAATAATCAAAAACCCCTTGAAATTTGTGAAATAGATTCTGAAGGTGCTCCATACAATGTCGGTAAGGCTACCAGGCATTAATATGTTTGATGATCGCTGCTCATTCATTTCCACTCACTTGATATGTCTTATAGTATGTAGATTTTATTATAACTTGATTCAACTTCCTTCTCCTGAATAATTATGTGTGAAGACGACATATTATAATAGATGTATTGGTGCTAACTATATTTCAAATAAAATAATCCTAAATCTGTAGTTATCGTCAGAATCCATACTTTATATTGTGACAAAGAATTGAAATATTGTAGGATTAGGACTAGCTGACGATGTTTTTAATAGAGTTAAAGGAGATAGGCGGATTGGTCGCATTCGTTTGGAAGAGGTATCAATTGTTTCCAAACCCCAAGGTTATGTGGCTTCTTTTTTCTTGCCAAAAGGAAGTTTTGGTACATGTTTAATAAGAGAACTGACAAAAAGAGACAATGTTTTCTAAGAAAGCAATACGACAGTATGATCGACGGAGGAAAATATGTGTGCACCAGCCTCTAAACCAAGGATAGGGATCATATCGACATCAGCATCACAATCTTTAGGGTTTAGTGAAGTCATTCGGAAGAATGGAGGCAGACCTTTTGTTATAAAATCGGATAAGTTTCATGACGGTCCTATCGAACATATAGCTGGCCTAATTGTTGGTGAATTAAATAAATGCGGAACCTGGTCATATAGCAAAGTGACCGAACTACTTATGAACGCGATCCATATCGACATGCCTGTACTTTGTGTTTCAGAAGGTATGCACCTACTCAACATCATATTAGGTGGCAAAACCCCTCAACAAGTGGATGAACATGGATTATGTGAAGAGAATGGAGAGAGAATCTCCTCATTTCATCATATATTCATAAGCCCCGGGAGTAAATTAGCTGCGATAGTCGGATCTGGAGGTTTTGTGCGGGTCAATAGTCGCCATATAAATGCTTTAAGTGAATCACAAAAAGCTTCTTCTCTTTTAGCGTCGGCATATTCTTTGAAAGACGGTATGATAGAGGCCTTGGAAAGTCCTGATCATGGATGGATTTTAGGTGTACAATTTAGGCCAGAAATCCGTAAGGAAATACCACCTCATTTTGATCGCCTATTCCAGTCACTTATAGATCGATCCGGCAAGTTCATAAACCCCGATAAACAGGAATAAGAAGCACTTTAAAAGATACGAAATATTCGTAGTATATTACTATAAAGTGTGTTAACGTGATCTGTATACAAAAGAGGACTTTCTTTTGTTACATTGTGTGGACCCAACCAACCCTTAGTTTACAAATGTTCTGACAAGATGTGGGTGCATATTAATTTGATGGCATGAGTCTATTATTTATGTGAACCACAGGAGACTTAAATGGTTGATGAAAAAACAGACTTTGGATATGTTAGATCTACCGATATAGAAGAAGAAATGCGTAGCTCATATCTTGATTATGCCATGAGTGTGATAGTATCCAGAGCATTGCCTGATGTAAGAGATGGACTCAAACCCGTACAGAGACGTATTTTATATGCGATGAGAGGATTAGGAATGAGACCTAATACCTCTTTTAAGAAAAGCGCTAGATTAGTCGGAGAAGTTCTAGGGAAATATCATCCTCACGGGGATTCGGCGGTGTATGAAGCTATGGTACGTATGGTTCAGTCATGGTCCATGAGGCTGCCCTTGGTCGATGGACAAGGCAATTTCGGTAGTGTTGATGGTGATCCTGCCGCTGCAATGCGTTATACCGAAACCAGGCTAACCGCTGTATCAGAGGCGATTCTGGCTAATCTTGATCAAGACACAGTGGATTTCATTGACAATTTTGATGGTTCGTTGCGGGAACCTGTGGTTTTACCTTCGAAACTTCCTAATCTACTGATTAATGGAGCATCTGGAATAGCTGTTGGGATGGCAACAAATATAGCCCCACACAATCCAAGCGAGATATGCGATGCTGTCATTCATCTTATTGATAAGCCAGATGCCACTGTTGAAGATCTGATGCGTTTCGTAAAAGGGCCTGACTTTCCGACAGGCGCGACGATTATGGGACGTGAAGGTATAAAGACTGCCTTTGCGACGGGAAGAGGTCAAGTGATAGTTCGTGCCAAGGCCGAAATTGAAGAGACTAAACGTACTAACAAGATGCAGATCGTCGTTTCAGAACTTCCATATCAAGTAAATAAAGCTAATTTGGTCAGTAAAATGGCAGGACTGGTAAAAGATAAGAGAATAGAAGGGATTGCCGAAATAAGAGACGAGTCGGATAGGGATGGGATGAGAGTCGTCGTCGAACTTAGACCTGGTGCCCAGCCTAGAATAATTTTGAACCAGTTATATAAATATACTCCAATGCAGAGCTCTTTTTCCTCTAACATGCTAGCTTTAGTTCAGGGCACACCAAAGATGATTACGCTAAAAAGAGCCCTGGGAGAATTCATAGAATTTCGTCAAGAAGTAGTCACACGACGAACCGAATATGAACTTAGGAAAGCAAAAGAGCGAGCTCACATACTGGCGGGATTAAGGATTGCTCTGAGTAATCTTGACGCGGTTATAGAACTTATAAGATCCTCTTCCGATACAGAGAATGCAAGAAACGGACTGATGGAAAAATTTGGACTAGACGAAATTCAAGCTCAAGCTATCCTTGAAATGCAGCTTCGCAGGTTAGCCGCGCTTGAAAGACAACGATTGGAGGAAGAATATCAAAATCTCAGGGAAACCATCGAGAACCTTGAAGGTATCCTTTCAGATCCAATCAAGATTCTTAAGGAAATCAAGAAAGAAACTCGCGAGTTGAAGAAGAAGGTGGGTGGGCCTAGGCGTACAGATATTACAGACGATGCTCATGACCTGAGTAGAGAGGAACTCGAAGTTCATGAACCTATGGTAGTTACTCTTAGTAAAGGCGGATACGTCAAGAGAATTAGTGCGAGTACATATAGGAATCAGCATCGAGGCGGTAAGGGTGTCACTAGTATGAATACACGAGAAGACGACCCAGTGCGTCACATCCTGGTGGTGGATACACATGATAATCTTCTCTTCTTCACAAATAAAGGCAGGGTATTTTCTATAAAAGCCTATGAATTAAGGAATGACGTCTCTCGCAATACTAGAGGAGTACCCATAATTAATGTTATTGCTCTCAATGATATGGAACGTGTGAGCACTATAATAGGTGTTAGTAATCTCGGCCAAGAGGATGCTTTTTTGGTTATGGCCACACGTAAGGGTAGTATCAAGCGTTTAGCCCTGAATACTATTTCTAAGATACGCACTGCAGGACTGATTATGATGAAATTGAAAGCCAAGGACGAGCTGGTAGACACCCGAATGGCTACTGCGGACCAGGACATTATTTTAGTTTCCGAACAGGGTCAGTCGATTAGATTCCCAGTGTCAGCTGTAACAATTCGACAGAGAGCGGCGGGAGGAGTAAAGGGGATGACTTTACGGCCTAAAGACAGAGTCATGTCAATGGATGTGGGTGGCCCAGATAATAGGCTACTGGTTATAAGCAAGCGTGGATATGGAAAATTGACACCTATTAAGGCATATAGAACTCAAGGAAGAGGTGGTGTAGGCATTAAGACTTTCAATATTACAAAGAAAACAGGTTTGGTAGCTGCAGCACAGGTCGTGACAGATGGTAGTGAAGTTTATGTGGTGTCGGAGCAAGCACAGGTTCTGCGGACTAGCCTTTCGGAGATTTCTAGTATGGGGCGTGCAACTCAAGGAGTTACTATTTTTAAGCCGGTTAAGGGAGATTATGTATCCTCGATAACCTGTGTAAGAAAACTCGAAGATATCTACGTTCCGAATAAGGATTCAGAAAACAACTCTGACGGTGGCAGCCGCAATGGTCACTTACCCCTCGACGAGATAAAATAGCCACCGACAATCAACAATAAGTTCTGATTTAGGCTAGCAAGACTAGATGAAGCTGACGGTTAGGTCTATAGGTGCAGGTTTTCTTCTCTTAGTCATCTTGTCATTCATGATTTTGATGATTTGGGGTCTTCTTAATAAGACATCTACAACTGGGAAAAGTGGTAGTACTAGATTAGAGAAGGCCGCGCCCGAGTTCACATTGTCATTACTGAATGGGGAAGATCTGGTTCTGGCTGACCACATAGGTAAACCCATCGTAATAAACTTCTGGGCCTCTTGGTGTCCGCCTTGTAGGGAAGAAGCCAAGATCCTAGAAAAAGTATGGAGAACTTATAAGGCCAAGGATGTTTTATTTATCGGTATTGGTATCCAAGACTCCACGGAAGATGCTGAATCTTATTTGAAACTATTTGATATATCTTATCCAAATGGACTGGATCACGACGGCAGGATTACCGTTGACTATGGGGTTATAGGCCTGCCTGTGACCTTCTTGATAAATGAGACAGGTGTTGTTGAAACTCGGTGGGTTGGTGCTATAACTGAATCGCAATTGGTTTCCTGGCTCGAGTAAGCCAAATTCATGTATAGCTGGTGGGAGGCAATCCCACCAGCTATTATCATACGGGAGCATTTTATGGATATTTGGAGAAATCGAACCCTTCTTTTACAATGCATTCTATAAGAGCTGGTTGACCTGTTTTGGTAATTTCCGAAGCTTCCTTGAGAGCAGGCACGAAATCCGAGGGTTTCTCTACGCGAACACCGTATCCGCCTAGAGCTTTGGCAACATCACGGTAATTCCCTCCTTGGTAAACGGACCCATATTTTTCTATGGCGAATGGCATTGTACTACGTTCAATGGCCATAGCACCGTTGTTCCAGACTATGGTCAGGATACCTATCTTATTTCGTGCGGCAGTTTCTATATCCATACCTACCATCCCGATAGCGGCATCTCCCATAATGTTTACGCATAAACTTTCTGGTTGTGCTAATTTCGCACCCATTGTTATACCTAGTCCATAACCCAATTGGGTTGATTTGCCCCAACCCATATATGTCCTAGGTGTAGTAGATTCGTAGAATGGCACCACCTGGTCTCGCGGGCTACCTGCATCGTGAGTTACTATAGTGTTGGAGCGATCTACGTTGTTCATCAGATCCCAAACAATTCTATACTGGTTGATCGGGGTTTCGTCAGAAGTTAATTGTGGCATCCATTCGTCTAACCACTCCTTTTTAACAGCAACGACTTCTTTCGCGGTTTCCACATTATTTTTATTGCCTATGCCTTTGGTTATAGTTGTAATCTCTTCGATTAGAGATGCCAGGACGAGTTTAGAGTCCCCTATCAGCGCGTAATCTGCTGTATAATCCTTGTTGATGTCGGATGCATCATTTGTGGAGTGAATTATGATTTTGCCCGTGGGAATTGTCCTGGCGTAGTTGCTACGAGTCAGGCTACAACCAATACCAAAAACGACATCTGCTTTTTCAAGAAAATGGACGATTGGCCTGGTTGTTGATACTGCTGAAGCTCCTAGAGATAGGGGATGATTCTCTGGGAAGCTACTCTTTCCCGGCATTGTTGTCATAACTGGTGCTTGAATAAGTTCAGCCAGCTGTTCTAGTTCGTCAGTTGCCTCCGCATACATAACTCCTTGTCCTGCATGTATAACGGGGTTTTTAGCATCAATGATTATTCGAGCGGCCTCAGCTACATCTTGCTTATCCGGTGCGGTTTTGTTTCCTCTAACTGGTTTATAGTCCAGTTCACCTCTCAACTCCTCTTCCCAAACATCGCGGGTAATTTCTAGTAAAATGGGTCCCCCTTTCCCTGTACGAAGCTGATAGAAAGCACGTCTCATAAGTTCCGGTATTCGATCGGTGCTATCTATTCTGGCAAGCCATTTCGTTACATTACCGTAGTTTTCTATCGCACTGAAATTAGGACGTATAAATGCTTTGTCTCTTGACTCACCGCCAGGCAGCAACAAAACCGGTACATTGTCAGCGAAGGATTGAGCAGCACCAGGGAAGGCATTCTCTGAACCAGGCCCCTGTTGCATTGCAAAGACACCAAGCCGCTTGCCATTAGTGGTCCTACTAAATCCGTCAGCTATTGCCATACCCATACGTTCCTGACGGCAGAGTATAGGTTTGATGCCCACTAAGGCACTGGCTTCTATCAGAGGCTGAGCTGGATAGCATGCGAGGAACTCTATTCCTTCTCTTCTTAGAATTTCGGCGACGACGTTTACACCTTTCATATAATACTCCTCTCAATTTTTCTGGAACGTTAATCAATCGTTAGCGTCCAGGCTATTTTCTGAATGCAGAACGTTATATCTAGATTACTAGTATAGCTATTCAATAGCACCTTTAATAAATGTTAACCAATTTAGGATACTGTATAGTTATATAGAAGACCATTATATCAATCAATGCAAATTGCTGCAGGTTAGGGTAATTCGGGTGAGGAAATGAATACGGAATTAATGTATGTTTTATGGTTGATGTGGACATATGTTTTGGGATCAACCTTGATCGGAGAATTGATATGCAGGTATAAAGGTGTTGATATACGGAAAGTTGGGACAGGCAACCCTGGTGCGGCTAATATTTGGAGAGAGGTCGGTAAAGGGTATGGACTCTCCGTATTCATATTTGACACTATGAAAGGAGTGAGCGTCACATTACCGTTACGACTACTGGATGCTGAACTTGAATGGATTGCTGGGTCTATGCTTTGCATGCTGTTAGGTCAGTTTTTCCCTATATTCTTTAAGTTCAAGGGTAACACCGGTATGGCAGCTTTATTCGGAGCGTCTACTGGGTTGGTGCCATTAGGTGTTATGATAGCGCTTCCAATAGCGTTGATTAAATTTGCTATAACCAAGAATGTTGGATGGTCCGGGGGAATATTTTTTGGAGTCTCTTGTGTTGCAGGTGTGGTTATATATAGAAGTGACCTGGAGTGGCTAGGTGTCGTATATTTGATGGCAGGCTGTATATTGGTTTTCGTGAAACAGCTTATTCAGTATAAATCACAACCTAAGAAATGTACGTGAACGTGAGTGACTCCTATTTAATTTGATCATCATAGATTTAATATAAGGAGCAGGTAGGTTGAATAAACCGAAGGTTTTAATAACCAGAAATATTTTTGCCGAAGATATAGAAAGGATAAAAGAGGTAGCTGAAGTTGATTTATGGGTTGAAGAATTACCTCCACCAAGAGAAGCTTTACTTGAGAAATCAAAAGGTATCAGTGGAATTCTGTGTTTGATCACTGACGACATAGATAGAGAATTTATGGATAATGTCGGTCCCAAATTAAAGGTGATAAGCCAAATCGCCGTTGGATATAATAATATTGATATAGCTGAAGCCACGAGGCGTCGTATCCCTGTGGGATATACACCAGATGTCTTAACTCATACCACTGCGGATTTCGCGTTTGCACTTTTGATGGCGACTGCAAGATTAGTTGTACCTGGCTATAACGCTGTGCAGAATGGCTTATGGAAAACCTGGCATCCTTTACATTTTCTTGGCCAGGACGTCTATGGTTCAACGTTAGGTATCGTTGGTATGGGCCGAATAGGATTCGAGATGGCTAGAAGGTCTATCGGGTTCAATATGAATGTAGTTTACTATGATATTAATAGACGTAAAGATCTTGAAGACGAAATTCGCATGAAATATGTTAGCTTCGATGAGTTGCTAGAAACATCGGATTTTGTAAGCATCCATGTGGATCTAAACCCTATAACTAGGAATATGTTTGATGACGATCAATTTACTCAGATGAAGGAATCGTCAGTGATCATAAATGCAGCACGAGGTCCGATCATAGATCATATGGCTCTTTATAGAGCCTTAAAGGAGAATAAAATATATGCTGCCGGATTGGATGTTACTGATCCGGAACCTATTCCGAGCAATCATCCGTTGCTCGGCTTGGATAATTGTTTAATAGTTCCTCATATAGCGAGTGCGAGCGTTGCAACCAGAAAAGCGATGTCAAAACTTGCTACTACAAACCTAATTAATGGATTGATGGATAGACCACTGTCCACCTGTGTTAATCTGGAAATTAATGGATAAAGTGTTCAACCTGATCCTGATTTCAGCACTATTACAAACCAAGGTTGTTTCTAACGAAGCCGCTACCTATCAATATTGATGCTGATGTTGGGTAAAATAGGTGAAATTCGAATTCTTGACACTCTCTTGCTACCTTGAGTATCATCCGGAAACAGGATTTCTTAGTAAAGCGATGGATTGCCTTTGTCCCAGACAGACCTTGATACTAACCTGCTCTCTACCTATTTTACCAACTATGCAGTGGGTCATAGAATACTACATTACAACATACTTGATTCCACTATGGATGAGACCAGGAGATTGTCATTACAGGGTTTAGAAGAAGGGGCAGTTGTAATAGCGGAAGAACAAAGATTAGGCAGAGGAAGGTATGGGAGAGTGTGGATCTCTCCGAGTGGTGAAAACCTCTCCTTTTCTGTATTTCTCAAACCTACCGGCTTGCAGTTACCTTTCCTTAATATGGCTGCCGCATTATCTGTTTGCAAGATGGTTTCTAATTCCTATGGACTTGATGCTGCTGTTAAATGGCCAAACGATGTTCTAGTGAACGGACGCAAAATCTCTGGGATCCTTGTCGAAACAGATATGCAATCAAAGAATGTAATTAATGCCATAATTGGTATAGGTATCAATGTGAACCTCGATCCCTCGAAATTTTCTGACATATCCAATATATCGACAAGTATTAAAAACGAATTAGGTCAAATTATCGATCGAACCTACGCGATGAAGGAATTCTTACGGTTCTTTAATGAATATTATGACCTCATTAGAAAAGGACACCCACTCACGACTGAATGGTCATCAAAATTGGAAACTCTGGGATCCTATATTCGAGTTAGATGGAAGAATCAAATATTTGAAGGATGGGCTGACAAGGTTGATGAACAGGGGAATTTGGAGATTATTGGGACCAATGGCAATGTGATCACTGTGATGGCAGGTGAAGTTACTTTACAGTTGTGACTATTATTTAAGACAAGGAGAAAAATTGTGTTGAACAAATTAAGCCTGAAAGAGACAGTCGTTGTGATTACGGGTGCTGGGACAGGATTAGGTGAGGAAATGGCGCTATCAATGGCCCAGGCGGGAGCATGTGTTGTTATAGCTGCTCGTCGTTCAGGACCTATTAACAATGTTGTAGAAAAGATAAGAAAAATTGGTGCGAATTCTATCGCTGTAACAACTGATGTCACTATTCCAAAACAGGTAAATCTGTTAATTGATACGACCTTGAAGGAATTCGGGAAAATAGACGTCCTTTTTAATAATGCAGGAATAGTTCGTGCCCATGGAGGAATACCTATCTGGGATATAACTGATGAAGATTGGAGAATAGGAATAGATACTAACCTTAGTAGTGCATTTTATTGTTCTAGAGCGGTGGCTAAACATATGGTCTCAAGAGGGAAAGGTAAGATTATAAATGTCTCTTCTGGTTTTGGTCTTCGTGGAGGAAGAGATAACTATATGTATTCCTGCAGCAAGGGAGGAGTTATTCAACTGACCAGGACTTTGGCTACTAGTTTGGGGAGATACGGCGTTACCAGTAATTGTCTGGTGCCAGGATATTTCCTGACGGAAGGGACCAGACAATCTAACGATCATTTGCCAAAAGGAGAATTCATCCCGGTAGGAAGAGCTGGAAGACCAGAAGAAGTAGGGCCGTGTGCGGTATTTCTAGCATCGGCAGCATCAGATTATATGAATGGTGAATCATTAATCATCGACGGAGGAGGGCTGTCTGGCGGCTATGCTCCGACCCATTATAGTCAAGAAATACCTATAAACTTCGGTTAATAAAAAATTTGAAAAGGTGAAGGTATGCATCTATCTAAAGGATGGGATTTGTCAGGCAAATCAGCAGTTATAACTGCTGACAATCGGGGATGGACGCCTTTCTTAGCGTCCGCATTAGCAGAAGCAGGTGCGGATTTAGTTATTGTAGGCTCATTGAAATCTGACATGATGGAGGCTGCGAAAACGGCTAGCCATCATGGAACAACAGTTGTGACTGTAATTACCGATATAACTAGTGAACATAGTGTGGTAACAATGTTAGATGATGTTATGGATAAATTTAACCGAGTAGATATCCTAGTGAATAATGCTTTATTAGAATTCGCAAAACCGTTGCATGATGTTAGTTCTGCTGAATGGAAAATAATTATGGAATTCAATGTGTTTTCTAGGTTTCTGTTGTGTAGATTGATTGGAAAGCATATGTTGAGACAAGGTGGAGGTCGTATAATAAATATTGAGTCTGGACTATCAATTAGAGGAATGAGGAACGCGGTAGCTAGTTGTGTAAGTCAAGGAGCCATACACCAGATGACCTCCGCGTTGGCTTTGGAATGGGCGAAAGATAATATTAGAGTTAATGGGATTGGTGCTGGTTGGATTTCCACGTCACAGCCATCCGCAAATGGTGATGAATCCTTACTTACAAGATATATTCCATCTAAACGAAGAGGTCACCCGAATGATCTCTGCGGTCTCCTTGTTTATCTAAGCTCAGACGCATGTGATTTCTTAACTGGACAGACCATATTTATCGATGGAGGTGTCTTGGCTCATGCTTAAAACCGCAGTATATATAAAAATGCACACTCGGATATACAATTGATAGATTGAATGATAATTGTCCCAGGTTGTTCCACGATCGGGGAGTTATGGTGTTAGATTTCAAAAAACTGTCTGAAGATGTGTGTAACGGAGAATCCAGGTAAATATAAAACGCAACTGATCATAAAGTCTCGATTGTTTAAAGTTCACAGGATATGTATGTCTAGTTTTTTAATTATGCGAGGATATGGGAGAAGAAATAAGTTCAGAGGAATCCGAGGTATATCGGAAGGTGAACTAAGGGCGAAGCTCTCCTTTCGCTAAATTGAGTAATTAGAGAGGAGTTCATATAAGAATCCATCTGGCAACTCTGACTATTATTGTAATCAGGAGAATGGCCACCATTGGAGAAAAATCCAACATACCTACCCGGGGCATTATCCGACGTATGGGAAGCAGTACCGGTTCAGTAATTTGTTCAATAATTTTGGCTATTGGGCTCTCAGGCGATACGTTTAGCCAGGAGAGTACTACCCGGCCTATTAGAGACACGTAAAGCACATCTGACAAGATGGAAATAAACCTATAAATCAGTTCATTCAATTTTGGTTCCCTAGATTTCGGGACTTATCGTACGCGGATATAACAGCATTCATGACAGAGGATTTAAATAATCCTTGCTCCAATGCTAGTAACCCTTCGGCTGTTGTTCCACCAGGTGAAGTCACCATATCTTTAAGGGTAGCAGGGTGGTTATCACTAGACTTCAACAGCTTGGTACTACCTAGGATGGTTTCTACTGTCAGCCTTCGAGACATTTCACGGCTCATACCCAAATAGACTCCAGCATCTATTAGTGATTCAATGAACATGAAAACGTATGCTGGACCACTTGCACTCAAAGCTGTTGCCATGTCGATGTATTTCTCCTCATCTACATAAATTTCATCACCTAGAGTTCTAAGTATTTTTCTTATTGTCTCCATATCGCTTTGAGGTACCTCATTAGATGAAGTCCACACGGTAATGCCCTGCCCAATTTGTGCCGGTGTGTTGGGCATAAGACGAATTACTTTATTGTGTCCGAGATCTTTACACAGGTATTTCATTGTCGCTCCAGCAATAATTGAAACAACTGTGTTTTTACTGGAGAGCGTTGACTTAATTTCGTCTACAACTTCTCTAAGATTTTGAGGTTTTACGGACAATATCACCAGATCAGACCCGTTTACTACATTCACATTGGAAGAACAAGTACTGACGCCGTAAGTTTCTGAAAGGTACTGTCTTCGCAATTGAATAGGATCGCTGATTCTTATGTTGCGGGATGATACTATATCGGCTCCAAGAATGCCTCGGATAATTGCTTCTGCCATGACACCGCCACCGATGAATGAAATATTCATGTGAAATATTCCTCGTAACTAAGATTCATTCGTCTATTAAGGTAAACGGGCTTCACTGGCCAGACTTGAAGCCACTTTAAGAGATTCCATCATGCTGGTATGGTCTGCTATACCCTTTCCAGCTATGTCAAATGCTGTTCCATGATCCACAGAAGTGCGTATAAAGGGTAGCCCTAAGTTTACACTAACACTACTAGCCCAATCATGGACCTTAATAGGTATGTGACCTTGATCGTGATACATAGCTATAACAACATCATACTTTTGCTGAATGGCATAATTGAAAACTGTGTCGGCTGGAACGGGCCCGACAGCATCGATACCTATAGATTGAGCTTCCATTATAGCTGGAGTTATCTCGGTAGATTCTTCGCTTCCCAAAAGACCTCCGTCACTGGCGTGAGGGTTCAAAGCTGATACTGCTATTTTAGGATTAGGGAATCCCCATCGTTTAAAATATGTGTTGGTTAATTTAATTTTTCCCAACACATTACTCTTAGTAACTGCATCACAGGCTAATCTGAGGGAGCGATGCGTAGTTAGGTGTACCACCCTTAATTTCTTGGCTATCAACATAGTCGCCACATTTAGAGCGCCGGTCTGACGCTGGAAAATCTCCATATGGCCAACGTCCTTATATCCGGCAAGGTTACAAGCCTCTTTGTTGATTGGTGCTGTTGCTACGGCTTGTATTACACCGGATTTTGCTAGATTTCCTGCCTCTAGTATCCAATTTACTGATGCTCGACCAGCTGTTGCTGATAGTATTCCGTATGATATCTCTGATGTGTCCAAGTTACTGTTGTCCAATATGTCAATTGCATTAGGATTATTCCCTACCGCTTCTAAATCATATGCTATGTTGGTTGAAACTGAAGAGCCTACACACTTAAGAACGTCAGCGATGGCTGTACGGCTTCCTATGATAAAGGGCCTACACTTTTCGTATATGGACTTGTCCAGTAAGGCCTTAGTGGACACTTCGGCCCCTATGCCGGCAGGGTCTCCCATTGTTATGGCAATCAAGGGTTTGTTAGTCATATTGTAACTCAGAGTGCAAGTATAGTTCTGTTAATAGAGTTAAATATCTCATGCATTTATTAGATTTGGTAAGTAGCGTCATCTACTCGCATTTCGTATATCCGCAATCCAGACAGCGTAGACAACCTTCTTGGTGAATAACATATCCGGAGCATTTGGTGCACTTCGATCCTGTAGGTATTTGTGTAGACAATCCAGTACCATTTCCATTTGAAGGGAATAGCCCGAGTTGGGATGCGCTCTCATCGCTGGTTATTTGATTATCCAACAATTGCTTTGGAGCGGGGTTGTCTATATGCCTGCTGAGTACCTGAGCTACGGCATCCTCAGCTGATCGTATTAAAACACCTTGATCCCAAATAGGCTCACTTGTAATACCCTTTAATTGGCTGACTATTTCGTGCGGAGCAATACTCGAACGCAGACATAGAGATATCATTCGTGACAATCCTTCAAGATGAGCTGCTTCCGTCCCTCCAGCTTTACCTATCTGAGAAAATAACTCGAATGGCTTACCTTCTTCGTCAAAATTGATAGTTACGTACATGGTACCTTGACCAGTTCTCGATCGCTCCGTTATACCTTTGATCGTAGTTGGCCTTTGACGAGGGACGAGTAAGCGATTGTTCTTTTCGTTACTATTGTTGGCAAGTTCCTTCCCTGTTTCCAAAACTTGCATTGATTTCGATCCATCTCGGTAAACGGTAACTGCTTTGCAACCTGTTTCCCATGCGAGCCAGTATGCGTTGTGAATGTCTGCAACAGTTGCATCATTGGGCAAATTAATGGTCTTTGAAACAGAGTTAGTAACGTGTTTTTGCCATACGGCTTGCATGCGCACGTGGGCTTCTGGGCTGATACTCATAGAAGTTCTAAATGCAGCCGAATCGGCGCCATTTTCTTTGAGGATGTTAATTGCGTCTAGAGGATTAGACGCAATTAACTCTAAAATTGCTGTCACTTTTTCTTCACTATCAAGATATGTTCTAAGAGTGTCTTTCACTGATACAGGTGCATCCAATAATCGGGTTGCTGTTCCTTCATGGTCTTTCCATAGGACGTTTGACCACCACGCTAAAGCGAAATGAGGTTCTATTCCGCTTGAACACTCAGCAAGTCTGCTAATAGTCCCGGTAGGAGCTATTGTGATAACGCTGGAGTTTCTTACGGGGGGCATTCCTCTTTCTTTAAGGCCGGATTTGCTGTATTCAGGGAAGGGACCTCTTTCTTTCGCTAAATCGGCTGAAGCATTCCATGCAGTGTCATTTATAAATTGACCGACTTCATCAGCTAGAGCAAGTGCTTCTTGCGAGTCGTAGGGAATACTTAACCTAACCAGTGCATCTGCCCAGCCCATGACTCCCAATCCTATTCGCCTTGTTGCAAGGTTTACTTCTCTTAGTTTTGGTAAGGGGAATCGATTTGTTTCAATAACATCGTCGAGGAAACGGACGGATGTCCTGATAGTCTGCTCCAGTTTGATCCAATCAATTCCATTCATATCTATATGGTGATCCAAGTTTATTGAACCTAGGCAACAATTACCATAATTCTCTAAAAATTCTTCACCACAAGGATTACTTGTTTCAATTAAACCCATTTGTGGATTGGGGGCGGTTTCCCAAACCCTATCAATGAAAACCACCCCTGGATCTCCAGTTTTCCATGCAGACTCACATATCTCGCTCCAAATCTCTTTAGCCGGTAGTCTGTCTACCACATTACCATTCCGAGGGTTGATCAGTTGCCACTCTTCGTCTGATTCGACAGCTTTCATGAAGTCATCTGTTATCTGAAGGGATATATTGAAGTTTTGTAATGTGTCGTCTCGGTCTTTACAATGGATGAACTCGCGCACGTCTGGATGACTGATTCGAAGTTGGCCCATATGGGCTCCTAATCTGAACGAACCTTGAGTAAGAGTCGCACCTATAGAAGAGTAAAGTTTCATAACAGCTATGGGGCCACATGCCTCACCGTGGGTCGTTGAGATCTTGTCACTTTTCGGTCTTAGGTTTGAAAATCCAAAGCCTATGCCACCACCCCATTTTTCTATCATTGCTGCATCGTATGCCACTTTCATAATCGAGTCCATGGTATCTTCTGGGGATACCACAAAACATGCTGAGAGACATCCCAGACCTCTGCCAGCGTTTACAAGAGTGGGAGAATTAGGCAAGAAGTCCAAAGAAGACGTGAGGTCATAAAATCTCCTTTCCCATTCTGTGCGTAATTCAGCCGTTGGTTCACCCTGTGCAATTGATTTAGACACCCTGCGGAATAAATCATCCGGCTCCTCCACCGGGTTTCCTTGATCATCCTTCTTCAGATAACGCTTTTCCAAAATTATTCTCGCATTATCAGAAAGTTGCGTAATCTTTGTATTAGAATGCTGTGAGCCTTCTCCTTCTTCTAAAGATTGCGCCAAAGCCTCAATTTGTTCAGCCGTTAAACCCGATTGGATAGCTTTCAACATCACATTCTCTAGGAACTTTCTATCGCTATCATCACTGCTGGAAGGATAAGGTAATCTATCAGACGTTCCGCTTTTTATCATTTCTAGGACTCCTGAGAATGAAAATAAAGATTCATATACAGATCATATCAAAGAGGTCGGATTGATTCGGATCCGTAATTATTTCGCCTATAGCTATCGTCTTACGGTCTTTACAAACAGACAAGGTCACCTCTCAGATGTATATTCAAGCGTTAGATGTTCATTAGAGGCAACCATTAACCATTATGAGGATCAGAGTGAGAGTCTTTCCGCCTGCCATCTCTACGACGCTGCTTAGAAAGAACATTTCCGCCAAAATCTTCTAAAAAGGACAGTTGATTTGCGGATGTTTCTTTTTCGTTCTGCACTAAAAGATCTTCAACCTCCCCCTTGAAACTTTCTATATCAGTAAAGTCACGATACACACTTGTGAACCTTATGTAAGCCACTCTGTCTAGATCTTTCAGCCTATCCATAGCCAGTTCCCCAATCGTTTTTGACGGTACTTCTGCCCTGCCTAAACTAGCTAATTGAGCTTCTATATCGTCTATCATCTTTTCGATACTGCCTATGGGGAGTGGCCGTTTCGCACAAGCCTTAGTCAGACTGATTTTCAATTTATCGCGGCTAAAATCCTCTCTTCTACCATCATTCTTTATAATCATCAGAACTCGGGTTTGTATGCGCTCGTATGTAGTAAATCTGAGGCTGCAGAGAAAACACTCACGTCGTCGTCGGACGCCTTCCTTTGAGTCTCTTGAATCTATTACTTTCGAATCACCATTGCCACAGTACGGACAAAGCATACTATAAAGTCCTGAGTGTAGTTATGAGTGCAGTTATGAGTGATGGTCACAATCTACAAGTTGTCGTGGTTCTTTAATAAGATACCGCTATATATTGCGTGTGTCAATGCAGAATCGAGGCATTTTCATTGATTTTGGCGAGTTATTTTTCAGAAACAAGGAGTATTTAGAGTCCCAACGACGAAGGAGAGGGAAAGAGGGCTATTCCGGATGTGTCATTCAATGTTATACATCCATTACAGAAAGAGAGGAACCCCTGTTTTTCAAGGATTCCTCTCTTCGGAAGTCTGATCGTTATCATAGATTGAGTTGCATAGAACTGGTCAGTCTATCAGTCCCTGTATTTGAGAGGGATTCAACCTCCTGACTTTTGAATGACGTCGCAGGAATGGCGGAACATCAAGTTCTGACTCGTTTTCAGCTAAGGTGTCACGCAACATCGACGAAATCTTATCTTCATGTTCTGAGGCCGTAGCCAAAGTTGGGAATCCAGTTGCGATTATAATCAACTTTATCTCGTTCTCCATCTTCATGTCAGTTACCATGCCGAAAATTATGTTGGCATCAGGATCTACAACCCTTTGAATCACTTCCGCAGCTTCGTGTAACTCGGACAATTTGAGGTCACTACCGCCTGTTATATTAAACAGTACTCCGTTTGCACCTTCGATAGATACGTCCAGAAGAGGGTTTGTTATAGCTCGTTGCGCTGCTTCTCTTGCCCTGTGTTCTCCTATTCCCCATCCTATGGACATCCAAGCAGGTCCTGCATTGCGCATTATAGCCTGAATATCAGCAAAATCTAGATTTATTTCACCAGGTACTGTTATAAGTTCAGCTATAGATTGTACTCCCAAGCGCAACACATCATCAGCCATTCTAAATGAATTCTCGGCGGTAATTTCTTCTTCCGCTATAACATGTAGTCTTTCGTTAGGTATGACCAATAAAGTATCGACCTGTTCCCTTAATTTTTCAATGCCTTCGTCAGCAACACGAGAACGTCGTATCCCTTCGAATGCAAATGGTCTAGTAACAACTCCAACAGTTAGTGCTCCGGTTTCTCTGGCCAGTTGGGCGACCACTGGAGCTGCTCCCGTTCCTGTCCCTCCTCCCATACCGGCCGCCACGAATATCATATCTGCGTCTCTAACAGCCTCATAGATGTCTTCCCTACTTTCTTCGCCAGATTTCATCCCGAGTTCAGGATCGCCACCCACTCCTTTACCGTTTGTTAGTTCGTCACCGATCCTTATTTTTAGAGGGACATCACTTCTAACCAAGGCCTGGGAGTCGGTATTTACAACCATGTATTCAACATTTGGCACACGCTCACGAAACATTCTTGAAACTGCGTTAGATCCTCCTCCTCCCACTCCTATTACCTTAATTCTTGCGATTTCATCCGGTTGGCTGTTAGTCACCGCCATATGATCCTCCCTTAATTATTACCCAAATAGCTTCTATTGAAACACACCTTTAATTTTATGGATTACTCTAGTTATCGCATTACCGCTATCCGACATCGGTTTCCCCGTGCCATTCTTACGGCTGTTAGGCTCTTCATGTACGGTATGGCTTGCTGCCCAGATTAGTATTCCAAGACCTGTGGAATAAGATGGAGTATTGAGATCATCCGGTATATTTTCTATGTATCCATTTGGACACCCCATCCTGACATTTTCTGTTATCATTCTTTTGATAAGATTCTCTAGTCCTGGCAAGATCGAACCACCACCTGTCATAACGACTTTATATGTCGTTAAATCTCCTATTTCGGCGTCGTCTAGTTTTAACTTAATTAAACGAACTAATTCTTGACCGCGTTCCTTGGTGAGCTGACAGAGTTCGTGCCTAGGTATTTTTAGTTCAGTTTTTCTGCCTTCGATGTTAAGACGGACGTGTTCTTCTGGGCCTACCGTCTCAGGCTCAGTGCTAGCATACGCTAGCTTGGCATCCTCAGCTGCGCTTCGAGATGTATCGTACGTTAGAGAAATATCGTTGGTGAATTGAATTCCCCCCACAGGTATTACCGAAGAGAAGCATACAGTTCCCTCTCTGTAGACCACGACATCCGTAGTGCCGCCGCCAATGTCCACTAAAGCGACGCCGTGTTCCTTTTCCTCTTTTGTTAAAACAGATGCACTACTCGCTAGAGGTTGGAGTACTAGCGATTGCACTTTAACTCCGGCATTTTCTACAGATCGCACAAGTTTTCTGGTCAAGGATGGAGATGCAGTAACAATATGGCTTTGCACTTCAAGACGATTAGAATGCATTCCCAGAGGATCCCTGATCCCATACTCACCATCCAATGAATACGCTATAGGCAAAGCGTGTATAATTTCCTTGCCTGTGTCGTTCATTGAATTGGCAATAGTACTTGGAACCTGGCTTAGATCGTCTTTCGTGATCACGCCATTTCTGCCAACCCAGTCCAATATAGATATGCGGTTTTCAAAGGAAATGTGTGATCCTGTGATACTAACATGAGCACTTTCAATTTTTACTGAAGAGTCACGTTCCGCCATGGCGATCGAAGAACGGATAGCTTCCCCTGTTTTCACTTCGTCCATAACATTACCTTTACTGATACCTATGGACGGAACTACACCGTGACCAAGGATAGATAGCGCACCCGAACAAGACTTCTCACTTATAATTGTGCAAATCTTAGTTGTGCCTACATCGATAGATGACAATATTCTTTTCTCTTGTATCATGCCGGTACTCCGTTTATTGTTAATTCAGATAGTGATACCGTTGATTCTGTTAATGTCAGTTCAGTCAAATACGCTCTGCAATCCTCATTCGAGCACTTCTGCTCCTAGGGTTATTTTTAATTTCGCTCGGCTCAGGTTTTATCACTCTCCGGTTAATTATTTTCATTGATGATTTGTGGCTGCATATACACTCGATAGATTTCACTGGGCATATACAATCCGTAGATTCCTTCTGAAATATACGTTTTACCAGTCGATCCTCCAGAGAGTGATAGCTAATCACTACCATTCGTCCACCAGGTTTTAAAACATTCATAGATTTTTCTAGGCCACATTTGAGGTTGTCTATTTCAGAATTCACCGCCATTCTGATTGCTTGAAAGGTCTTTGTGGCTGAATGTATTTTGCTGTACCCAGACTTTCTCACAATACCCTCTATTAAATAAGCTAACTCTGTTGTTGTTTTAACCGGACGTTTGGATACAATCGCACGGGCTATATGTCTCGCCTTGGGTTCTTCTCCTAACTCGAAGATAATATCCGATATCTTTCGTTCTGAATACTCGTTTACTACCTGATACGCAGTAAGATCTTGTGCTGTATCGAAACGCATATCTAATTGGGCATTTCTCCTAAAACTAAACCCTCTGTAGCCGTTCTCTAACTGAACGGACGAAAGGCCGAGATCGAATAACACACCATCGGCTTCTAAAAACCCATGGTCTCGGGCATATATATCCACGTGTGCGAAATTCCCTTGAATCAAGACAGGTTGGCTGTTATATTGCTTTAATCGCTCCCTAGATGCTTTCACAGCCTCAAAGTCTAAATCTATCCCCAGTAGACTAGGCCGAGGACAGACTGCCTTTAGTATTGAATTTGCGTGACCTCCCTGGCCTAAATTACAGTCTATATAAGTCCCTTCTGGTCTTACCTGAAGTGCTTCAATGGCTTCCTTTTCCAATACTGGTATGTGACCTGGTTTCATTAGCTCTATAAGAGATCCTTAACAGAACCGATTATATTCACAACAATCTCTGACTCACCGTACACGCAAATGACCTAGGTACAGCGACTTGAGGGACCTATCTATTAGTCCAATACTGTGGAGGCGTGGTAAAATTAGTTCGATCTCCGGTCGAATTCAAGGAAAATTTAGGGTCTGCACTGAGTTTCCCAGAGGCGGGTAAGCCTATGCAAGGTGAATTCGTATATCTTTTTCCGCGGGTTTGTAAACTCAGTGCCGTTAACAAACTTTTTTTAAGAACGTGAAAACATTCTAATATACTCAGATGGAGGTCTTATTATATTTAAACTAGCTATATTAACTATAAGTGATTCAGGTTTTAAAGGCGATCGTAAAGATGTCAGTGGTGACGTGATAAGCGATATCATGATGAAACAGAGTTTTAGAGAAATCTACAGAGAAATAATAGCTGATGAAAAAGATATAATTTCCGACAAATTAAGGTTATGGGCTGATAGCGAAGACATCGATCTCATACTTACGACAGGTGGTACAGGACTCGGTCCCAGGGACGTGACTCCTGAAGCGACTAAGGCAATTATTGATTTAGAGGTTACTGGTATTGCCGAAGCAATGCGGATAGAGACGCTTAGCAAAACGCCTTTCGCCATGCTGAGTCGTTCCATTGCTGGAGTTCGGAGGGGGTGTCTCATAATCAATCTCCCAGGGAGTCCTAAGGCTGTTTCTGAGACTTTGGAAGTCGCATTACCAGCGATTCCTCACGCTCTCGAAATGATAAAAGGTTGGCGTACTCATAAGGATGGCTGATATGTCAATTAAATTCCATATCTTCACAATATTTCCGGATATGTTTGAAGGACCATTATCAAAAGGAATTATAGCTCGGGCTATAACGAATCAACTTATAACAGTGAGGTTAATTAATATTCGTAAATATGCCCGCGATCGACGAGGCACTATTGATGATTATCCTTTTGGGGGTGGTCCTGGGATGATTATGAAACCAGAACCTTTATTTGAGGCTGTGGAAGATGAATATAAATCTGGGGTTATTAACGAATCCAGCAAAATCATATTACTTTCCCCCCAGGGTCGTCGATTGACGCAGGCTATAGTCGAAGACTTAGCTAAGCTAGATGAGATAGCTATGATATGTGGACGTTACGAAGGTATCGATGAGCGTGTGCGTAAACATCTAGTAACTGATGAAATAAGTATAGGAGATTATGTGTTAGGGGGAGGGGAACTAGCATCCATGGTCGTTGTGGATGCCGTTTCCAGATTAATCCCAGGCGTAGTAGGATCAATTGAATCTGTTATGGACGATTCTTTTACAACCGGACTCCTTCAACATCCCCAATACACTAGACCATCTGAATTTCGTGAATGGAAAGTTCCTCCAATCCTACTTTCAGGAAATCACGCGGAGATATCCCGTTGGAAACGTCGGGAGTCCATTAAAAGGACATTACTGAGACGGCCGGAATTACTAAGTCTAGAAACTCTGTCTGAAGATGAGGTCACTTTTGTAGAAGGTTTAAATAAGGACAACCTTGACTGATATAAATTAACATTGGGCGTCAATCAGCGGCGGGTATTTCATACGCATTGGTGAAGTACGTTCGTATGCATGGCCGAGGCGGAATAGTAGTTTCTCATCGAAAGGTCGTCCTATTAATTGTAAACCTATGGGAAGGTTTTGTTTAGCCGTTAGTCCGCAGGGTATACTGATTGCAGGCAAACCAGTCGCATTGGCTGGACTCGTGTTTCTTGAAACAGCCCCTGAGCCAGGACCTTTCAATGGATGTTCCTCGCCACAAAGTTTAAATGTAGGTGAGTCGAGGAGAGGTGCAGCCACCGGAGTTGTTGGTGTTGCTCTACACTCTACTT
>CAUZEB010000007.1:0-27459 GCA_963578655.1 Dehalococcoidia bacterium | reverse complement strand
TTTCGCTTTAATATCTATTAAAGCCAGCTCTATACCCGCAATTGCCTTTGCTGCTATGCCGCCAGGGCTTTGTCTAGTACCTCTCAGCATATCCCAAAATCGCATTTCAAAAGGTCGGACATCCTTCCCTATAAGCAATGGTTTCAGATCTTTAATAGTTCCCACGATACCATGTGGGTTCCTACCATCACTACATTCACCATAACCAGTAACGCCTTCATCTGTCTCAATCTTAACAAAAATCCAAGGACGCCATCCGGCATCAACTAATAAACTTTCGATATTAATGATTTTCATCTCTCTCCTCGCTGATTCTGATCTATATAGATACAAATGTTACCATATGGCTCTTCTATAAGGCAGTTTATATTGATCCCCAAAAAGCTAGTCTCCCTACTTGAATCCACGAAACTTACCGATAGTAATCCTCTCCTTGACACATAACGATTTGACCCATAGGATAATTCTATTGCCTACGATACTTACCATTATTATTTGTAAGGAGACTTCGCGCAATGGACGAAACCTTAGTATTCTTACCTGCTACCGAATTATTAGACTTGATTGCTTCCAAGCAGATATCGCCCGTGGAACTAACCAAACTTTATTTCAGGCGTATAGAACGTTTAGATCCGCAATTAAATTCTTACCTGCTTACAATGGAAGATGAGGCATTAAAGACGGCTGTAACTGCTGAACAAACCATCATGAAGGGTGAAGAATTAGGTGCATTACATGGCCTGCCAATTTCTATTAAAGACACGCAAATGACCAAAGGAGTAAGAACAACGACAGGGTCGCTTGTTTTCCAAGATCGAATTCCTGACAAAGATTCAGCCGTGGTGGAACGAGTTAGGAAAGCCGGAGCAATATTACTTGGTAAAACAAATACTCCCGAGTTTGGATTGGTAGGCACATGTGCAAACAATTTGGGAGATCACGGTCGTAATCCGTGGAACACTGAGTATACTCCAGGAGGGTCGAGTGGTGGAGCCGCAGCAGCCATGTCTGCTTGTTTATGTGCTTTATCAACTGGCGGAGATGGAGGAGGTTCAATACGTATTCCCGCAAGTTTCTGTGGTATCTACGGCATAAAGCCAACTCAAGGCAGAGTATCCGGATACACAGGAATCCAAACACCACCTATTCTTAATATATTTGGCCAACAGGGACCGCTAAGTCGGACCGTTAAAGACTCCGCTCTTCTTTTACAAGTTATGGCTGGGTACGACCCTAGAGATCCCTCATCATTGCGTGAGGCTACACCCGACTTTCTCGCAGCTGTTAATAAAGACATACGCGGATTACGGATAGCGTGGAGTCCGGATTATGGCTTCGCGAATGTAGATCAGGAAGTAAATGAAGTAACCCAGAAAGCAGCAAAGGCATTCGAAGATCTAGGGTGCCACATAGAAACCATAGACTTGAGATTAGAATCACCGTACGACGCATATGGACCCATCTATGAAACTGCCGCATACGCATCCTACGGTCAATACATAGAATCGCATGGTGAACAACTGACTGAATTCTCCAGATTTTTTATAGAAGCTGGATCGAAAATCTCCGGCTCGGACTATGCTAGAGCGCTTGGTCTGATAGATAGACTTAGATCGCAAATGGACGATGTATTCACCGAGTATGATCTACTACTGTCACCCACCCTATCCGTACCCGGTGTTCGGGTCGGTGAATTTCCTGCAGAGGTAGCTGGAAAGCCTGCTTATCCCCACCGATATTTTGGCTTTCATCCTTTCACTTATCCTATTAATGCAATAGGTCACGCAGCGGCCAGCATCCCAGCCGGTTTCTCCTCAACAGGATTACCTATTGGTTTACATATAGTGGGAAAAAGAGACGCCGAAACAACAGTAATAGCTGCTTCGGCCGCTTTTGAGAAGGCAAAGCCATGGATCCACCATAATCCACCTGTGTCTTAAGCTCCATTCGTTATTGAGGCTCAAGCGAGAGGGCTTTCAAGGTACTACAAACCGCGTAGCAAACCTCGTCGCCATCACTCCGGTGCCGTTAACCTAATCATGAATGGTAGTGGTACTATCCGCACTCTGCAGAGCTATATGGGAAAATTCGCCCTCGGAAGTGGCACCGTGCCAATGTTTCTCTCCAGCAGGGATAAAAGCAGTATCGCCCACATTTATCTCAACTTCCTCTGTCTCAGAAGCTATAATGCCGGTGCCATTTGTGACGTATAACACTTGATCACTAGTATGACTATGAAACTTATTCCGTGCACCCTTAGCAAAGCTCACAATATTGAAATTAAAGTACCTACTATCCTTCTCACCCACAATTGGACGCCTACCCACCTTGCCTCCAAAAAATATAGGCGCTTCAGACATGTCTTCTTCAGCGTTCTGGTTTTTCTTGATAACGTTCATGATACTCCTTACTACCGTTAGTTCTTTTACAACATCTCGTTTGAACAGCAATGAAGCTTGAAATTCACCTTATGTTAATATATAACTTGTTATATATTCAATAGATAGAGGTGTATCCTATAATGCGAGCAGCTCGTATAAACGGACCAAAACAATTTGAAATAATCGATGTTGATATTCCGGCAATTGGGGATGAACAATGCCTGATCAAACTCGAATGCTGGTCTGTATGCGGTAGTGATATCAGGCATTTTTATGATCCGGTTTTCCCAGAGGAACGATATCCCTTAGGTGTTGGATCACCTTGCCATGAAGCTGCAGGTACAGTAGTTGAATCAAGATCAGATAAATTTAAGGTGGGACAACGTGTTATTGCTCTCCCTAATTTCGATGGTACAGGCGCCATGGTCGAGTATCTATCCACCGACTCGGGTCGTATGGTAGCCGTACCAGACACGGGAGATCTTACAGAATGGGTTACATGCCAACCTGCTGGAACCGTAATACATGCCTGCCAGAAAGCGGGATCCCTTTTAGGTAAGGTGGTGTTAATCGTCGGTCAAGGGAGCATCGGTCTCTCTTTCACAGCTATAGTTTCCAGGTCAGGAGCTAAACAAATCATTGCCATTGATCCTCTGGATTACCGTCTCGGATATGCCCGAAAGTTCGGGGCCACTCACACAATAAATCCCGAGAATACTAATGTGGTAGAGGCAGTTGCTGAAATAACAAAAGGATCAATGGCGGACATTTCGGTTGAAGCTACTGGCTATCCGGATGGTCTTAATTCGGCATTTAAGCTGGTTACCGATATGGGAATCGTATTGATGTTTGGCATGCAAGGTGAGTATTCTCCTCACAGGGAATTTACTCCTGTGCAAACAAATTTACTGCACCAAAGCACACCGACGATCATACCTATAGCAGCCAGTCGTAGTGCAGATCCCATAAGTCATATAGAGGCTATGGTGGATCTAAAATCAAGAGGATGGTGGGATCCCGGTGAAATGGTAACTCACAGATTGAATTTTAATGATGTGAAAAAAGCACATGACATGTATGAGAAAAGAGAGGATAACATTATAAAAGTAGTGATGACCTCATAGCTTCTAGTATAGTTCCACGTTTATAATCTCGGTCTTTTTATCAACGTTTTCCTTACATTTTCTTTCATGGGTCCGCTAACCGACTGCAATACATGACTCCTTAAGTAAGATTTTCCCATTCGACATTACTCTCGAAAGTGTATGCGGCGTTCAATAGGCCACTATCATCGAAATGTCGGCCTATCAGCATGAGGCCCACAGGTAGACCGCTAGGCTTTCCACAAGGGACGCTAATGGCCGGATGACCCGTAACATTTGTTGGAGCGGTATTCCCCGACATATTCGAGCTATACTCCATAAGTTCACTAAGGCTTGCATTAGACCTGTATTGATGGGCCTTCATGGGAGTTGTAGGCATAGCTAGGATATCTACTTGCTGAAAAGCACGATCATAACTATCTCGCAAAATTTTAGCAGCGTTCTGAGCTCGACCATACACACTACCATGATAGGTTTGATTTAGGTAAGTTCCCAATAAGAGCATAATCTTTACACTGGGGGGGAAATCATTGCCGTTCGTGATACGAGACTTACCAAGAACGTTGGCAAATGCGACATTATGGTGTCCACCAGAATGGTATCCTACGCCATTTTCACGGATCCCCATTGCACCACCTTCGGCCGCAATTGCCCACGCAATGACTTTTCCGAGATCTCTGTGCTCTGGAATTGATACTTCTTCAATTTCTGCACCCAAATCACCCAAGACAGTCAAAGCATGACGAACCGAAGTATCCACCTCAGGATCTGATATGTTAAGACCGAAACCTTCTCTAACCAGTCCGATTCTTAGGCCACTTATATCTTTTGACAAATTACCAACATAGGATTGTACATTAAATTCAATTTGACGCGGATCCTTCTGATCATTACCAGCTATAACTTCTAATAACAGGGCAACGTCTTCTACATTACGAGCCATGGGACCGGTATGATCGATGGTCGCATCTGCTCCTACTATTCCAGTATAGGGAACTAGTCCAAACGTTGGCTTTAGACCCACCACACCACACCAAGAAGCCGGCATACGGATGGATCCACCTTGATCACAACCGATAGTCATATCAACGTAATCATAATATAGAGATGCCGCTGACCCTCCTGAAGAACCTCCCGCCAGATAATGAGTATCATGCGGATTCAAAATGGGACCATAAGCACTTATCGCCCCTGCTCCGGAATAGGCGAAATCGTCCATGTTAAGTATCGCGACGATTTTCCCGCCTTCTCCCAAGATCCTCGTAACTATCGTTGCATCGTCATCCGGTACAAATCCATCTAAGACTGTGGATCCACATGTCAAGGGTATGCCAGCAACACTTATATTGTCTTTCAAGCCAATTCTTTTTCCTGCCAACTTACCATTCCTGCTGCCAGAAACCAAGCATCTACGTATAATGGCATTGAAAGGATCTTCCTCTCGACTCGGCTTGCCTCGAAGCGAAACATTCCTGGTTATACTTGATTCCTTAGTGGATGTGATATCAAAAATTTTATCGAAAGATTTTACCATTGGTTTAATTAGTGACTCAAATACTTCTAGTTCCTCATCATTTAACTCCATATGATTTTCGTTGGCTAAACGGTACAAATCATTTTTTGACGGTGGCCTGATTTTCATTAAGTTACCTCTCGTGTTTTATATAATTGATTCACATTGCCTCAACTGGAAACTCAAGTAGAGTCACTTTAGTAAATGGACAGTACTGTTAATAGTGATTTGAGCATGAAATCTAGGTAATAGATCCCTAATGTATTAAGCCTAAGCCTTGCCTAGCATAGATGCCTCTAACGACTTGCCTTATAGTTTGCGTAATTTAGGCAATACCAGAAGACTTACGATTGCCGTGATACCAAGAAGCGTACCATGACTCACTAGAGCGAGTGTAACACCAAACATCGAGGCAAGAGCACCGGCCTGGATGTTACCTGCAGGCATGACTCCTATCGCAAAATTCCAAACCCCCATAGCACGTCCACGAAATTCATCTGGAACAGCAAACTGCATCAGGCTCTGTGAAAAAATATCAGATAGTCCAGTCATACTACTAACCAATATAATAAAGAGTATTGCCAAGTATAAATTCGTTGATAACCCCAGCCCGATGAGAGCACAAGCTAATCCTAGTAAGACTAACAGCCACAATAAACCCTTACGCCTAATATCTTTGAAAAGGGATAATACAACAATCCCTAACATACCTCCTCCAGACATAAAAGCGAATAATACTCCTAATCCTTCAGCACCTATGTTAAGTACATCCTTAGCCAAAACAGGTAACAATGCCATATACGTAAATCCAAACACTTCTACGACTGCTACTAATACGGCTAGAATTCTCAATTCACTGTTGCGACGCACCTCGATCCCAAGGTCCCTTAAATTTCCCCACACTGTTCCCTTCTTGGTTAATCCTGTCCTGCCGACAAAACGAATATGGATAAGGGTTAATGTTGAAAGAACATATGACAGTACCATCACGAAATATGCAATATCAGCACCGAATTTTCCTAATATAACACCTAATACTAACGATCCTATCAATCCTCCCATTCGCATGCCAATATTGGTAAAAGCTAAGCCCTTAACTAATTTTTCTGGACCTGAAATATCGTACGTGAATCCTGAACGCGCCGTCATATATAAGGTCATCATACTGCCACTAAGAAACGTAAGGGTGAGTATATGCCAAATCTCGACTATATCAAGGAATATCAAGATACCTATGGTTCCATTGGCGAGAGCATTAATTAGGTTGACTAATTGCATCAATCTCCGCCTGTCAAACATGTCAGCTATCGTTCCGGCTAGAATCCCCAAAAAGAAGTTAGGAGCGAATCTAATTCCCATAGCAATCCCAAGCATTAATGGTGACTCGGTGATTTCGAGAATTACCCATCCTAGGACAACCTGGCCTCCCATCATTCCAACAGAATTGCAAAGTCCTGATAACCAGAGAAATCTCATATCCTGTATCTTAATATGGGACAAACCCAGAGGATTCCTTATAAAGGATAAAAAGGGCTTAAGCGTAGTAATCAAATTTTCAATTCCGCCTTTAGGATCACATGTCACCACTCATATATATAGAGTCTAATAAGCTGCTCTATATGCTAGATATCATCATATCGTTTCTCACTCTAGTAGGTTCGGGCCTAGTTCGCATTCATATCGTCCAACGATTCTGAGCGGTACTCTACTTGCATGTATGCATCCTTTTCTCATAACGTATGGATGAATCGTCACAGGTCCTAGTTAATATGTTCGGCTAAAGATTAAATATAAGAGCTAATTATGCACTGACCTTTAACTATGTACAATATACAGGCAAAAAGATCCTTACGATTAATCCTCCATATTGACAGCTAGAAGGTCCAGAGATAGTATGGTGCGCAGTTAACTAAAGACCGCAATCTCCTTTCTGTAATTGAAAGATTATGACTCTCCGAGCTTCTAGCTCTTTAAATAAATTTATGACCGAGGTAAGCATGAGTGAATTAGAGACCACCAATTTGAAGATTAAAGTTGCTGGCAATGATATTTACCTAGAGAAAGGAGGATCCGGACTGCCTTTGATCATATTACACAACGATATGGGTGGGGCTGGTTGGGTAGAGTTCCACAACAGACTTGCCCAGGATTTCACAGTCTACCTACCATCCCTCCCTGGATATGGCAAATCCGGTCGCCCTGAATGGATGAGGAGCATACGGGATATGGCCTTAGTTCAAAACTGGCTATTAAAGGAAATGGGAATAGATTCCACAAATATACTTGGAATCGGCATTGGTGCCTGGATAGCAGCAGAAATGGCTACAATGTGCCATGAGCAGTTTAAGAATATGGCTCTCGTATCACCTGTTGGACTCCAGCCAAAATCTGGAGAAATAATCGATCAATTTCTACTGAGTGCCGAGGAATATGTCGAACTTTGTTTCCATGACAGCTCGAAATTCAGGAAGTTTTTTGGTCCTACTCCGTCAGATAAACAGAAGGAATCATGGGAACTAAATCGGGAAATGACCGTTCGTGTGGCGTGGAAACCTTATATGTTCAATCAGTCGTTACCCCATTTACTACCTGGAGTTACCACTCGAACTCTCATTGTGTCTGGCAGTGACGATAAAGTTGTTCCTGTAAGTTGTAGCGAACATTATAAAGACATCCTCCCCAATTCCAGACATGAAATCATTAAGGATTGTGGACATTACGTCGATATGGAAAAACCGAACGAATTAGCAGGGCTTCTAATAGATTTTTTTAAAAATGCCTAGGATATGTAATCAATGATCTCGATCCAATAAACCTATCTCGTATTGGAGGCCTACAATGCATTTGATGTACTTTACAGAGCAGCCCATGTCAACGTATCCGGAGCAAGAAGCTCGAAATGCAGGCGGTGTCAGCGCTTTAATGCTCTCAAATAAACACTTCAACCCAGAAGAAGGGAGCAGACTGTATAACGAACGTTTAGAAGAGTACATTTACGCTGAAAAAATGGGTGTGGATGGAATCATGTTAAATGAACATCATAACGCCCCTTTTTGCATGCAAGCCAGAGTCAACATTTTTGCAGCGGCATTGGCCGCAGTAACCAAAAGAGTAAAGATAGTCCTTCTCGGTAACCCCTTGCCCATCAATGAAAACCCACTACAGACTGCTGAAGAAATAGCTATGGTAGACATGATGAGTAAAGGGCGGCTAGTCTCTGGCTTCGTAAGAGGAGGTGGAACGGAACAATTTGCTAACAATACAAATCCCGCCTATAACCGTGAACGTTTTGCAGAAGCTCATGATTTACTAATTAAGACCTGGACTGAGCCTGGTCCTTTTAGGTGGGAAGGCAATCATTACCAATTCAGGGTGGTAAATCCATGGGCCTTACCCCTACAAAAACCTCATCCTCGTATCTGGATTCCAGGAGTAGCCAGTTTGGAAACCATCATATGGGCGGCGGAACATAGATACCCTTATATATGCTTGAATACTAGTATCGAACAAACGAAACAAATTTGGGAACTCTATGATCGAACAGCTGAAAAATCAGGTTATGTTGCAGGACCAGAACAAAGAGGTTATCTAATCCGATGCCATGTAGCCGAAACGGAAGAAAAGGCAATTAAGAATGCTAGAGAATTTATGTGGATGCAAGGTGAATTCACTGGTCTAGGGCATCCAACATGGTTTAGCCCTCCTGGATACACTTCTGCTGCGTCACGTAAACGGGCTTCAGAAGGACAAAAACTCAGGAGCAAAACTACCTTCGAAGATATGCTACATTTGGGCATGATAATTGCTGGAACGCCAGATCAAGTCGTAGGAAAGTTAAAAAAAATAATGGAGGAAACGCGGCCGTCCATTTTAGCCCTTTGGGGCAACGACGGTAAAGTCGATCATAAAGACTCTATGGACTGTATACGTTTATTAGGCCAAGAAGTCATGCCAAAAGTAAGAGAAATTGGTGATAAGCTTGGTCTTCTAAGTCCATTCGAGATAAATTCTCCTGTCAGTCTGTTAGCCTCACCACCAAATAACGAAGAGAATGCCATAGCATGAATAGCGAGGATTTTGAAAAACTAGTTCATCAAGCTTTGCAAGACGTTCCAAACGATATTCAGTCTAACTTGGCCAACGTTGACATCCTAATAGACGACTGGCCTTCAAAGGAACAACTATTTGGTTCCATCATTGATGATGATCAGTATTTGCTGGGTCTTTATGAAGGGATTCCCCAAACCGAACGATTTGGGTATGACATGGTTCTTCCTGACAAGATCACTCTATTCCAGAAATCCATAGAAGCTATATCTACCAACGAATTAGACATCATAGAGAACGTCAAAACGACCATCTTCCACGAATTGGCCCATCATTTCGGTATTGATGATTCCGCTCTTAAGAAAATGGGACTGTGAAAGCAAATTGTGATGTCTCAAATAGGTGAATCCAGAAACTGGTAAATCATGTGTCTAAAATAAGCAAAGGACTCTACCAAACTATCAAAATTAATGGGCAGTAGATCAGACATGAAATTTGAATCGCTTGTAACTTCAATCGATTTGAAGTTGGTCTCCCTCTATCGTAATGACTTGGCCACGAAAAGATACTGTTGCCCTTGTAAAACGTCTTAATTCCTGGCGAAGGCCATCCATACGTCGTATAACTTCTGACTCGTAAGGTTCATCACGTGCTATAGCCATGGACTTCCCCCAAAGTCCAGGTTGGGGTAAATTCTTTAGGAACTGACGAAAATGCTCCAGGAAAGCCTCGAAGGTTTGTGAAGACACCTCATACATTGGCCTAGCATTACGCGGTTCTTTAAACACCAACTGTAATACCCATTCATCATTTGTAATTCTGCTAGACATAACAAGACTAGGCCACGGTTGGATAGAAAAGACATCTCTAGTGCCGTCGTTATCTTTTCCTACCTCTCTAAGTGCTGCTTGTAAAACTCTTAGCAAGGAAGATACATACGACACTGGCAAATGCTTGGATCTCAAAGAGATTTCGAGTTCTGGTAACTCATTTGGTTGTTGGTTTTCGGTTTTCATATCAAATGTAATTCCTAACTAGCGGAGTATACGTACATCTCCCACACGACGAGTAACACGCTGTTTATCCAGATAATCCATAAGAGCCAAAGCGTATTTACGACTCGTTTCGAATATATCCCTAACGTCAGCGATTGTTATCTGACCATGCTCGTTGATATATTTGGAAATTCCGTTTACCATCTCCAAATATGCAGACGTCGAGAATGTCACACTGTTACTCACTCTCACTACTTTACCTTGATCAACAAGAGCATTCACCACTTCCGGATCAATCATTACATCTGTTGGGGGCGAAAATCTATCTGATTCCAATAGACTAATGTATTGCCTCACAACTTCTTGATGTAACTTACTAAAATTAGCACTGTGTTCATTGAGTCTAATTATGGCACCACTTTCAACTAAATTTGAATTCTTTACCAGCATCACCAGTATTTGATTAAATATTTGAAGTGTCATACCTAGTCTACTGCGAACCTCCTCTTTTGGGACTCCTTTGCGCAAAGGAAACTTTCCATGATAATCCTTCAAGTATTTGATGACCTCCTCGACAACACTATCAAATCCTGTCTTTGTATATATGTAGGCACCTGATCTGACAACTTTTTGTCCAAGGACTACCAACAGGCTATCTGATGCCATTTGTTCTATCATATGTTTTGTGTCATCGAACTCAAGATTAGCCTTGGAAACCAGTTCTCCAAACTCGCAGGGCTCTGACATTTCTATGGTTTTTAGAATAATATCTCTTTCAGATCCCTTTGACATGATCTCTAGTCTTCCCAGAGTAGGGGAGTGCATTCGCCTATGACGACGAGCATGAGCGTCCACTATAGTTCCACCGCCGAGTGTAGTCCTATTGGACCTTACAACAAAGTAATCGCCTTTTACAACGGCTATAGGAGAATTTAATTTAAGCTGGGCCCACGTGATATCTCCTGGATCAGAACGTTGTTTATCCAGTAATCGAACTTTCCCTATCACTTCGTTGCTTCCTGAGTGTACGGTCACAAACATGTTATGTGATATGGGAAATTGCGAATCAGCCACAACTCTCAAACTAACATCAACCGCCGTGGTAGGGTTTAACCAGCCTGGAGCCGCCATCACTTCACCGCGACTAATTTTATCTGGAGATATACCACTCAAATTGGCAGCTACCCGGTTTCCTGGAAAAGCCTGAGTCTGATTTCGTTTGTGTGTTTGTAATCCTCTTATGCGGGTCTTCTCACCAGACAACACTAACTCCATTTCAGTCCCAACACGCAGAGAACCATCCGTTAGGGTGCCCGTTACTACTGTACCAAATCCCTGTACCGTAAATGAGCGATCAATGGGAAGACGCGGTCTCCCTATACTTCGCTTAGTCGGTACATCTTGTAACAGGCTATCAAGTTTTAAAATCAGAGAAGGTACACCTTCTCCCGTTACGCCTGAAACCCTCAAGACGGGGATTCCTTCCAACGTTGTACCTTTGAGAGCTTCTTGAATATCACCTTCCACTAGTTCAAGCCAGTCGTTATCTACGAGATCACTTTTTGTTAGAGCGACCAATCCATGTTTGACTTGAAGAAGATCTAATATTGCCAGGTGCTCTCTCGTTTGTGGCATAACGGATTCGTCAGCACCCACTACTATCAAAGCCAGATCTATACCACCAACACCTGCTAACATGTTATTAATAAAACGTTCGTGACCTGGGACATCAATAACACTTACTTGGTTACCACTCGGTAAATCTAACCAAGCAAAGCCTAAATCAATAGTCATCCCTCGTTCTTTTTCTTCGGCGAATCTATCTGGATCTATTCCAGTGAGTCTCTCAACTAGTGTTGACTTACCGTGGTCAACATGACCAGCAGTCCCCACAACATACATATGGTGACTCCACGTTTCAAAGTGACCGTAAGAGTAACATAGGCGTCTGTTGGGAGCAATTTAAGACAGATTGCTCATTCCTACTAACACTTGTTAGCTTTAGAAGACACTACTGATTGGCAAAGTGTCAATTGACATCTCTCTATCTCAGTGCCTCGAGGACAAAATCTGTGTAATTACGCCTTAAACTAGTCAATAAAGAAGCTACTTAACTTTCTCAAACCCAAGTTATCTCATAAAAATACTTATGTTATGTTCCTACAAAACTTTTATACAGTAGGCTACACCCATGTGGTGTAGACTCGTTGACATTCATAGCATACAATCCTAACTGGCCATACAATTTCGAAATTCTTGTCATGCAAATAACAAATATAGTGGTAGCTTTTATTGACTTTTGCCAATAAAAGCTACCACTAAACGGAGAATACAGATGCGACATGCTGTAATTGTAAGTGGAGCGCGAACACCTGTAGGTAAATTCGGAGGTGTATTTAAAGATGTATCTGCTGCGGATTTAGGAGCAGTCTCCATAAAAGCCGCTATAGATCAAGTTGGACTACGTCCAGAATTTATCGATGAGGTTATTATAGGTAACGCTCTTCAAGCCGCAGAATCAGGATATGCAGCTAGATTATCCTCCCTAAGGGCAGGTATCCCTCAAGAAATTCCTGCCATTAGTATCAACCGCCAATGTTCATCAGGTCTCGAAGCTATTAATTTCGCCGCTCAAATTATAATAGCGGGGGAAGCCGATATTGTAGTAGCAGGTGGCACCGAGAATATGAGCCAGACACCCTTCTTACTACATTATGGTGCTCGCTTCGACGGACTTCGTCTCGGCGACTCTACACTTAAAGATGGTCTGATCGAAGGTTTGGAATGTCCAGTAAATCGTTATCACATGGGGGTTACCGCGGAAAACGTCGCTGAACGATTTGGAATAAATAGGAGAGACCAAGATGAACTAGCCCTGATAAGTCACAAGCGTGCCGCGAAGGCAGTTCAAAATGATCTTTTCAAGAAGCAAATAGCTACTGTATCTGTACCTCAAAAACGATCTGCTCCTCTTATCATTTCACAAGACGAAGGTCCAAGAGGTGACACGACGATGGAACGTTTGGCCACTCTCAAACCCGCCTTCAAGGAAGGTGGTTCTGTAACCGCTGGTAACTCTTCCAGCATTAATGACGGAGCTGCAGCCGTAGTCGTGATGTCGTCTGAGAAAGCCAAAGAACTCGATTTAACAGCCAGACTACGATGGACGACCCGCTCTGTTGCAGGAGTAAGCCCCGCCCTGATGGGAACGGGCCCAATTCCTGCCGTTAGAAAGGTCCTAGAAAAGTCGGGGATGCATATTAATGATATAGATCTATTAGAACTTAACGAAGCATTCGCCTCACAGGCGTTGCATTGCATACGTGAGTTAGAATTAGATATTGCTAAGACCAACGTCAATGGAAGTGGTATTAGCCTAGGACATCCAGTAGGAGCTACTGGCGCTATTCTAACGGTGAAACTCATGGAGGAACTGGAAAGGACAGATCAACAGCTCGGTCTGGTTACTATGTGCGTAGGGGGTGGACAGGGCGTCGCCACCATTTTCGAAAGAATAGGTTAAGGTTTTACTACCCCTGAATCACTGTAGCGAATATTAATTAAACAAGCTCCAAATACTTGAGTCCAGATCCCGTATTGAGTAAGAGAATTTTTTCGTCCTCAGTCAGAATATTCTTGTCTAGTAGTTGAGCTAAGGCAGCAGTAATAGCGCCACCTTCTGGGCAAACGAAAATCCCTTCCAATGACGCAACTTGCGTCATCTGATATAAGAGATCATCATCACTTACAGTCACTCCATCACCTCCGCTTTCACGGATTGATCTTAATATAAGATAATCGCCAATAGCAGCGGGGACTCTTATACCTGCCGCTACCGTCCTAGCGTTAATCCATATGTCTGCAAATTCTGACCCGTCGTGTAGAGCTTTCACAATAGGGGCACAATTTTCCGACTGCACGCAAAACATTTTTGGCCGTTTATTCCCAATCCAGCCTAACTCTTCCATTTCCTGAAAAGCTTTCCACATGCCTACTATACCCGTGCCTCCTCCTGTGGGATAAATAATGGCATCCGGAAGATTCCATCCCATCTGCTCAGCTATCTCATAACCCATTGTCTTTTTCCCTTCCACACGATAAGGTTCCTGCAATGTGGATATGTCAAATAATCCTTTTTCCCTGGCTACTCCCTTTGAAATACGTCCTGCATCGTTAATCAATCCATCAATCAAGTTCAAAAAGCCACCCGTTATCAGTACTTCTTTTTGATTGGCTTCAGGTGCATCTTTAGGCATGAAGACATGAGCTTCCATACCACCTTTGGCTGCGTATGCTGACATGGCTCCTGCGGCATTACCTGCTGATGGCATAGCTATTTTAGTTATTCCTAATTCCTTAGCTTTAGAAACGGCTGCTGAAAGACCTCTGGCTTTGAAGGATGCCGTTGGATTAAGACCTTCATCCTTTAGATACAGGTTGCTACAGCCCATCTGCTTTCCTAAACGTTCAGTTTTAAATATTGGTGTTAGTCCTTCTCCGAGTGTGAGGATATTCCTTTCGTCTCTAACAGGCATCATTTCAAAATAGCGCCACATGTTTTTAGGACGGTGTTGAAGTACATTTCGATCGAATTCCCGCTTTGCTAGCGATAAATCATATCTGGGATATAGAACCTTACCACAATCTTCGCAGACGCTTTGGGGTACATCTGCATTATGAATGCGATAACAAAAGGTGCATTCTAAGTGGGTGATATAACTTTTCAATTACCTACTCCCGATCTATTATTTGAGCTTCATAGTACCAGAGCAATTTGCAAACCGCACGTTTACATTATTCGTAGCTACGTATATAATTAGCGGCTAATGAATTCGATCACCTTTGTCATTACCGAAATATCGTCATTCTGATAAGGAGATTTCTCAATGACAACTCCGGTAGAACAGCAATATATAAATTCCCATCCCGGGTCAGCTGACAGGGCATCAGTTGCTAAGGACCTATTCCCGGATGGAGTTACCCACGATGCCAGACGTCTAAATCCATTCCCTCTGTATGTGACACACGCAAGCGGATCTTACAAATGGGACGTGGACGGAAATAGAATTATTGACTATAGAACTGGTCACGGTTCTATGATTCTAGGACACTCACATCCCGACATAGTAGCCGCAGTCACGAATCAGATATCAAAGGGCACTATGCACAGTGCCTCTACAGATCTCGAAATTCTCTGGGGTCAATTGGTAAGAGAACTAATTCCAAGTGCAGAGAAAGTACGATTCCACAGTTCTGGTACCGAGGCAACCATGATGGGTATACGTATGGCGAGAGCATATACGGGTAAAACAAAAATAATTAAGTTTGATGACCATTTTCATGGATGGAGTGACTATCTCGTTGCAGGTAGTGACGGTCTTGGTGGTATACCACAAGAAACTCTTAGTACTATGATAGTCTTACCACCTAACGACATTTCAATCGTCGAACATACATTACAAAACAATTCAGATATAGCTGCAATAATACTCGAACCCACTGGTGCTCACATGGGCCTATTCCCTATTAGGCCTAGTTTCCTAAACGAATTAAGGGAAGTCACCGAAAAATACAACGTTATTTTAATGTTTGACGAAGTGGTTTCAGGCTTTCGAACTTCCAAAGGTGGTGCTCAAGCCTACTACGGTGTAACACCTGACATGACAACGATGGCAAAAATTCTCGGAGGAAGCCTTCCAGGAGGAGCGGTTTCTGGGAAGGCCGACATAATCAACATGATAGAAACGAGAAACGATCCGGTTTGGAACAAGACTCGACGAATTGCCCATAACGGTACATTCAATGCAAATCCATTGTCTGCAGCAGCTGGCACAACCGCTTTAAATCTCGTAAAAACAACTCCTGTCAATGAAATAACAGACGCAAGGGGAAAGCGTTTAAAAGAAGGGTTAAACGACCTACTATCCCGAATGGAAATACAAGGTTGTGCAAATGGATTGGACTCGTTGGTCTTCTTAAGGCTCGGAGTTGATGCAGAGAACGCAGACATTGAAAAAAATACCAATGCCTTGGAAGCGATTCACAAGGCGTCTAATTCGATGATAGAACACCAACTGAGCCTAGCACTCCTAAATCATGGCGTAGACTCCGGCACCAGGTTTATCCTCAGCATGGCACACAGTGAAAAGGATATCGACGACACAGTTGATGCCATTGAGAAGGCACTAACGGATATACGTCAAGAGGGATTAATTTAGAGAATTTTTAATGGTAAACTCAGCTTATGACCTAGTGATAATCGGTGGTGGCGCCTCTGGGTTATCCGCTGGACTTTTTGCCTGCCGATCAGGTCTGAAGGCAATATTACTAGAACGTCTTATGACTGGCGGACAAATAATTAACGCCGATAGTATCGAAAATTATCCTGGATTCCCTGATGGTGTTACTGGTGCGACATTAGCCTCGCTCATGCAGGACCACGCTCTTAAAAATGGACTCGACATACACTTATCGGAAGTAACATCCCTGCAAAGAAAAGGACACCAATGGGTAGTAAAGGCATCTGAAAGAGAGTATTCCGCTAAAGCAATTATTATTGCTGGAGGCTCTTCACTAAAGAAATTGAATATCCCCGGAGAAGACGAGTTCCTGGGCTCGGGTGTTTCCTATTGTGCTACCTGTGACGGTGCCTTTTTTTCTGGCCAGAAAATAGCTGTTGTTGGGGGCGGAGATTCGGCCATTGATGAGGCTCTAGTGTTATCTGAATTTGCCTCAGAAATCCTGTTATTCATTAAAAATCACGAACTTACTGGCCAAAAGATTCTACAAAAGCGATTAATTTCTAACAGCAAGGTGACAATTGTAACCAATACTAGAATTGACAATATTTTTGGAACGTCACTAGTTGAAGGCATAGTTACAACGAACACTTTAACAAATTTGGAATCCAAAGTTAGTTTGTCCGGGATCTTCATTTACATCGGACTGGAACCTCATACCAACTACTTGAAAGATTTACTACCTCTAGATAATAGGGGTCACATACCGACCGATCTGTGGATGCGAACGCCTGTAGATGGTATCTTTGCAATAGGTGACATAAGGCAAAACTCGGCTTCTCAATTAATCAGTGGTGCCGGTGACGGAGCAACCGCAGCTATTGCTGCCTTCCGTTATATTGAAAACGGCAAATTTCCAAGCTAAAATGATTGAATATAGTTGGATCATTAGCCTTCACGAGTTAACGTTAAGACTTAAATATATATAGTGCTTTTTGATTTAACTATATTATTATCTAGTGACAAGTATCTCCTACACACCTGGTTCAGCAAAAGTATGCTCGTCTTGTTAAATTATTAAGGGTTTATAATCTGATGACATTGATTTTAGTAGCAATTGGCGGGGCCTTTGGAGCTTTGTCAAGATATGGCTTAGAGCGTATATTAAGTGCAATTGTGGAACCCACATTTTGGACGACTATGGTTATCAATGCATCTGGCTCATTAGTGCTAGGAGTGTTCATATCTCTTTCCGACTCCAAATTTGAACCAAGTTCAAATTTAAGATTATTGATCGCTGTCGGGTTTTTAGCTTCTTACACTACATTTTCAACTTTGACTGTGACCAGTGTGAAACAGTTCATTGAAGGTGATATAACCCATGCGTTAATTAACATAATAGCCAGCCTAGCAGTAGGTTTATGTGCCGCATTATTAGGTTTATTGATAGGTAGGTCCATACTATAATAATGAGGATACTGTGCTAAACAAACACTCGGATACAACATTGTTTCCTAAGGTTTTTAAAATTGTACTTAATAGTTGATAACATCTATAATGAACTATATCTACATTTATAGGTATTTATATGACTACCAGTAAACGAGATTCTTATCAAGTTCTTGGAGTATCAAAAAACGCCTCCGATGAAGAAGTCAAAAAGGCTTTTAGGAAGCTTGCTTTAGAATATCACCCAGACCGAAATAAAAACAAAGGTGCTACAGAAACCTTTAAGGAGATAAATGAAGCATATCAAATCCTTTCTGACCCAGGAAAACGGTCAGAATATGATCGATATGGGCATGCCGCGTTTACTGGGAATGGCGGAGCCAGAGGATTCGACGGATCTGAAGTGTTTGGAGGGTTCGGTGATATATTTGACGCCTTTTTCGGTGGCAGTAGCCAATCAAGTACAAGGTCCTCTAGAAATCAACCTAGACACGGATCACATTTACAGACAAGTTTGACTCTCGATTTCGAAGAAGCTATTTTCGGGACAGATCAGGAAATAAGCTTACAGAGAACCGAGTTATGTCCCCGCTGTAGAGGATCTAAATCTGAACCTGAAAGCACACCGAAAGCTTGTTCCAATTGTAAAGGAAGAGGACAGTTACGACGCTCACATCAGAATATTTTCGGTCAGTTTGTACAGGATGTCCCTTGTCAAACCTGCCGAGGAGAAGGCAAAATCATCATTGATCCATGCTCTAGGTGTAGGGGCCGAGGACAAGAGCGAACGAATCGGAAATTAGTTGTGACTATCCCTGCTGGAATAGAAAGTAATTTTCAGATCAGGTTGACTGGTGAAGGGGAGCCTGGTTTCGGAGGGGGACGTGCTGGAGACTTATATGTCTCAATAAAGATTAACCCCCACCTCTTGTTCAAGAGAGAGGGAAGTGACATCGTATATGATGCCACCATAAATATTGTTCAAGCTACTCTTGGATCCAAATTGAAGATACCTACCCTAGAAGGTGAAACTTATATTAATATTCCTCCCGGCACTCAATACGGCTCTGTACTTCGGTTAAAAGATAGAGGCGTCCCGCACTTAAGGAGTAATCGTAGAGGTGACCAATTAATTAAAGTGAAAGTCGACATCCCCCGTAATTTAACGAAAGATCAAGTTAAGATACTTACCGATCTTTCACAGACCATGGACAATAACGATTTGATAGGTGACGATAAAAGCTGGCTGGGAAAGATACGAGAAGGTTTTTCATCGGAAGAGGAGTAGCCCTCTAATTTTTCTGAGCACCTCTTTTATACAATAGAATCATGTATCCGCCTTATTTAGGAACAGGTACGTTGAAGTGGTTGGAACTAAGCATATCTGCCCCATCAGAATATGTGGAACCTTTGTCTCACATATTCTATCGTTATGGACATGGTGGGACTGTGATAGAGCAAGAGGGTGGATTTAATCCAGACGAAGGAGAACTCCCTCCGGTATCCTACA
The DNA here is from genome assembly GCA_963578655.1 of Dehalococcoidia bacterium. Lineage (GTDB taxonomy): Bacteria > Chloroflexota > Dehalococcoidia > Lucifugimonadales > CAUZEB01 > CAUZEB01. Next base: position 8,222 of record CAUZEB010000007.1, on the reverse strand, counting down.
ACGCAACACTCAAAACTTACCTTCCGATAGACCATACTACTACAGATTTGCGTAATCGGATCGATATTGCAGTAAGACTAGTTGCACACTTTAGCCCGATAACTGAATTGCACGAAAGAGTGTTGGAAGAAAGTGAATGGGCCAATAGTTGGAAGAAGCACTTTAAAGTTCTACACATTGGTAGATCCCTGGTCATATGTCCTTCGTGGCTCACATATAAAGCTGATACATCTAAGATAATGATACAGTTGGACCCGGGTATGGCTTTTGGAACAGGGCATCATCCTACAACGAAAATGTGTCTGCAATTCCTAGAAACTAACGTTAATCCCAGTTCCACTGTTCTAGAACTGGGTGCTGGTTCTGGCATTTTATCCATAGCTGCCGCTAAACTAGGCGCTAGCCATGTGAATGCTATAGAAATTGAATCTATGGCTGTGAAGGCATGCAAAGAAAATGTCGCTGCTAATAAAGTAGATTCTATCGTAAACGTTTTCCATGGTAGCCTCCCCCATGAAGAGATCGGACCTGATACTTACGACCTGGTTGTATCTAATATATCAGCTAAAATAATAATGGAGAAATCAGCTCTTTTGGCTGATTACATAACCTCCGGCGGCGCATTGATTGCTTCAGGCATTGTAAAGGAACATAGATTGGATGTAGAACAAGCTCTCATCGCACATCATCTCAGCCTTATCACGGTTACCGAAGATGGCGATTGGATCGCTTTACTAGCCTTCAAAAAGCCAGGATAGAACCACCATGCATCGCTTTTTTATCCGTCCGGACCAGTTCGACGAGCACGAAATAATCTTTACCGGTGACATAGCACATCAAATGTCCAGAGTTTTACGGTTTAGAACAGGCGATCAGGTTATTGTTTTAGATAATTCAGGCTTTGAATACCTAGTAACCCTGTATTTAACTGACCCTACTCTCATTAAGGGAGTGTTAATAGATAAAATGAGGTCGATCACCGAACCTCGATCAAAAATTACTCTCTATCAAAGTGTATTGAAGACAAACAAATTTGAACTAGTCCTCCAAAAAGGCACAGAATTGGGTGTGTCGGTATTCTCTCCTACTTATTTCTCTAGGTCGAACGCAGCGTTTAAAGCAACCCAACAGACAAACATGCGTACTGAACGATGGCAAAAGATAATACGAGAAGCCGCTGAACAGTCAGGGCGAGGTCGACTTCCTTTGTTGAATAAGCCCACTGAATTTAAACACGTGACAAAGAACTTAAATGGCTTATCCATAATACCTTTTGAACATGAATCAGATACCACCCTTAGAGAAATCTTAATTAATTGGAGTTGTGATAGGAACTCCAATAACATAAATGTTTTCATAGGACCTGAAGGTGGATTTACATCTGATGAGATAGAGCACGCCAGAGACAATGGTATTATACCTGTTACGCTGGGGCCTAGAATTTTAAGGTCGGAGACGGCGGGCCTTATTACGTCCGGTATAATTCTTTACCAATTAGGAGATCTAAGTCAGGTTAGTTCATGACATGTTATGCTTTTGGTAAACTGGGACAATTCCATCCATAAGTCCATATTCAGAAATGCCTTGATGCAGTAAATGTTCACGTTAGAGATAATTTGGACAAGATATGATTACCATAGAAAAGATCCACATATCGCCTGTTAAGTCATTAGGTCTTATTAACCGTGATAAAGTTTACGTATCTAAAACAGGCATCCCCGAAGACAGGAGATTCTTTCTATTAGACGACGCCAACAAATTAGTTACTCAACGACAGATTGGTAAACTGACTCAAATATTATCCGATTATTGTCCCAATTCGGGAAAGCTATCACTCCAATTTCCAGACGGTTCAACTCTAGAGGATACTATTGTCTCGAAAGATACAGTCAAAGTGATAATGTGGGGACGTAGAGTTACCGGTGACATCTTAGAAGGCTCATGGAGCAATAAACTATCAAATTATTGCGGGCGATCACTACGAATTGTGCGAACTCATAAACCAGGAGCTACCTATGATGAATTCCCCATAGCGATTATGTCTAAATCCACAATCGAACACATCTCTAACCTCACATCAAATAAGAAAGTCTTCGAAAGTGAGAGATTTAGACCTACTTTCGTATTATCTGGATGTAATGCCTATCAGGAAGATGAATGGATTGGACAGAAAATTAGAATTGGTGATCAACTAAAGGTCAAGGTGGTCTCTAGAGATCCTAGGTGTGTAATAACAACATTAAACCCAATGACTGGCGAACGAGACTTCGACATGATAAGACTCATCTTGAACGACAGGCCGAATCTAAATGCAGCCTATCTTGGAATTTATGGTATCGTAGACCAGGCTGGAACAGTGGCGACAAATGACAAGGTATCAATTTCATGATTGTTACGTTTCCTGGTTTTCGCCTGTTCTTTGAACAGGTTGACCGTATCATAAACTTTTTTGAGAAACTCTTGTTTTATAACTCATATTCGTATTTTAACCGTTAACCTTACTTTAAACATCAATGCGAGACAGGTATCGCTTACAAATCAATCCATTCCACGAGTTCCTGGTCATATTGATTTCACCGCCTTAACGGAGAATATCACATATAAACATTTCCTACTCACGATTGATTTGCCGCAAAACTCCGTCAGCAGACATATGACTTTAATCTAATCTCTCACCTCTAGGTACGCGTTCCAATAAATCCGAAATAGCTTTCTCGACAGACAGGCCGCGAAACATGATGTCATATGCGGTGTTTGCTATTGGCATATCTACGCACAAATTGTCAGCAAGACGAGTAGCTGCTAAAGTTGTGTCGACTCCCTCCGCCACGTTATCCATTTTTTCAGTTATTTCAGCCAGATTCATCCCTCTTGAAAGTTGAACGCCAACAAAGTGGTTTCGGCTTGAAGTACTGGAACAAGTAGCTATGAGATCACCCATGCCAGATAGCCCTGCCAGCGTCAAAGGATTCGCTCCGGAGGCGACTGCCAACCGGGATATCTCTGCAAGGCCTCTAGTTATGAAAGCTGCTTTAGCATTATTCCCAAATCCCAATCCATCGCATACCCCAGATCCTAAAGCAATTATATTCTTCAATGCCCCTCCTAGTTCAACACCAACAACATCATCAGTAGTGTAAACGCGGAAGTTATTGGAATTCATGATGGACTGTGCCAGAACAGCCATATCATTACATGGGGAAGCTATTACGGCTGACGAAGGTTTGTTTTGAATTATTTCACTTGCTAGATTGGGGCCGGATAAGACACAAACGCATTTCAGGCCTAGTTCCTCCTTCAAAATCTCAGTCATCCGTTTAGAAGTTCCAACTTCCAGTCCTTTAGTCGCGCTAACTATCGGACTGTGCGGATTAGCAAATGACGCTATCGCCTGTATATTTTTTCTGAAAGACCTAGATGGGACTGCGATTAAGGTTATATCGACACCAGCAATAACGTCTTCTGGGGAATATGTCACAGTCAGGTTGTTAGGAAATTTTACACCAGGAATGAAGCGGGCGTTCTCTCTCTTCTGGTCTAGAACGTATGCCTCTTTCTCATCACGCGCCAACAATAACACTGCTACATTACTTCGTGCTAATGTAATAGCCAAGGTTGTACCCCAGGTTGTTGTACCTATTATACCAACTTTGGCCATAGTAACCTTAATGCACCTTCTGAAAAACCTCTCATTATATTGGATCGGCGGGTCGTCCTAATTTGCGTTCCGTACCTTTTATCAGTCTTTTGATATTGTCGATATGTTTTATAACCACAAGAGGACCACCAACTATTCCATACAGGATATATTCTGAAGGAACATTTCCGAATATTGCCAGGATGATAAGAGTGACACATCCTAAACAACAGGCTACCAGTGACCCAATAGAAACATACCTTGTCATCCAAACCAAGAAGAGTCCGACGACAGTAGCTACCACACCTGCTATAGGAGACAGGATAATTAGCGCGCCCCATCCAGGTGCTGTCCCTCGTCCTCCACCAAATTTTATGAAGACAGACCAACAATGTCCAATTAGTGTAAAAACCGCAGTTGCTGCCTCCACACCCGGCGAATCCAGAATAATCCTCGCAATTACTACAGCTGTAATTGCTTTAGCCATATCCAAAAATAATACTAGACTGGCTGCAGGGAGTCCGGCTGTGCGTAGAACATTCGTCATACCAGTCTTGCCACTCCCGTAAGTTCGTACATCGACTCGTCTGAAAATCCAGCCGATGATTAATCCAGTGGGTATGGAACCCATTAGATAACCCACCAGAATCATGAACAGGTAATCGATCATCTTTCGCCTCTACCTTTGAATCTCATTCTAAGAGGACTTCCCTTGAATTCATATACAGCCCTTAAGGAGTTCTCTAGGTACCGTTTGTATGAGAAGTGTACCATGTCTGACCGATTGACGTAGAAAGTAAAACTCGGCGGGCCAGTATGATCCTGAACTACACTATATATTTTAAGAGATTTTTTTCCGGTAAGAGACGGTGGATGTTCGGAGATAGCATTCATGACAGTTCTTCGAAGATCATATCTTGGAAGTCCTTTGGTCCATTCTTCGTAAACACATTTAGCAGTATTTAAGACATCGGATACACCCGTCTTATTCAAAGCCGACGTAAAACATACCGGCGAATAGTCAATGAATTTAAATCGTTGACGAATTTTTGCCAAAGCATCCTCTTTATTTAAACCCAACTCAGATGCAAGATCCCATTTATTGACTACTATTACGATTCCCTTAAAAGCATTTAAAACGAACTGGGCTATGTGGGTATCTTGGCTTGTGGCAAGCTGCGGGGCCTCCAGAATTAGAATAGCAACATCGGCCCTGTCAATAGCCCTGATGGCCCTTAGTACACTGTAGCGTTCAACACCTGGTTCGATACTTCCACGACGACGTATTCCTGCAGTATCAATCAATAGCGTCGACACTCCGTTATGATATATCAATGTATCTAATGCATCCCGTGTAGTGCCAGGAATATTAGTGACAATAGATCTGCTATTGCCAGTAATTGAATTTACCAGCATCGATTTCCCAACATTAGTGCGCCCAACAATAGCCAGTCGCATATCAGCTTTTGGCTCTATGTATTCATTTCGAACATCTATGGATGAAACAACATTGGAAATTAAATCCTCTATTCCTAAATTATGATAAGCACTTATCGGTATAGGGTCACCCATTCCCAATTCGTAAAATTCCAGTGATGAATTCGTCCTTGTGTCATTATCTGCCTTGTTCGCCGCGAGAATAACACGCTTCCTCGTTCTCCGTAAGGATTGGGCCACGTCTCGATCTGCTGGAGTGGCTCCTACACTGCAATCTACCACCATGATTATAACATCAGCATCGTCTATAGCCGCATCAATTTGGGCTTTTACCTGCTTCCATAAGTCAGTCTCTGGAAACAATTCTAGACCACCAGTATCGACAAGTATGAACGAACGGCCTGCCCACTCAGTGTCTGCGGTAACACGATCTCTGGTGGTTCCAGCAACATCAGACACTATCGCACTGCGCCGTCCAATTAATCGATTAAATAATGTGGACTTACCTACATTAGGTCGCCCAACAATTGCTACAAGAGGTTTCAACTCTGATTGCATATAATATCAACTTCTCATCTTGATGGATTCACCTTAAACAACATAATACCCGTGCTTCGCACTGTATGTCTTCAGAAATGAAGACATACCTACAAATTCCTAATGCTCTCCAGGGAAACGAATAATGAAAGATTCAGCCCCGTTTATCAAAACCTTTCAAAGAGTTCCTTCAATATAGCATTCTGAGCATGTAAGCGATTCTCAGCCTGATAGAATACAACTGATTGCGGATGATCGAGCATTCCACTCGTTATTTCTTCGCCCCTATGAGCTGGCATATCATGCATAAATAAAAAATCTTTTTTCGCTCCTTCTACTAAGCTTTCGCTCACTCTATAACTAGAGAAGGTCTTTAGTCGTTGTTCTGTTTCGATCTCTTGCCCCATACTTATCCATACATCAGTATAAACGACATCAGCGTTGGCTACGGCGTCTTCAGCATTTTCTTCCCATAGGACTCGTGACCCCGTAGTTGAAGCTCTAGATAAGGCATCTTCCCAAACTACATCTGGTATGCGATACTCGGACGGAGAAGCAATTGTGAAATTAGCACCAACAGAAGCACAAGCTAAAGCCAGACTCCCTGCTATATTATTGCCATCTCCCACATAGGCAATATTCAGACCTTTAAGTCTGCCTTTGCGTTCTAATATAGTCAGCATATCGCCAATTGCTTGACATGGATGAGCCAAATCTGAAAGCGCATTAATGACCGGTATCGTCGTGCACTCCGCGAGAATCTCAAGATTGCGATGAGAAAACACTCTTGCTACAACACCATCCACTAGACGATCTAGTACACGAGCTGAGTCCTCAACAGGTTCCCTCTTGCCAAACGCTATATCTTGTTGACTTAAATAAATAGTATCTCCGCCTAGTTGGCGAATACCCACCTCGAAACTAACTCTTGTACGCAAAGAAGGTTTTTCAAAAATTAATGCTATTATCTTACCATCCAGCAGACGCTCTGTTATCCCTGCCTTAAGTATTAGTGCTTGTTGAATCAAATCTTCAACTTCATTAGGAAGTAGATCGGCTATGGTAAGAAAGTCTTTCCCTTCCATAGTTACTCCTTCATTAAAATATCGATTCCGTCAGCCTTATTTACGCGCAATATCCCGTTATTTCTGAAATGCTGTGTATTGATTTACAAAGGCGACGCCTATAAACAGGCTTAAACGGGGGATTCTCTTTTAAGGCATGATAATCATCCCATAGAACCATGTCAACACCCAAATTCCTGGAAGAGTATTATATTGTGTATATTTTAGTGGTACACTTCCGTATATAGATTCGCGAAAAGGAGTCTAAGATATGTCTATCAGCGATGAAACTATGAAAGCTATGATCAAAGATTACGATGGGTTCGAACTTTCTGACAAAGAACTACAATTAGTCAGACCTGACGTAGACAGCTATTTCTCCGCAATGGAGATTCTAAATGAGTTAGACCTTTCTATGGTTATGCCTTCTCGACTTTTACGTGTTCAAGAGGGAGATGTAGACTGATGGCGACATTCGATTTGCTCAAGTTACCTATTTCCGAAATGGCCTCCAAAATAAAGTCAAAGGAAGTCTCTCCTGTGGAACTGACGTCAGAAGCCTTGAGTTACGCAGAGAGCCAACAAGCTAATTTGAATTCCTTTATTTCGATTCTATACGATCAAGCATTGTTACAAGCCAGAAATGCTGAATCTGATATAATCCAAGGCAATTACAAAAGTCCACTCCATGGGATACCGATAGGAATAAAAGATAACATTGCCACCGCCGGTATTCGTACCACCTTGGGTTCTAAGGTTTTAAATGACCACATCCCTCAGTCTGATGCTCATGTCGTTACGCGATGTAAAGATGCCGGTGCCATTATTCTAGGTAAAGAAAATATGGAGGAATTCGCTATGGGGGCAGCCTCCAACAATCCACATTTTGGCGCTGTACATAACCCCTGGAATTTAGATCATACACCTGGAGGTTCAAGTGGCGGTGGTGCAGCCAACACAGCTTCATTAGTTACATTTGCTTCTCTCGGTACTGATTTCGGAGGATCCGTTCGAATGCCTGCTAGTTTCTGTGGTGTTGTGGGACTAAAACAAACATTTGGCCTTGTAAGCCAACGCGGCATGCTAGGCACCACATTTAATGGTGACCATATAGGTCCATTAGTCCGTACTGTCCGTGACTGTGCCATATTACTTCAAGTCATGGCCGGATATGACGCTTTAGATCCGAGTACAGTACCAGTGCCTATACCTGATTATATAGCTAATTTAGATAGTCCTTTAAATGGTATAACAATCGGTATACCTTCCAATTATTATTTCGAAGTCATCGATACTGAAATACAGGATAATGTTTTAAATGCTATTAAAAAGTTTGAAGACTTTGGAGTAAAACTGAAGAACATCAGCCTGCCCAACATGAAATATGCGGCGGCTATCCGTGCAGCTGCCCTAGCAGATAGTCTAGTACTTCACGAACAGTACATAAGATCAAATCGACGTGACTACTCCGACGACAGTCTTTATCGCGCTTTAGCTGGACAATTTATACTGGGTCGTGACTACGCCAAAGCTTTGAAAGTACAGCG
>CAUZEB010000006.1:0-28607 GCA_963578655.1 Dehalococcoidia bacterium | reverse complement strand
ATCTGCAGTGTACAAATCATACGGCTGGAGGTCTTCCTCAACGACAGGTATTCCGAGGCTTTCAGCTACTTCTATGACAACTCCTCTGGAAACACCTTGCAAGATGCTCCGATCGGTTGGGGTCTTTAAAACTCCATCTTTCACGATAAATACGTTATAGCCAATACCTTCTGTGACATTACCATCTTTATCTAAAAGCACGGCGTGCCCATCAGGATCTACATCACGAGCCTCTAATTCAGCCATATTGAAATTCAGCCGACTATGATGTTTCACTTTAGGTTCCATACTTTCATTTGCATAGCTTCTAGTCTTAACTATAACCCCATGCGCACCTTCGTCATAATATTTGGCAAAGGACGGAAAATTTACGGGTTTGATGCTAATGCAAACTGTCGGAGGGCCATCAAGCGTTTGCCCTCTAGTGACCCACGGGTTGATAGCGAAATCTCCAACTTCATCTTTATAGCCTATATTTAACATGACTGCCTGTTCACATAAATCATTCATTTCCTCCAGAGTTAACTCTGGATCAATTCGAACGTACTTTAACGATCTATACAATCGGTCAATATGGTCGCTCAATCTAAAAGGTTTTCCATCAAAAGTCCGTGCGATGTCAAATACAACATCAGCTACCATGAATCCTCGATCCTCGGGGACGACCTTCACATCCTTATAAGGAATCCATTCCCCATTAAAATAGGCAGTATAGTCGTGGTAATCAGCCATTAAGATTTCCTCCTACTACATGACAATTCTTGTGATAGATTAGTTGAGTTTTCTAGTTATTCCGTTTGTCCCATTGTAAAGCTTGATCTACAATATCGACTCCAGCTAATTCGCTCCAAGCAGCTAGTAATTGTCGACTTATTGGTCCAGGCACATCTTCAGCAACATCTCTTTTATCTATTCGACCCACCGGCAACAATTGATAACTAGATGTGGTTAAAAATACCTCGTCTGCCGTATAGGCATCATAGGGCTGAAGATCTTCCTCAACTATCGGTATCCCTAATTGCTCAGCTAACTCAATTGCCACTTTCCTGGATATACCTTGTAGGATACTTTGATCTCTCGGAGTTCGTATCACACCATCGGTAACTATAAAGAAATTTCCACCTACATTCTCCGTAATGTTACCATTCTGATCCAACAATACAGGAAAAGCATGCGAGTCAACATCAGCGACCTGTAATTGTGCTTGAACAAAATTAGCCCTACTGTAATGCTTAACTTTCGGATCCATTGAACTACTAGAATAGCTCCTAGAAGCTGGTATTACAACAGAAGCACCCGTTTCATAATATTTAGCATGCAGGCTAAAGTCCATTATGGAGACCATGTTAATTATCGTAGGCGTGAGTTCATCTGTAACATTACCCTGGGTCCATGAATCCGTCGTTCCCCTAGTGACGACCTGGCGTACAGAAAAATCTCCTCCAGGTGGTCGCATGGATTCGTTACGTCTCACTGCCTCTTCGGTTATTTCTGTCATTTCATCCACAGTTACACCAGGGTCTATACGTGAATATTGAAGCGAGCGGTAAAGACGATCCATGTGATCCTTTAGCCGAAATAATTTCCCGTTGAATGTTCGTTCAACATCGAAAACCGCATCGCCCATAGTGAATCCTCTATCGAAAGGTTTGATATATACCTTACTATTGGGAACCCAATCTCCATTAAAATATGCAGTGAATTCTGACATAACTGATCTCCTTATTGGATTTCGGCCGTTGTTTGGGCCGCTGTGAGGTGGATTATAGTTCTATAAAGTATCCCGGTCAAACATAATGACAGGGACCCGACAATTTAAATGATTACAAGGCCAACTACTTGATAGGATTTCTTTTTTAGTGCACCGACCGATAATTGCAACAATGCCAAGAAAAAATAACACAAACTCATCGAGTTACAATCCTTTGCCATAAAGTAACTAGAGATGCTGTTATAATTCCCTAAAGTCAGGAAATCCCTTTACAGGATTGCTCTGGTTATCAGACCAATAATCGATTCACTGAAGGAGCCGCCGTAATGAGAGAACGAATAAAAGAACCTCTTGCACCCGAAGTCATAACCTATCTATTCAACAAACAAGTTTTCGGCCATTTAAAAAGAGATTTCAAACATTTGATGTGGATAAACAATGCTCACGCTATAATGTTATTGAAACAGGACATCCTCCCCAAAAAAATAATACGTACACTTCTAAATGCTTTAAAGGAAATGCAGAGGGATGGCATCGATCAGATTGATTTCGATCCTAATCTTGAAGACACTTATTTAAACATCGAGTATGTTCTCATCCAAAAAGTCGGTCAAGAAGTGGGTGGTAGACTTCATACAGGTCGCAGCCGGAACGATTTGTATTCGACTATGACCCGTCTCGCAGTTCGTGAGCAATTTCTAACTATATCAAAAGCATTGTTAGATTTACGTGAAATAATATTAAATATGGCTCATTCTCACTCTGAAACAGTCATGCCGGGATACACCCATCTTCAACCTGCCCAACCTACTACACTGGGACATCACCTGGTAAGTGTAGCTATAGCCTTAGAAAGGGATAGTTCTAGATTCCTTGAGGCTTATCCAAGGCTAAACGTCAACCCATTGGGAGCCTGTGCTTTCGCTGGCACAGGTTTCCCAATAGATCGTGAAATGACCAGTCGTCTACTAGGATTCGACGGTCTAGTCGACAGCACGTTAGATGCCGTCGCATCGCGTGACTACATTTCTGAACTTCTTGCGACCTTAACTATAATGGGCATAACTATCAGCAGACTATCTCAAGACATTTATCTTTGGTGTTCCGATGAATGGGGTATAGTACAGGTGGGAGGCGATGTGTCCACAACGAGTAGCATTATGCCTCAAAAGAGAAATCCATTTGCCTTAGAACACATAAAAGCGAAAGCTGGACATCTAATAGGAGCTCTAGTTTCAACGCTAACTATCCAAAAGGGACTTAACTTTATGCATTGTCGTGACGTTAGTTATGAATCTATAGTACCCATTTGGGATGCTTTCGATCAATCAGAAGCAATGATCCATTTAACTCGACGTTCCCTTATAGGTCTACAAATCGATAAGGAACTTATGCTGAAAAAGGCTTCTGAAGATTTTGGTACTGCTACCGAGCTTGCCGACCTAATGGTCCGCGATAAGGATATTCCATTCCGCGTCGCACATAACATAGTTGCAAATGTCGTAGTACGTGCGCTAAAACAAGGTCTGAAATCAAACGAAATAACTACAGACATTATAGAAAAGGCCGCAATTGAAGTTACTGGTCATTCTATAAATTTCACTGCTGAGCAAGTTGAGCAAGCTCTAGATCCTGTATTAAACCTGGCAAGTAAAAAAGCGTCAGGTAGTCCAATAGAATCAGAAACCAACCGGCTTATCGACCAAGCACGACTGAATCTTGAACGTCATAACAAAGTGGTTAGCAATTGGCAAGCCCATAACGAAATCGCCTTACACGAACTAGACAACCTAGTAGATGAAGTCACGTCAGACCAACCCCTTTCCTAGGGAAATATCGTTGAATACGTACCTTTTCTCGATAAACGTAAATTCTCGTGCTGAGATATCTAGCATAGGTCTTTTGGATGTTAATGGAGTGTCTTTGAGATATCTAACAAATTCCGTGACTTCCTTTTTGAATTCCTCAAGCGGGCGGAAGGATTGAACATTAAAACCTGCCATAAAACATCTATCATTGTGGCGGCCTGATGGATCATTGCCGAAACCCAAACCCGTAAGAATTCCTGAAAGGATCTCTATCATTACTGACAGCCCGTATCCCTTGTAACCCTCAGCTCCACCCAGAGGTAAAATTACTCCTCCATGATTTGGAGCGTTGGGATCGAGCGTAGGATTGCCTTCCCTATCTAATAACCACCCTGCAGGAACATCAACACCTCGGGTTCTAGGAACGTTTAGTTTCCCTCAGGCGGCCACACTGGTAGCCATATCTATAAAAAGAGGGCCATTGAGATTGCTGAGTATAGCAATACAAATGGGATTTGTGCCCAGTCTTGATTCTCGTCCGCCAAATGGTGCTACGGACTTTGCTGATCTTCCTGAATCAGCTGTCATAAGTGCCACCATCCCAGCCTGAGCCGCCATTATTGGATAATCTGCTAAACGCCCGACATGACTCTGCTTGAAAATTGTTGACGCAGCAACCCCATTGTTCTTAGCCTTATCTATTGTAATCTCCATCACGCGTTCAGAAACCACATATCCGAAACCCCAGTTACCGTCCACGACTGTAGTACTTGGAGAATCCTCAATAATATCGATAGGAGCCCCAGGAACGATATGTCCTCTCTTTATCCTGTCAATATATGCTGGTGAGAATAATGCCATGTGAATCATGTCCGGCCAAATTAGCGCCTATTGAGTGTCGGGCGATTATTGACGCTTCCTCGTCACTAACACCCGCTCCTATAAGTAATTTTTGTTCAATATTCATTAGTCTATCAACAGCAATAATTGGCATCTTACCTCCCCCATTAAATAAACTTATATTTACACAGTGAACTCACCCATTATATGGTTATTCTTAAGAGTTGACGTCGATTTTCACTCATGCTATCTTCGGCCCATACATATTAATACTGACAAACTTGGTTGGGATTGGCAACCTAATTCCATAATCAGAAGCATTAAAAGAAACGAGGTGACTCTATGTCTTTTACTCAGTTACTTTTTGAAGAAACCCGCTATACCTGGGAAAAGGAAAAAATACACCCATTTATAGCAGGTATCGGTAACAGTACACTGCCTCTCAAAATGTTTAGATATTATATGAGACAAGATTACGTTTTCCTTATAGATTTTTGTAGAACTATTTCATTAGCGGTGGTAAAAGCAAACAAGTTAGAAGACATGGGATGGTTTGCTAAATTACTTAACGAGACAATTAACACCGAAATGTCTCTCCATGTGAACTTTTCTAAAGAATTTAACATTAGCGAAGAGGAATTGAAAAATACTGAGCCTTCTCCTACAACCCATGCATACACAAACCATCTTATTCAAACAGCATTTACTGGCGGAGTTGGTGAAATTGCATCTTCCATCCTACCGTGTTCTTGGGGATATTCTGAAATAGGAAGAATGCTTTCATATAGTAGCCCCTCTATAGGCCAACCTCTCTACTCACAATGGGTGGAAATGTATAGTTCAGACGAGTTTCGACAACTAGCGGATTGGTTGATCACATTTATTGACAATGTAGCCTTGACAAGTGGCAAAGTTGAAATTGACCTCATGAAGAAGGCATTTGTTTTAAGTACCAAGTACGAATACATGTTCTGGGACGCTGCTTACAAAATGGAAACATGGCAAATATGAGATAACTCTATACGCTTATACAGTATAACCGCCTAGTTCATGACATCTTTGTTTGGTTGCTCTGGATCGTATTGAAGGGGAGGAATGAAATAGGTGCCTGAATCCCATAAACTAAAGATGAAATTTCATCTTTAGTTGAATTCATCTAAATAGATCTTTTATCTCATCTCTTAATATTACCGAAATATCCCCGTTTTCAAGTTTGGCATACTCGTATCCCCTGACAATCGCAACTGGTATGTTCAATGCTTTACCAGTTACCAGTTCTGCGGTAGACGCTAATTCGTCGGCTATTGCTATATTTGTTACATTTAAAGATTGGCCCTGTGTATCTGTTGTTCCTTTGTAATCTTTGAGCGGATTAATTCCCGAAAGCCCTATGGCGAAATTAACATGGCCTTCCCTCCATGCTCGTCCAAAAGTGTCAGATATTATTACAGATATCTCCATGTTACCTACATATGCTTCTATCTGTGTCCTAATCTCATTGGCAGATCTATCGGGATACTCTGGTAATAAACTTACGGAATCGCCACCCGGAACATTAGAAGCGTCAATCCCAGCGTTAGCGCAAATAAACCCATGGTTTGTCTCAGAAATAATTATCCCTCGATCCCTATCAATCCTAACAAGTGACCGACTTTCTTTGAGTATTAATTCAACCAATCGAGGATCTTTACCAGTATCGCAGCCTAGTTCACAAGCCATTCGTGAGGGGGTTATATCGTTTAAAGAAACGATTCTACCTTCGGCTTTAGAGACTATTTTCTGGGTTACCACCAGGATATCTCTATCCTCTATAGTAGTACCCTGGCTTTCAGCCGCTTTGAGAATGATTGGTCCCAATTGATCTCCTGTCAAAATTTCAGGAATGCCAGTAATGCCTATAACCTGAATTTGAGGAATAGTAGATCCAAGGCAGTTGAAAGCTGTTTTGTCCATATTGGTGGGTTTATAGCACAGCTTTAACACGGTGTCAACGCAACATTCTATTAAAGTTAGTCTCTCATGTTATACTCTCCAGGGCAATTAACCTTATACCACCTGTTAACAGATGGAGGTCGGCATGGACACATTTAGAAGTCCTCTTTTCATACCCGGTAATCAAACCAAAATGCTAAAGAAAGCTTTATCCTTAAGGCCAGATGCTTACATGCCAGATTTAGAAGATTCAGTGCCAATAAACGAAAAAGGAAATGCCAGGGTAATAGTTTGTTCATTCTTGGAGCGGCTATCGTTATTAGGCCCATTTGTGATTCCTAGGGTTAACTCATTGGAAACTGGTCTGCTAATGGACGATCTAGAAAGTTTAGTGTCCCCATATTTACATGGCATATCTGTAGGCAAGATATATTCTGCACGGGAAGTGGTATCAATATCTAACATTCTGGATAGAATTGAACAAAGAAAAAACATAGAAGTCGGACGAACAAAACTAATACTATGGCTGGAAACAGCCTGTGCAATAGTAAATGCCTACGAAATATGTGTGTCGTCTCCAAGGATAATAGCAGTTGCATTTGGAGCAGAAGACTTTACTAATGATATGGCGATTGAACGGTTAAATAATGAGTTCCAGACTACCTATGCAAAAAGTGCTGTATGTATAGCCGCCAATGCAGCCGGTATACCTGCTCTAGATACTCCATATTTTAGCTTTCGCGACGATGCTGGATTAGAACAGGATGCCAAAATTGCCAAGATGTACGGCTTTAGAGGCAAATTCGCTATCCATCCGAGTCAAATACAGACTATTAACAGGGTCTTCTCTCCCGCCTCTGAGGAAGTCGAATATGCCAGACAGGTTATCGCAGCCTCTGATGAAGCCGAGCTCAGAGGAAGGGGATCAACTTCTCTAAATGGGAAAGTTATAGACGTGCCTGTTGTAAAAAGAGCTCAGAATTTGATTAAACTGGCCGACAAAGGACATTTCACCAAATAAAATCCTTAATCAAGGTGCTAAGAATGGATAAAATACAGCTCCAAGGAATGATTTTCTATGGATTTCATGGCGTAGGACAATCTGAAAGAGATCTCGGACAGAGATTTATTGTTGATCTAGAAATGGAACGAGATCTACATATAGCTGGCCTTTCAGACGATCCAGAAGACACAGTTAATTATTCTCTCGTATATACCGTAGTGAAGAATATACTTGAGGGACCGAGCCGCAAGCTACTAGAAAACATAGCGGAAACTATAGCACAAAAGATTTTAAACGAGTTCAAGATCCATAGTATCAAGGTAATCGTTAAAAAACCTGAAGTTCCGATGAAGGGCAGTATATTAGAATATGCCAGTGTTCAAATAGAACGAATGAGAAATACGGACTAAATTACGCTCAGTTTCAATATACTCATCACTCAATTGAATCATAATGTGATCGTCCCATAATTGACGTCGTCTGGATGTGATGATTAGAATTAAATTGACTCGCGTCAAACCAAACCTGATCTCGAAGGCAAAACAACTATGAATTCCATAGGTAAGATGACGAAAACCTACAATCCGCAATCGGTGGAATCTAGGATCTATGAATTTTGGAACAAAAATGGTTATTTCACACCCCAAATAGACAAAGAAAAGAAACCTTTCACCATCATAATGCCTCCGCCTAACGTAACTGGCGCACTGCATATGGGACACGCTTTAACTACAGCACTAGAAGATCTCATGATTCGTTGGAATAGAATGCTAGGTAGACCCACATTATACTTGCCAGGAACCGATCACGCTGGGATCGCTACACAGGTTGTTGTGGAACGCATGCTCGCAAAGGAGAATATCACACGTCACGATTTGGGTAGAGAAAAATTTATTGATACGGTATGGCAATGGGTAGATAAGTATGGGGAAACCATATATACACAATTGGAACGTCTTGGGGCTTCGTGTGATTGGTCTCGCAAGGCTTTTACGTTGGATGATAATCCTGCAAAAGCAGTTCGCACAACGTTTGTTAACCTTTATAGAAAGGGACTGATTTATCGAGGAGAGCGCATAACTAATTGGTGTCCACGTTGCTTAACGGCATTATCAGACTTGGAAGTCAAATATGTAGAAGAAAATGCGAATTTGTACTACATACGTTACAACGTAGAAAATGGATACGACTCAATAATAATATCAACAACAAGGCCTGAGACACTTCTAGGAGACACTGCTGTAGCGGTAAACCCGCGTGACGAAAGATATGAACACTTTGTAGGGCTTCAAGTAATCCTACCCATCCTGAATCGGCCTATACCGATTATAGCAGATGATGCAGTTGAGCAAGATTTTGGCACAGGAGCTCTGAAAGTCACCCCGGGACACGATCACACTGATTTCGAAATCGGTCAACGAAATGGCTTGCCCACAATCAATATCCTATCCAAAAACGGTAAAATGAACGATGCTGGAGGTCCTTATTCTGACCAGGATCGTTTTGACGCAAGGAAACAAATTGTGATAGACCTGGAAGCAGCCGGTTTACTAGATAAAGTGGAATCATATCACCACTCAGTTGGCCATTGTGATCGGTGTAACGAAGTGGTTGAACCGATGATAAGCAATCAGTGGTACGTAAAGATGGAACGATTGGCAGCTCCTGCGAAAGCAGCGGTTTCTGACGGTAGAATCAAAATAATCCCAAACCGATTCACGAAAGTATATTTCAACTGGCTAGACAATATACGGGACTGGTGTATTAGTCGTCAATTATGGTGGGGGCATCAGATTCCTGTATGGTATTGCGATGATTGTAAGGAAATTACAGTAGATTACGATGATCCTAAATCCTGTTCCCGTTGTGACTCGGTAAATCTTAATCGCGATCCAGACGTACTAGACACATGGTTTAGCTCAGGTCTTTGGACTCATTCAACTTTAGGATGGCCAGAAACAACCGAAGATCTTGACTATTTCTATCCTACAAATGTAATGGAGACCGGGTACGACATACTTTTTTTCTGGGTTGCCCGAATGATCTTTATGGGTATAGAGAATATGGGTAAAATCCCCTTTGAAACAATCTACTTGCACGGACTCGTGCTAGATCCAGAAGGAATAAAGATGAGTAAAACGAAAGGGAATGTGTTAAATCCTCTGGATCTAGTTAATTTATATGGGGCAGACGCTCTGCGGTTTGCATTAACTACGGGCACAGCTCCGGGTAATAACATACGACTGAATGAACAGAAAATAGAGTCAAGTAGAAATTTCGCAAATAAGATTTGGAACGCTTCACGATTTGTTGTTTCGAAATTAGAGGAATCGACCACTCTGGATGATTGGACTAACGAACCAAATGTGTGTCACTTGCACGATCGCTGGATTATTAGCAGACTTAATAAAATAACACATCAAGTATGCGTATTGATGGAAGGGTACCAATTCAGTGAAGCACAAAGAGTCTTGCACGACTTTCTATGGGGGGAATTCGCCGACTGGTATATAGAAATGGCGAAGATACGTCTTCAACGGCCTGATATTGGTGAAGACGATCCTACATCTATACTTGCGCATGTTCTGGAAAAAATACTTAGACTGTTACACCCGTTTATGCCCTTTATAACTGAAGAGATCTGGCAAACCCTTAGAAAGTACATACCTCAACCCAACGACCAACCAGACGCTATCATAGTGGCACCATATCCTGAACCGAATCCTGATTTACAAGACGATGAGGCAGAATCAGAGATAGGAATTATCATGGAAATTGTGCATGCCATAAGAAACGTCCGAGCAGAATTTAAGATTCCTCCCTCCGTAAAATTGCCAGTTACCGTCAACATTTCTATGGTTCAAGGCATCCTCACCTCTGAATCCTACACGATAATGTCGATGGCAAGAGTTGAAGATCTAGCTGTATCAACAGGGGATGCAATACCATTAGATCAAGATGTGACAGTCGTATTATCTATTGGCACAATGACTATCCCCATCGGCAATCTGGTGGATCTAGTCCAAGAACGAGAACGTTTGTTGAATGAGATAGGGGATATAGATACAAGAATTGGCAAATTGACTGCGCGTTTGTCTGATCACAAATTTCTTTCAAAAGCGCCGAAAGAAGTTGTCGACCGCGAGCGAATACGATTGGAGACTATTGAGGATCGGCGAGATAAACTTAGATTAACCATATCTCGTATCCAAAAAAAATGACCCGTCTCGTGAGCTACTAAGTCTAGTATTTAAAACTAAAACCACCCCGTATTCTAATTCTAGGAAAGAGAATTGATATCTATGCCACCCCTAGAACGAAATGGTAAAATTGTAATCTTAGCTTCAGCGTTTCGCTCTCTGGATTATGGCTTTCTAAGTATTTTCCTTGGTGTCTACCTTAGCCTCCTAGGTTTCAGTGTGTTTGAAGCTGGATTAATATTTAGCGCAATAATGGCTGGTGGAGCGTTATCTAACTTGATATCCACATATAAAGGTGACAGGATAGGCCGAAAGCGCATGCTGGTCTGTATGTCCACCCTCATGGTGGCCGGGGGATTATTATATCCATTAGCATCTAATCTTACCCTGTTTATTTTCATCAGTTTATTCGCTATGACTACCTCTACAGGTGGAGATAGAACGGCATTCTTGTCATTAGATATGGCTATATTATCCCAGCTCTCGGAAAACCAGCACCGTACAATGATATTCAGTATATACAATCTAGTTGGGATGGCGGGTAAGAGTCTCGGAGCCCTATTGATATTAGCTCCCGTACTATTCCAATCATGGCTATACATGGAGGAGGTTTCTTCCTTCAAGGCAGTTTTTGCCATTTACAGTTTAATCGCCTTCAGCGGGATAGTAATATACAGCCGACTATCTCCAGCCGCCGAATTAATCAAGTCAGATCTACACCAAGAAGTTGGAACCGCTCAAGAAGAATCAAGACATATTATTTATCGCTTAGCAATCCTCTCATCTATCGATGCTTTTGGTGGTGGTTTCATGATCAGGAGCTTCATATCGTTCTGGTTTGCAGGTCGCTTCGGCACCACTGTGGATGGTATAGCCGGTATATTTTTTGCTGGGCAATTGCTTAATATGGTTTCTGTGTGGGTGTCTGCACCTGTAGCACGCAAGATTGGGTTAATCAAAACCATGGTTTATACTCAAATTATTTCCAACCTTCTTTTAGGAGTCATGGCTCTCGCCGGTAACTTTTGGATATGTATTTGTCTTTACCTCCTTAGGGAACTATCAAACGACATGGATGTACCAACAAGGCAATCTTATATGATGGCTATAGTACCTGAAAAATCAAGAACCAAGACAGCCGGCATGACGAACCTAGCCCGAACTGTTGCTCAAACCGTAAGTCCTACAATCGGAGGTATCTTGGCTAATCTTACTTTTCTCGGAATGCCATTTTTAATCGGAAGTGGAATTAAATTGGTTTACAATGGAGCCTTATTCCTAATGTTTAGAGATATTAATGCACCAGAAGAAATCCCTCGGGTCAAACCAAATATTGATACGAATAATTAAGCACTTAGAGACAAGAAGCTTGCTATAGTGCAGATTTTGACACAGCCAATTTACGAATGGTTTTCTATTAATAACAGGTGCGATTCGGGCATTCTATTACTGGATAGGATTTGTCTCAATTTGGCCAATCCCTTTGAAGTATCACTCGCTATCTTCGCTTTATCCGAAGTTTTCATACGATATTTAAAGAGCCAGTATTTAAACTCGATGAACTGGCTTAGGTGGATAAAGCTACTTTGATGATACCTCTTTTCTTCCCTGAAACAGTTCAGTAGTTGATCCATAGATTTTCTATATATTCTCGAATATATTTGATCGGTTAGATCATCCTCATATCGAATACCATTGCTAATCTGACGTTTTCTCACTTCTTCTTCAACAGCCAACTGCAAAGCCTCTTCTACGGTCACACCATAGAAGTAATTGAGATATCCTCTGTATTTCTCTACTCCTATCAGTTCTTTAAAGCGACCCACATCGAATCTTTTGGGGAAATTACCTGTAAATAACAGGTCTTCCAGTTCTTCATGTGGTATAAGATTCCCAATTCCATTGCACAGTCGTTCAGCTAAGAGCAACCAATTAAAAGCCTCGCCTTCAATAAAATAATTGTAATCCCTCTCTTGAAATGTCTCGTTAGGTACGGTCCATTCCGCAACAGCTCTTAAAAGTGCCTCTGGCCATTCGCAACCATCTATTAAAGCCGTACGGAAACTAGAAATAGGACTAGTCTTTAAATCGGATTCGACTTCACTTATTTCATCTGAAGTTTTATTCATTTCAAGATAGTACCTTTTTACGCTGCGATTTCCCCGTACGCAAATATTCCTCGAATTTCCCGTAACTTAGAGTGTTCAAAATATTCGCGGGTTCGCACCAGCCTCTTCTGGCCACAGCAGTGCCAAATTTCAAATTACATAACGATTCAGCCCTGTGAGCATCAGTAGATATTACCATAGATGCTCCCGCCTCTCTCGCCCGAAAAACGTGGATGTCCTTAAGATCTAGCCTTTCAGGGGAAGAGTTTATCTCCAATGCAGTCCCGGTGTCAGCAGCAGCCCTAAAAATTGAGTCGAAATCAGCGTTAATGGGCTTACGTTCACCTATTAATCTTGTTGAAAGATGTCCTATTACAGAAACATATGGGTTTCGCATTGCTTTGATAATTCTCTCTGTCATTTTCGATGAACTTTGACCCATTCCTGAATGTATGGAACCTATAACCCAGTCCAAGCCTTTTAATACATGGTCAGGATAATCGAGAGTGCCATCTCCTCTTATATCCATTTCTGTACCACTCAATACTTCTATTCCACCTATTGCTTCCCTAGCTTCTCTTAGAGAGCGTTTATGTTCATTTAGCCTTTCTAAATCAAGACCGTTTGCGATTCCTCTACCTACTGAATGGTCTGTAATAGCGATATAATCCAAACCACGATCTTTTGCAGATTGGATCATGACTTCTATAGTATCTTTACCGTCACTCCAATCCGAATGCACGTGCAAATCTCCTCTGATGTCACCTTCTTCTACAAATTTTGGGAGCTGCCATTTACTTGCTTTTTCAATTTCCCATAACCCAATTCTTAATTCTGGAGGGATATACTGAAGCCCTAATCTGGAATAAAATTCTCTTTCATCGGTGAAGGATTCAATTTCACCTGTTTTCATATTGGTAATGCCATACTCATTTAAAGATAAACCTCTGTGATTGGCGAAGTTTCTTAAATTAATTAAATGCTGCTGACTCCCCGTAAAATACTGAAGCATCGAACCTAAATAAGAACGTGACACCATTCTCAAATCGACCTGAATGCCACTTGCGAGAACAACTGAAACTTTTGATTTACTCTGCCCCAGAACATTAATCACATTCTGTAAATGAATTAATGAATCTATAGTGTCATCTGGTTTCTCAGTAACGCAAACTAAGTCAATGACCCCAATAGTCTCCTCAAATCTTCTTAGACTTCCTGCTATTATCAAGTCCTCAATGCTATTACATTTTGTTTTGAGTGATTCAACTAATAACTCCGCCTCTCTATTAGCAATTGAAATAGGCATTCTACTATCCTTATTCTTTAGGAATTCAATTTCCCTAAGAATATTCTCACCCATTTTTCCACCAATACGAGGCACATCCATTAGTTGACCTTGTCTTATGGAGGTTTCCAACTCTGTAATATTAGTGACTCCAGCATTTCTCCACAATATCCGTGCAGTTTTAGGACCAATTCCAGATATTTTCATTATTTCCAAAAGGCCGCTGGGAAACTCGGATTTCAGTATTTCGAAATACTCCAGACCACCAGTTGAAATCATTTCATTGATCTTTTTGGATATCGCACTACCTATACCAGGAATCTCCATCAGGTTTTTCCCTTCCTCAACAATGCGGCAGATTTCATCAGGGTGTCTTCCTATTGTTCGCGATGCTCTCTGGTAAGCCCGAATGGTGAATACATTCTCGCCTTTGACTTCGAGTAGGTTGGCTATCGCTTCGAATATTTCGGCTATTCGGAAATTGTTCATTAAATATCTCTTCGTTTTTTTATCAAGTGCAGATGGCCTAGTAAGAAAAAGACATCATCATCCATGGAATCTGAAATTAATTATAATCGGTACTTTTATACAAGTTTTAGAGTGAAGACAAAGAAAACAAGCTTATCATAAGCCGTATATAGATTTAGCCATTCACATTCAATGTCTATTTCTTAAATACCATGGCATTTTTTATACTTTCTACCACTGCCACAGGGACATTGCTCGTTACGTCCCACTTTACGAGCACCCACTCCTACGGGTTCAGTTGTTTTAATACTATCACTCTGGGTTTTCGTATTGTTTCTGTAGTGGGATCGACTATGCAGTTTCGCATTATGGGATTTCACATTATTTCCGAGAGGCATTCCTATATGAAAAATTGTGTGTACTATATCGTGTTGTATCCTATGTTGTAGTTCTTGGAATTTAGAATGTCCTTCAGTTTTATACATAACCAGAGGATCTCTTTGACCATACGCATAAAGACCAATTCCTTGTCTCAGATTTTCCATAGCCGTCAGGTGCTGGACCCAATTTGTGTCTAAGAGCCGTAACATAACCTGACGTTCCGCGTCACGCATACCTTCACTAGAAATTCTTTCTTCAATCGATTCATACATATAACTGGCGTGTTCCAAAATTGCCTTTTCTATAGAGTCATGAGTCATTTCAGCAATTAAATCAGGATCTGATAGATCAGTTGAGAGTGGGAATATTGTCTGTAGTTCACCTATCAGTGCAACTGTGTCCCAATTGTCTGGAGCTATTTTGTTGAGATAAGCATCCATTATATCTGCTAGTTCTCGTTCAATCATGGACTGGATATTCATTTTATGATTCGTTCCTGTTAGTATTTTGTCGCGCTCTTTATATATGACATCCCTGTGAGTATTTACAACATCATCGTATTCAACTAAATGTTTACGTATTTCGAAATGATATGCCTCAACCTTAACTTGTGCACTCTCTATGGATCTGCTTACCATTTTATTTTCCACCGAACTGTCCTCATCAAATCCAGCCCAATCCATTATGGATTTAATACGTTCACCACCAAAGCGCCGCATAAGTTCATCATCTAGGGCAACATAGAAACGCGAACTTCCAGCATCCCCTTGACGCCCTGATCTTCCCCGTAATTGGTTATCTATACGCCTGGCATCGTGACGTTCTGTCCCAATTATATGGAGACCTCCGCTTTTTACTACAGATTCATGGTCCTTCTCCCATTGGTCCAAAGTCATATTGAGACTGTCGGGGTTTCCACCCAAAACAATATCGGTACCCCGTCCAGCCATATTCGTTGCAACCGTGACGGCACCAGGCCGCCCTGCTTCTGCTATAATATTGGCCTCACGTTCGTGCTGTTTGGCATTAAGCACTTCGTGACGGATTCCTGATTTTTTAAGCGACGCACTTAGCATTTCAGATTTGTCTATATCTGTAGTACCTACTAAAACTGGTTGTCTTCTCAAATGTCGCTCTTTAATATCGTTAATTACCGCACTAAATTTGGCACTTTCATTTTTGTAAATTAAATCTGATTTATCTTCTCTTACCATCGGTCTATGAGTAGGAATTTCCATTACTTCTAGACCATAAATTTTCATGAACTCTTCTGCCTCAGTAGCTGCAGTGCCAGTCATACCACTCAGCTTCTCATAGAGCCTGAAGTAATTTTGTAAAGTTATGGTGGCATAAGTAATACTTTCCCTTTGAACAGTTACTCCTTCTTTAGCTTCTAGTGCTTGGTGTAGTCCTTCAGAGAAACGACGCCCTTCCATAAGTCGCCCTGTGAATTCGTCCACAATCGTAACTGCTCCGTCTATAACGACGTATTCACGATCTTTGACATACAGTGCTCGAGCCTTTAATGCATTTTCTATAAAATGAACTAGATCATAATTAGAAGGTTCATACAAATTTTTAATAGAGAGCATTTTTTCAGTCTTGCTAATTCCCTCAGGGGTTAATGAAACCGAACGATGCTTTTCATCTATTGCATAATCTCCACCTTCACTAAAATTAGTTACAAGGCGGGCGAATTTATAGTATTCTTTTGGAGATCGCTCGGCGGGTCCACTTATTATAAGTGGCGTCCTAGCCTCGTCAATCAATATATTGTCTACTTCATCAACAATTGCATATCCCCGCTCTCGTTGCACACGTTGAGACAGATCAATTACCATGTTGTCTCTGAGATAATCGAACCCAAATTCATTATTGGTCCCGTACGTTATATCCGCATTATATGCTTCTTTACGACTTACATTACGTAGTCCATTCAAGCCTCTTTCTTTATCTTGAATATTAGGATCATAAAGAAATGCTCCATCATGTTGGAGCACTCCAACAGATACCCCCAACAAATTATAGATCTGTCCCATCCATTGAGTATCACGACGAGCAAGGTAATCATTAACAGTAACGACGTGGACACCTCCAGCTTGCAACGAATTCAGATAAGCCGGTAGCGTAGCAACCAGTGTTTTGCCTTCTCCAGTTCTCATTTCGGCTATCTTGCCTTGATGCAAAACGATGCCTCCAATAAGTTGAGCATCGTAATGCCTTTGTCCCAAGGTACGTTTAGCCGCCTCCCTAACAGCAGCGAATGACTCAGTGAGTATTTCGGATATATCACATCCTTCACTGAGTAATTTTCTAAATTTAGATGATCTATCCCTGAGCTCTTGATCCGAAATATCTGTGTAACCGGTCTCTAATACATTAATTTGATCCACGAGAGGCATAAGCTTTTTTAAGTCTCTCTCAGTGGATCCACCTATTAATTTTACTAAATTCTTGAGCATATGCTCCTCATCTTTTTTCACACATATAACGACAACGTTTAAGCTTAATAAGACTTAAATGTTATTCGGAGTTTTCGAGTATGAAAGTAAGGGTATTACTTTTAATTTATAGATAAACTGCTCAAACATAGTTTATGCATTTTATTTATCGAACATTGCACCGACTGAAAGGCCATTATGAATCCGATTTATAGCTTCACCCAACAGCGGAGCCACAGACAGTACTTTCATTTTAGTATCTAGCTTGGAACTGGCAACAGGTAAAGTGTCGGTGACGACGATTTCCTTAACTTCACTATGGTATAAAACCTCAACAGCGTTTCCACAAAATACCGGATGTGTAACTGAACAATAGATATCGCCTGCTCCATGTTCCCTTACGGCTTCGGCTGTAGCTACGACAGTACCACCTGTACTAATTTCATCGTCTATGATGAGTGCGACCTTACCTTCCACGTCGCCAATCAAGTTCGCTGCTCTAACATTGTCATCATTCCCCAATCGCTGTTTTTCCACAATAGCTATGGGGGATTCAAGAATGCTAGCCGTGTCTCGTGCTCTTTTCGCATCGCCAGCGTCAGTAGCTGTCACTACAATATTGGAAAGTTGTCTCTTTTCGTAATATCGTCCCAACATTGGAACTGCCGTTAATTCATCGACGGGAATGTTAAAAAACCCTTGAATTTGACCAGCGTGTAAATCTACAGTAAGCAGCCGATCAGCGCCAGCAGTCTCAATCAAATTAGCAACAAGACGAGCACTAATAGGAACCCTAGGCTGATCTTTCTTATCACTACGTCCATACGCATAATATGGCACGACAGCTGTGATGCGACCTGCCGATGCTCTCTTAGCTGCGTCGATCATGATCAGTAATTCCATAATATGGTCATTCACTGGTGAAGTGATAGGCTGAACCAGGAAAACATCCTTCTCTCTAATATTCTCCCTTATTCTTACAAACGTCTGGTCGTTACTGAATTTAAATACTTCACATTTACCCAAGTTGATTCGTAAATATGAACAAATATCCGCAGCTAAATCAGGATGCGCATTACCAGTAAATATTTTGAGATCTGTTATACCGGGCATAATACTTCCTAATATTGTTAATTAACTAGGCTGTCTCCATATTAGAACTATAATGGTCCCACATTAGGCTACCTTCCACAGCATTATAGCATAACATTTTTACTTAGATTAATATGAATTTATGTGATATTGTATTTCGGAAAACGATAGCCAAATTAAAATTAAGGGAAGAACATACTTCTTCAAATCTAGTTTTTTTATGGCTTGCTGATAGGCCAAAATAAATGCCTTATAACTACACAGTTACGGTGGGACATCAATGCTGAGTTATTCATGAGTAAGTTATCAAATGGGTTACCAAAATATCCCAAAATACGCCCTGTTAATTCTGCATGGATTAAACACAAAGGATATAACTATCTCAAGCTGGATGACCCGATGTCAATATCAGGTCAATCAATCCTAATTCCTGAACACCTATCATATGTCGTCTTAATTTGTGACGGAACGAAGGATATCTTTGAAATGAGAAGCCTAATGCGCAAGAACTATGGGCTTGACCTATCCGTAGACAATATTACAGAATTACTGAATTATTTGGACGCCGGCTTCCTACTAGAAAATGGGAATTTTAAGCACGTTGAGCAAATGATGTTAAAAGAGTATCAAGATTCAGACTATAGGGCTCCGTATCACGCTGGTGCAGTATATCCTTCTAATCCCTCTGAATTAAGGAATTTATTAAATGAATATTCCGGAGCAATAAGACTTCAAGAAGGTAGAGTTAATAGAAACGGCGAATTGGTGGGAATAATCTCTCCTCACATAGATTATTCTCGAGGTCATAGCACCTACGCACGCCTTTGGGAAAGGGCTTCAACTAACTTAAGAGAAGTCGAATTGGTTATCGTATTGGGTACAGATCACAATGGTGGATCAGGTCAAATAACAGCTACCTTCCAGGACTATGCCACACCTTGGGGCATTTTACCTACTGAAACTTCCGTTGTAAAAACTCTCGAAAGTGAACTAGGCAGCGAATTCCTCTTTAAGGAAGAATTCCATCATATCAAAGAACATTCTATAGAACTAGCTTTAGTTTGGCTTCACTATTCCCTTGAAATCAGCCTTCTTCCTCCTGTCCCTATAGTCCCTATACTGTGCGGATCATTTTCCACCTTCATTACTGGTGAAAAAACATTATACAGGGACAATAAAATAAGGACATTAATCTACTGTCTTAAACAAATCATGGAAAGGAGAAAGACCTTGGTTATGGCAGCAGGTGATCTCGCACATTTAGGACCAGTGTTCGGAGATACCGCTCCTATGGATGACGAGTCGAAATTTCAACTAAAGACAGCTGATTATGCATCACTAAATGCCATATGCAATAGTAACCCTAACCTTTTCTTTGAAATTTCGCAGAGGGAGTCAGACTACAGGAGAATTTGTGGTCTATCACCAATATATATCTCCTTAGAATTACTCACAGGGGCACGAGGCGAACACCTAGGATACAAGCAGTGCCCTGCTAGCGTTCAGGGTGACTCTATAGTGTCAATCGCTGGAGCCTTACTCTACAAGTAAGTATCCCTCAGGACATGGCAATTTTTATTCTGACAAGCTTAATCTGGAAGATCGAATCGTTCAGACTCGGAGTGCCTAGACCAAAGTAACCCAGCATCAGACATTACACGTGCACGTTCGGGACTCGACCTCCAACATTCGTAGATAATCTCACTATCCCACAAAACCAATGTTGTTATTTTTGTTGGGTCTTGTCGAGAATATAGCGTCTGCCTACTTACAAATCCAGAAGCCTTACTCTGTGCCATTCCATTACGATTTAAAAGTATTTTGCCTTTTTCTATATCGATTTTGTTGGTCCAATGATGAGTAAGAACTCCAATCATATAAACGCTCCTCTCCAAACAGACTTTCACTTTCTTGTTATAAAATTCCATAAGTCAATTGCAACACTGACTATTAATCTCCCCACACCTGTTTGAAGAGTCTTAGCCAATTGCCGCCCATTATTTTAGACAGATCATCCTCACGGTACCCGCGCCTAGAAAGCTCTCTACGAACATTTATCAATTTATCAGGCGTCTCCATGCCTTCCGGGTGAATGACCGGGTCAGGATAGGGTACTGGCCGCGGTTGATATTTTGTCCCTTGTTGAGAGAAAAGATAATCAAAAAACTCTTTGGGTTGGTCTTGGGTATAATCGGTGCCAATAGCCACATGATTGACACCTATTCTTTCAACTAAGTCATCTATTGCATCTACGTAATCCTCTAACGTAGACTCAAAACCTTTCCTTAAAAATGGAGGAAAAGCATTCGCTCCGACGACCCCCCCCTTCTCAGCAAGTAATTTTAATGCATCATCTGGCTTGTTTCTAGCATGATTGGAAAATGAGCGAGCATTCGCATGCGTAAAAGCAACGGGCTGATCAGACATTTCGATAGTTTCCAATGTTGTTTCATCTCCCACATGAGAGAGGTCTATAAGAATGCCCAATCGATTCATTTCTTTTACAGCATCCACACCAAATTTACTTAACCCGTCGTCGTTCCGTTCATAACAACCATTACCTAAGAGATTCCGTTCATTATAAGTTACCTGAATTATTTTTACTCCGAGAGCGTGAAATAATTCCAGTCTATTAAGATCATTACCGATAGGGTTGGCGTTTTGCCAACCCAAAACAATTCCCACTTTTCCGTTATCCCTTGCCTCCATGATATCTGCCACTGATTTAGCCTGAACCATTAAATCTTCATACCGCTTGAATCGATTAAACCAAGCAGCAATATTATCCATAGTGTGATGATAATCTTCCCAAACAGCTATTGTGGCATTAATCGCCGTGATATCACCGGAGTATAAACTGTTGAAGACTTCAGGACTTTCCCAATTACTTACATTCAGACCGTCTATCATTATATTTGAACTGTCACCAGCATTCATCAAGACTTTTTCGACCAATCTGATACCTCCTTTCAAAATATAGTTAGTTTCTTTTAGAAGATTTTACTAAGTTTCACATCAAACGAAACTATTCAATCATGCTCAATAAAACATTGACTGTCATATACTAAACAAGGGGATGATATTGCAAGGGAAACCAAACGACGGTTCTGTTATCCTTTCAGAAAGAAAAAAGTCCTCTTGGCGAATATTGAATCTTGCCATTTACACGAGGTCCTTAGGGTAAACCGGCTTTTTCAAGACAATGAACATAAAAAATCCTGGGAGAGCCATTAAAGCAATAATTTTGAACCCAAGACTGTAGCTAAAATGATCGGCAAAATATCCCGCGAACAAGGGCCCAATAACCATCCCGATCATCATTATAGTTTGCGATACACCCATTATCATAGCATATGATTTCCTCCCAAAATATTCCCCTCTCATTGAGATTAAAACTGGGGTCCGTATTCCCCAAGAAAAACCCTGAATGAGTGCCGACACCAATACCAATATGTAATCGTCTGCAATGGAAAGTAAGTATAAACCTGTACTGTGGCCCAATATCGTTGCAGCCGCTATATAACTCTTACTATATTTATCACCAAGGAATCCTCCGATTACTTGGCCTAACATGCTTGTAGCAGTCAGGGCCATCACTATCGTAGCCGCGGAATTCCTGGAAAACCCGAGAACACTCTCTAAATAAGGTACTTGGTGAAGGCTTATTACAGAAATAATTAATAAGGCTAAACTATGCCCTGTAGCCATCAGCCAAAACGCGTGGGTCTTGAGAGCCTGTTTTACAGTGAAATCAGCCTCATAATCCGAGCTGATATTCTGAGCTATGGGTGTCTTGTTTAAAGAGTCAAGTTGCGCAGATTCTGGTTCTACGGTCAAATTGCCACCATCAGGCTTATATCCATACGGCTCTGGATTAAAACGTATTATCCGTGAGATTGGTATACCTATACACATAACGGTAATACCAGCTATTATGGCCGTTGATCGCCAGCCGTAAGAAGTTATCAAGAAAGCAAGGATTGGTGGAAAGATCACACCACCGATTCCCATTCCTAACATTCCGAAACCTGAAGCTCTGGCTCGTTTTTTACGGAACCAGTTATTTATGGCTGCCATGGAACCGGTAAATGCTCCAGAACCAGCTCCTAAGGCCATGATTAGGAAAACCATATAAAAGGTAAATATCGAGTTGACTAGACTTAGTAGGATAAACCCTACACCGAATAAAACCATAGATACGGATATGACGTTCCGCGGTCCGAAACGTTGAATGAGATACCCTTCTAAAGGTCCTAACGCACCACCCTCTACCCTGCTAATAGCAAATGCGGCGGAAAGAATGGTTCTACTCCAACCGAATGTATTTCTCATTGGTTCGAAAAAGAATCCGAATCCCATGAAAAATAAGCCCCCTGACAAACCCATGGTCACGGCACCGGCCATGACTATCCACCATCCATAGAAGATAGAGCGCTGGTATTTCAGATATGCATTTTTCACTTGGTCAAACTAAATGTTGGTTTATTGGAAGAACAGTTGGTAGAGATATTATATTTCGCATTAAGAACCAGTATCATTTAGCCTCCCACCTTATACATGTGGAATTCTCTATAGCCCGTGGTCACTCTTATATACCCAGTTAAATATTGATTTATTTCTTCATTTCCCGTGTCAACTAGAAGAGGCCGTCTTTCGAGTGAAAGTAATTTATCCTTGGTAGCCACAACTATGATATTTTCTTTACCAACTCGTTTTATAATACTAGGGCTTACCTGCTGATTGCCTCGCCCGAAAATGTAACCTTGCCCACCTATAACAGTCACTACTATTCTTGCCTTTCTACGATAAGTAAGCTTCATTAGCTCTTGTTCGTTAACATCACTTGCAAGTAATTTCTTGTTGAGTACTACATCCACTCCCAGCAAAGTATTCTTCAAATCTAGTTTTTCCATAATGACTCTAGTAGTCGTACCCGGTCCAATAATATATATAGTCTCTTCATCCATTTCAACTACTATCTCAGAAGCAATACCAAGCACAGCTTCCTTCTCTGTTCTGATACTTCCTGATTTAACACTTTGAACAAATCTTCGTTCTTCCGGTATTTTTAAATAGCCATATAACTTGGCTGTGACTACTCCAGATCGAAACGCATCCTCATCGATGTCCATCACTTCGGCATCGCGCATATTCAGTACCTTATTTTCCAAATATACGCGAGCCGCTTCACCAGCATGTCTCGGACTTAGGGCATATACGCCAGAATGAATTTTGACTCCTGCTGGTATCCCTAATACAGGTATTCTTTGACCAACAGCATTATAAATATCTCTGGCCGTACCATCACCTCCTGCAAACAATATTAAATCAACGCCTAGCTTTTCCATATCTAGCGCCGCATGTCTGCTATCTTCTGGGGTTGTGTAGCCTGAGTTCACTTTACCAATAACAGTTGGCATAAATCCACATGAATGAGCTTCATTTTCACCCATATCACCGGGATAGGTAACAACTTCTATTTCATCCTTGAATTTAGTAAGAGGCTTGAGAGCTTCTATCGCTCTACAGGGTGCCTCGGGCTTTGCTCCCAGAGCTCTTGCTTTCGCTAAAATCTCGGGACCATCGCTTCCTTTTAATCCGACACGACCTCCCATACCTGCTACGGGGTTAACTATAATTCCTATTTTCTTCAAACGTTCAAACCGCCTGTTTAGAATAAAGGAAACCCGTCCTCTATTGCGACTCATAGCCGATTTACAAGACGGGTTTCCTTTATCATATTTTTTATTTCTCTATTCCTTAGCCACTTATTAATGAATTAACAGTCTAATTGCCATCTCTGATCTTTTGATATTTGCGCCAGCTCACAGCTATCCTCTCTGGTTCATCAATACTGGGATTAGGGACCTTATGGACTACTTGGTTGTGAGGTGCACTCTGAACCAGTTCAGGATTCTCGTAAGCTTCTTTAGAGATTTGCGCTAAGACTGCAACGTATTCATCTATATCATCCTTCGAATATGACTCGCATGGTTCCAAAGTAAATGGTTCGGGAACAACCCATGGATGATGACTCATCCAGTAATGTTGCAAACCATAATCTGACATCCTTCGCTGCACGTCCTCTGAACCCACACCTGTATCTTCGTATAATTTTTCCCAACTATATCTTACTTGTTCCAATCTTCTTTTACCTTCAGCGTACCACACTGTTACTCCAGGTACTTCTCTAAGTTTCTTTTCCATGTAATTGTTATTTAGCACGGAGCACTCAGCTGCTTCTCTGAGTCCATCGGCACCATGACTTTTTATCCACGAATAGGCCTTAAGTAATGAATTCGCATTACCGAAGAAAGATCTGACTTTGCCTATGCTATCAGTAATATCATAATCTAAATAATACTTTTCTCCGTCAAAGGCAACCCCTGGCGTAGGTGGAAAGATTGACAAATCCTTAGTGAATCCAACAGCTCCTACAGACCCTCCCATACAACCATGGGGTATAGAGAATGTTTTGTGTAGATTGAAATGGCACAGATCAAATCCTGCCTCTTTAGCTCTTGCAATCCCTAACATCCCATTAGCGTTTGCCTGATCGTAATAGCACAATGCTCCTGCTTGATGCGCTGCATCTACATATTCTTGTATCCTGGGGTTGTATATACCTGTATCTTCAGGATTGGTTATAAATATACCAGCCGTGCGCTCCGATAGGGCAGCATTAAACGCTTCCAGATCTGGGTATCCATTTACATCGGGCATCAAAGTAACTACATTGTACCCAGCCGTATGAGGTGCAGCCGAATCACTAGGATGCGAAAACATCGTTGTGATAATCTCATTCCGTTGAGTATCACCTCTCGATTCATGATATGCCCTGATTATAGATGCTCCAGTGTAAATACCTTGAGCTCCTCCAGCAGGTTGAAACGTAAACCCGTCCATGCCAGAAATTTCTTTAAGGTAGCCCTCAAGGTTGTATATATATTCCAAAACACCTTGCATGGTTTCAACAGGCTGAAGGGGGTGTACCTCAGTTATACCAGGGTTACGAGCCGCCATATGCTCTTGTACCTTAGGACTATATTTCATAGTACATGTACCTTGACTTATATCTATGGTAACGTCAGTACCCATAGTCTCTTGAGACAGGTGCATATAATGCCTCAGAACCCTCATTTGATTTACTTCCGGTAATGCCGGTGCCTCACTCCGCCTCAGTCCAGCAGGCAATACAGACACTCCATCACCCACTCTACTTTGCACTTCGCGTTCGGCCTCTCGTACGAGTATTCCTCTTTCACCTGGAACACTCATCTCAAAGATGATTTCTTCATCCCACCTTGCCTGGTGGAACTTTCTTAGTAACGTTTTCTTATCTCGGCTCATTATTAAATAACCTCCTTAAGGGCCTTGATTAGGGTATCAACATCCTCTTGTGTCTTTGTTTCTGTGACACAATAAAGGGCACTTTCACCAAGTCCTGGTAACTCTTGTGAAAGATCCTTACCTCCAAAAATCTTTTTCTCCAGGAGAGATTCGTTGATATTCGCGACACTTTTACCCGTGCCATCGAAATTAACGACAAATTCTTTAAAGAAGGGTGAATTTAGTCGTAGTTCTACACCATCTATTTCTGCCATACGTTTGGCAGCATATTGAGACATTTGCATTATCGTCTGTCCGGTGTCCTGCATGCCTTTAGGTCCCATCAGGGACAAGTATACTCCAGCCGTAATTGCCCACAAACCGCTACTAGTACCTGTATATTCGTTCCCACCTTCTCTAGAACCATACGACGTCCTGTCAAACAAAACTTCGCCAAATCCATACTCACCTTCGACGACAGTTTCAGTAATCCCAAACATAAGGTCCTTAAATTCCGAGACATACCTCATATCATCACTGGTCGCTATAAAGCCTCCTTGACCACCACCAGCTGACATGTGCATACCCAAAGCCTGGAAATCGCCACAGGTAATGGTTGCCCCATATTGAGATGGGGGAGTGACAACACCTAGAGAAATTGGGTCCGCGTATACAATGTATTCGGATCCATTTTCGATAGCTATTTTACCTATCTCTTCCGCTTGACACTCTAGTACACCTAGGTATGAAGGGTTTTGAATAAATACAGCAATAGTGTCAGAAGAGATTTTTTCTCTAAGGTCATTAATATCGATAAGCCCTGTTTCCTCATCAA
This sequence comes from Dehalococcoidia bacterium, assembly GCA_963578655.1. Classification (GTDB taxonomy): domain Bacteria; phylum Chloroflexota; class Dehalococcoidia; order Lucifugimonadales; family CAUZEB01; genus CAUZEB01. Next base: position 2,174 of record CAUZEB010000006.1, on the reverse strand, counting down.
AATCCACTTCGGTTATGGATATATCTGGTTTTATATAATTATTTATAACCATTCGTATCTCAGGATTAATGGATCTTGGAATTACTACTTTACTTCGTCCGTTTATTCGTGCTGCCATTCGTATTGATGTTGCCGCAGCTTGAGCGCCGTCATACATAGGCACGCTGAGAGTCTCCATATCCAATAATTCAGCCATTAAACTAGAGTATTCAAAGAAAGCCTGCCACTTCCCATGATCCGCATAAGATTCCCCTACATAAGCTGTCAAGAATTCACCGCGTCCATTAATTTCATCACACACAGCTGGGACGAAATGCTGATAGCATCCAGCTCCCAAGAAATTGATGTATTCGTTGCCATGCTTATTCTTACCAAGTAAGCCTTCGAGATGTCTCTTCAGTGAATACTCATCCAAAAGTGGATCTGGTATGTTCAACTTGCCTGTAAATTTTAGATCATCAGGAATCTCTTCATATAAATCCATGATATCATTAGCGCCCACTTCTTTAAGCATCGCTGCTTTCACTTCAGGAACCGAATTAGGTATATATGGATATACTCTCTTTCCATTACTCATGCGTTAATCCTCCTAAGCTGCTTTTGCCTTACTCTGTGATATAACACACCTTGATCAGACTCATAACCTCTATAACAATAAATCAATATATTCACTGGTTAGGGATATGTTATATGTCAACTACTTTTTAACTTATAGTTTTAAATACTCGTCCAGGCCTTTCAAAAATCTATCTATGTCATCCCGATTATTAAACACGTGAGGGTCAACCCTCAAAATTCCTTCTGCATGGTAAGCATCAACACCTTGGCTGGTTAAAAATTCGTCAGCATTGAGCGCATCCTCATCGCTCTTCATCTGTATTGATACTATACCTGCACGATCTTTTTCTTCGAAAGGTGTTACAACAGTTAATCCCCTCTCTCGCAATTGGCTTATACAATATCCGGAAAGATCCAAGACATGGGCTTCCACAGTTTCCATACCCAACTCGTGGAGAATCTCAAGTCCTGGCCTCGTAGCGGCTAATCCAAGTAAGTTAGGCATTCCAATATGTAGCCTATCAGCTCCAGGTAATGGCATAAATTCTCTTTCTCCCCAAGGTCTTTTATCACGGACAGCTCCAGGCCCACCAGCATGTGGTGGCATCCTATCTAAATGCCTTCTTGCAGCATAAAAAAATCCGACCCCAGCAGACCCCATAAGCCATTTCATGGCCCCTGTTGCCAGGAAATCGATGTCTTCATCGTGAACATCAATGCAAAGTGCTCCAGCTGATTGCATAGCATCGACGCATAGGACCGCACCATACTTGTGGGTTAATTTAGCCAATTCAGACAAATCATATCTGAATCCTGTCTCTTGAGAGACATGAGACACACTAACAGCTATCGTGTTATCATCCATTGCCGCGGCTATATCTTCTAAATGAACCACTCGATCTCGATAGGAAACAAATCTTCTCTCCACATGATCCCTACCTGGTAGCATCCACGGAAAAGCAGCTGAAGGATAGGCAGACGCATCGAAAACTACGTTACTACCCGGAGTCGGGTCTATCAAATCTATAGCTAGATTAGAGCCTGCTCCTGTAGAATCAGTAATTGCTATCTCATCCTCATCTGCACCTATAAGATCTGCAAACAACCTACGTACAATATCAAAATCCTCTCGGGCCGTACGATACAACTCTCCAGGATCGTTAGTTAGCTTGTTATTGAAATCTTCAATCGCCTCAAGCGTACGGGTAGTATTTGGGGCAATTCCACCGCTAAACATATAGGCGCGACTTTTGAGAACTGGGAACAGATCTCGAACTTCTTTAGGATTCATTTTATTCTTCCTCTAAATAAATTGGATCGGTTTTACTATTAATAACAGGCTTAATCAAGACTATCATTTACCTATGTATTGTCCGTCGGTAGACTATACCTCACAGTTCTTCTGTGTCAAGGTTTGTTGTTAATTTACTCCACCAGAAGTTAGTTCGTATAATCCATCAAATAATATATCAAAAGGGGAATATGTATTCAAATAAATTCAGGTCTTGCCGAAATGTTAATTTAGAACAGAGGTAAGTATAGTGCCTATGTATTTATGGGGAATCCCACGTAAGATGAATCGGATATATTGAATAGATATGCAGAACTATTAAACG
>CAUZEB010000005.1:0-29525 GCA_963578655.1 Dehalococcoidia bacterium | reverse complement strand
AGAAACCACCCAAGTTTCGCCCAGCAAATACAGAAAGACCTGTCCTCGCTGTAATTCTTTGCTTAAAATCAACTACTACGAACCGGAATGCATGCAGTGTGGTTATGTAGACTATTCATTTACTCCCTCTCAGAGCAATAAAAGTAAAAAGACTCTACTGGGAGCTGGAACGAGGTATGTGTTGAGGTACGTAGGGGAGTTCCCATCACTGAAAGACACCGTAGCCCATGTGAAGTTACAGCGTTTGAGAAATCGGATCATATACGGGGTATGTTGCCCGTTCTGTAAGCTAGCAATGATGCAATCGTCCCTTTCAGGTAAACGTAGAGAGGCAAGGGAAGAACGATATAAGTGCGCGGAGGGACACCGAGTATCACTTACTCCAAGCAGAGAGGGAAACCTAGGGTGGAAGTAGCAATCTCACAGGGGTCATTCATAAGGTTATTGTCATATTTATCACTATCTCAAGTGCTTCGCCAATTTGGTACCTGCCGAACTCTGCAAGTTTATTTCTGATATGCCATTAATCTGTTTGTAGTATGACAAGGATAGACGACAAGGTCCATCAGAACAGTTCCGAGCATCTGTTTATTTGTGATTTTTCCCCTCCTAAGTCATTTAAAACGGAAGCCTTGAATAGAGCTGAAAGCATTACTGCCGACTTCATATCAGTGGCTTATAGCCCTGGCCGTGCGGTTGCAGTCAATTCTCTTATTGCAGCACACTATTTAAAATCTCACTTAAGGAAAAATGTGCTATTCACTTTAGCAATCAGGGACTACAACATATTGGCGGCACAAAGTTTGATCATGAGTGCTGAATTACTTGGATTGGAAAATGTTATCCTCTTACAAGGAGATGACTTTTCTGATTCGGAATCTCGTTATGTCACAGATATGCGTGATTCGACTACAACGAGCTTAATACACAGTATTTCCAACCTAAATAACGGGATTGATTACAAAGGCAATAAGATCGAGTCATCGACACATATATGTATAGGATCCACAGTAGACTTAGAACGGGACATGAACGTTGAAGTGGAATTAGTCCACAAAAAAGTTGCGGCTGGAACAAATTTCTTCATTTCACAACCCAATTTTTCCCCACGGCTTATACAGGATTTTATAGAAGGTTACTTTAACAAATATGGACATGAGCTCAATATTCCAATTTTTCATGGTATCCAAGTCATTACCACGAATAGTAAAACTTTTTCAAATATACCTGATTGGGTAGACTCTGACTTATCAAAGGGACGTTCTGGAATCGACATTACTCTGCAAATTCTCAACGAAGTATCTTCATTGGACATCAAGACATTCTATGTGATGCCACCGATTCTGTCGGGAGGCCTTCGGGATTATGTCTCAGCTCAAACCGTTATAGACCAGTTCAGCAAACAACTTCACTGATATCAGGGTTGCTAACATTATCAGTCTCTAGTAAATTATCCGTATAATAAGGGCTCAACGATCTCTGAGAACGCTCGCGAACACTTTTAGGAGCTAAATATGACCAACGTGTATGAAAAATTAGGCGTCAAAACAATAATTAATGTAGCAGGAACTTCAACCCGTGTAGGGGGCGCTTTAATGCCACCAGAAGTAGTGACGGCTATGTCAGAAGCGTCTAAAGCCTCCGCTTCAATGACCGACCTGCAAGCTGCTGCAAGTAGATATATTTCAAAGGTTACGGGAGCGGAAGCTGGCTACGTAACTTCTGGGGCATCGGCAAGTTTAACTTTGGGTGCGGCAGCTATACTGGCGAAACTTGACCCAGGACTAATGGAAAGATTACCTGACACATCGGGCATGAAAAATGAATTCATCGTGTCACGCGAGCACAGGAACGGCTATGACCACTCTATCAGAGTGGCTGGAGGAAAATTTGTAGAGGTCGGAATGAATGAACAAGTATCCGGTGCTGGTGTAAGACGCACAGAAGTATGGGAATTCGAAGCAGCTATTAACGAGAATACGGTAGGTATATCGTACACGGCAACTTCTACAAGTGAACCTAAACTGCCAGACATTGTAAAATTAGCACAAAAGTATAGCCTACCCGTTTTAGTTGATGCTGCAGGTCAACTACCTCCTATATCCAATCTCACAAAATTCATCGAAATAGGTGCAGACTTAGTTGCTTTTAGTGGGGGAAAGGCCATTAGAGGACCTCAATCAAGTGGTATTCTATGCGGTAGTCGCGACTACATAGCATCGGTAGCACTTCAGCACTTAGACATGGACGAATATTTCAGCATTTGGAATCCTCCTGAAGATTTTATACCTAAACAGAAGATTATTGGAATTCCTCGACACGGTCTCGGGAGAGGTTTTAAAGTTTCAAAAGAGGAAATAATAGGCCTCATTACAGCCTTAGAACTATTCTCATCCGGCAAATATGGAGCGGATTACGAGCAGCAGCGAAGATATCTAGAATACATTGCAGACGGTCTGAGTGGTCTTCCAGTGGAGCCACGGGTCATCATACCAGATGGTGACTCCTTCCCAATGCTTCACATCGTACTAGACAAAAAAACACTCGGAATGTCGGGTTTTGATACCTCCCACAAACTTAAGTCGAGTGATCCTGGCGTCTTCGTTAGCGAAAAACTCCTACATGAAGACACATTGGTGATTCACCCAATGAATCTGGATCAGGCTCAAACAGAAATCTTGACAACGATATTAAGAAACGTTTTAACTATAAATTAACTCGCTAAACTGTATTGAAGCTCACATTAAAAGAACAGAAAGGCTTAGGTAATGTCTACAGAGACAGGTAAAAGGTATTTTTGCTCCAAATGCAGATCGGAATTCATTGTTACGCGCAGTGGAGAAGGTACGATTAAATGCTGCTCAGAGGAACTAAACAAGAAAACTTGACTATACAAGTTTGCGAAGGTTTCTTAAACTAAGTTTCATTATAAACTCTAGGAGACATAAACCAATGGCTAACCAGCTGGGCAAACGCTACCAATGTGAAGTCTGTGGAACCACTGTATTATGTACAAAGGCGGGATCTGGATCAATTGTTTGCCACGACGTAGAGCTAACTGTGCAACTTCCAAGAAAATTGCCCTCTTCTGATTAAATTACTATTCCTTTCCTATTCCCCTGTCTTTCTGAAGGCCACTTCATACTGTTCGTCTGCATGATAGGAACTACGAACCAGAGGACCTGAGGCTACATGAACGAACCCGAGACTTTCACCTTCTCTTCTGAGTTCGTTAAACTCTTCAGGAGTGTACCATTTAGCTAACGGGACATGTTTTTTAGAAGGCCTCAAGTATTGGCCTATCGTCAATAGATCACAGCTCACCCTTCGCAAATCTTTCATGGTCTGGACAATCTCATTCCACGTCTCTCCCAAACCAACCATAATACCTGACTTGGTGATGGCTGAACTCGATAGAGTTTTAGCCTTGTCCAAGAGATTCAAAGAGAGATCGTAATCGCCCTTAGGCCTAACACGTCTGAATATCCTTCGAACGGTCTCGATGTTATGGTTTAGCGTGTCAGGGTTAGACACCATTACTTTTTCCAAAGCCTCCCAGTTACCAGCAAAATCCGGAATTAGCACTTCAATCTTGCATTTGGGGCTACGTTTACGTATCTGTCGTATACATTCAGCAAAGATGAAGGCCCCTCCATCTGGGAGGTCATCTCTATCCACCGACGTTATTACAGCATAACTCAGACCGAGATCAGAAACAGTGTTAGCTAGGCGAATGGGTTCGCGAATGTCTACTCTTTGTGGAATCCCTGTTGTAACAGCGCAATAAGAGCAAGCCCTGGTGCAGATTTCTCCTAACACCATAAAAGTAGCTGTACCTCTTTCCCAGCATTCCCCGATATTCGGACAACGTGCTTCTTCGCACACCGTATTAAGAGCACTAGTCTTTAATTTTTCTCTGAGGCTTAGATAATTAGATCCACCTGGCATTTTTACCTTAAGCCATGGGGGTAGTCTCCGATCTACAACCATCTCATCTCCATATGAATTGGTTTGTCACAAAGATAATACCAGATTAAAAGAGTCCACGCCCGCTAAAAATTACTGAAGTCCTAATTTGTTATTGATACACATTAAATAGGTTGTGCTATAGTACATAGCTAACAAGTATTTAGCCAATACGGTTTTTATGACAAACAAATATTCACTAAAGAACGATGTGCGTAGCCCAGAGCTCCTTAGGTTAACTTTAGAAGACATGACTTCCGAAGGGGATACGTACGCATATTGTAACGGTGAAAAGATTAACGTTTTCGGTGGTATTCGGGGAGAAGAGGTCGTTGTTGAAATAATCAGGTATAAGAGGAAAGGCAAATCCATCTCTTCAGGATTTGTCGTAGAAGTATTAAAACCATCACCGTACAGGATAAATGCACCTTGCTCATACTTTGGGAAATGTACCGGTTGTCAATGGCAACATATCGACTACCAACATCAGTTGATTTTGAAACAGGAAACTGTACTACGAGAACTACAGGCCTACCAATCCCTACAGAATGTTCACGTGTCGAATGTTTTGCCATCGCCAGAACTTTTCAACTATCGTAACCATGCCAGATTTACTGTTAGAAATGGAGCTTCCTTAGTCTTTACAAATCGTTTAACCCGCAAGTTCGTTAGAATCGATAACTGCATGATAATGGCAAAAGGCATAAACGAAATCCTGGGGAAACTGCAAGATAAATGCAGTGAGACAAGGCAACTATCCATACGTTACGGTATACACACAGGGGAATCACTGGTGCAACCTAAATTGCATAACCCTAATATTACAGAAGAGACGGGCCAAACGCATTACCGTGAACAGCTACTAGGGAATACATTTAGAATAGGTTCACCGTCTTTTTTCCAAGTCAACACAAAACAAGCAGAAAACCTTGTAGATTTAATCAAAAATTCATTATCTTTGGGTAAATCGGATGTCTTGGTTGACGCTTATGCAGGTGTGGGTACGTTTGCTGTTCTACTAGCCAAACATGTGAGAAAAGTAACCGCTATAGAAGAATCCTACTCAGCTATCAAAGATGCTTCAATTAACACCGAAGCTATCAGAAACTTAGAATATATCCACGGAAAAACAGAACACGTAATAGATAAAATAGGAGTCGATTCCACTTGCATAATACTTGACCCACCCCGATCTGGATGTCATCCTAAGGTTCTGGAAGCATTAGCTAAGACTAAAATTAAGCGTATCGCTTATGTGTCATGTGACCCTAATTCTATGGCCAGAGATTTGGATAAACTAGTAAATCACCATTATCGGGTAACTAAAATAATACCTGTAGATATGTTTCCTCATACCCATCATGTGGAGATTGTTGCGATAATAGAATATGAACGAAATAACTGAAAGACTGTGGAAATATAGTATACTTTTGAGCAACATCTCTACTTACAGGTATACTACTTTAATGGCAAAAGAGTTAAAAGATAATACATCAGGATTAAATCGGAGAGAAATCGTCTTATCCTCCAGATCCCCCCGAAGAAGAAGTATCATACAACTGTTAGATATATCTACGAAACTCTTTGATCCAGAAGATCAGGAAGATGCCCCTGAAGAACTAGAATGTCCTCAAACATATGTTAATCGTATATCTCTTCGAAAGGCCCAACAAGCCATATCGATTTTTCCTGACGCCGTCATAATAGGAGTTGATACCACTGTGACTCTGGATAACACTATATTTAGGAAACCTAAAACTCCTGCCCATGCCCTTTCAATGCTTGAAACGCTAAAGCACCGCACTCATAACGTGATAACAGGTATCACAACAATCGATGCACGACTTAATCGAGTCCTAACATCATCCACGACAACAAAAGTTACAATGCGAAAGTACTCTTCCCAAGAAATGTCCGCCTATATATCCTCAGGGGATACATTCGACAAAGCAGGTGGATATGCTATCCAGGATGATATATTCAATCCCGTCAAAGAATTCAGGGGTTGTTATCTAAATGTTGTTGGGTTACCAATTTGTACCCTGACTAACATGTTAAAGATCTTAGGAATAAAGACGGGGTTTTCTGACGTCAAACTTAGATATCACTCTTGCCTTTCTTGCATACCGAGCACTGTCCTGGAGTCGTCGTTGTAATGAATATACTAGGTATAGGCACTTTAGAGTTGATAGTCATATGCGTGATATCCTTTATTGTTTTAGGGCCCGATAGATTAGTCCAAACCGCCCGCTTTCTCGGCAAATTATTCGGTGATATCAGACGTATATCTAGTGAAATACCTGAACTGGTAGGTAGGGATGACTTTCTGGCAAATAATACCAAACGAGAAACTAAACACAGAGACGCTGACAGCGAACTAAGCCAAGAGAGCAAAACTCAGTACACAACCGAGCAAGTAGAAAACGACGAAGACCATCCAATAGCCTTTCGACCAATGAGCGAAACGGAGCCTGAGACACGCGTGGAGCAAGAACCCAAAAAAGACACTGATTAGTTGAAATATAACTATGGACGAAAAACGACTTTCTTTTAGAGATCATATATTAGAACTTCGTCGGCGCCTCTTTTGGATAGCTATTTCAATAGCTGTTTGTACCCTACTGTCTTTCGTTTTCCACCAACAAATCCTGAAACTCCTAATGGGCCCAGCAGAGAATTTTATTACGATTCCCAATCAAAAGCCGATCTATACAGATCTCACAGAGTTTATAGGTATAGCCTTCAAAGCTTCTCTTTTAGTAGGTATCTTCGCTTCGTTACCATTCACGCTCTATCAAGTCACAATATTTGTCGCTCCAGGCCTAAATTCCAACGAACGGCGCTATCTTTATGCTCTGTTGCCAGTCAGTATTCTCGTTTTCATTATGGGAGCTAGTTTTGGGTATTTCCTTCTCTTTCCTCCAGCAGTAAAATTCCTCTTAAGTTTTGGGTCTGATGTTGCGACACCATTGATACGTATAGGAAATTATGTAAACCTAATGATTTCCCTATTGTTTTGGATGGGCGTAATTTTTGAAACTCCCGTTGTCATGTTTTTCTTAGCTCGAATAGGAGTGGTCACTCCCACATGGCTCAGAAGACAAAGACGTTATGCTCTAGTGGTCGCATTTATAGTTGGAGCTATGATAACGCCTACATTCGATCCAATAAATCAAGCTTTTGTAGCAATACCAATTGTCGTACTGTACGAATTAGGGATATGGCTGGCCAAATTGGGGTATTCGAGAAGGCCGAATGAAATTAAGAACCTTCCTCTAGAAAATGAGGACGAATAAGAAGTCCCTGGCTATTCAAACTCTTTGCCAGGGACTTCTTACTTCTACATAGCAGTATCGGGTATGAAGGTCCTAATCAGACCTTCTCTTTCTCTTCTGTTTTCACATCACTATCCTCGATGAGTGATTCAGACTGAGACTTGCGAAACTCTTTTACCGCCTTACCTATAGCACCACCAACTTGTGGTAATCTCCCTACCCCAAAGATAATCATCACTACAACAAGTATGAGGATCAGCTCCATCGGACCAATCCTAAATGGCATGTTACAACTCCAAAATCTGATTTAATTTCTTCTGGATTCCATCATAAACATAAAAAACCATTTGGTCAACGTCGTAACCCAATCTAATTAAAATTCATCGCACATAAGTTATTCTAATAAAGGTCAGCTTAAAGCAAGTCCTTTTCCACTTCGCCTAGTGAATTACCTAATTGGGTTACAGTGAAATCAATTTCGTCCTTACTGATCGTAAGTGGAGGCGACAAAGAAACCACGTCTCCTGCTCGCCCGAGCAAACCGTGTTTTAACATTATACGGCCAAGTTTATCCGCGAGCCCGGCTTCCTTGGGGAACCTTTCTTTAGTTTCCCTATCCTTAACCAACTCAATAGCACACAGTAGTCCCATACCACCTCGAATATCTCCGACTATTGGATGTTCGTACAAAGTCTGCAATTGTTCGTAGAGATAATCACCCATTCTGGCTGAGTTTTCTACAAGGGACTCGTTTTCCATTATTTCTAAGTTTTTAATACCGGCCGCACACGACGCTGGGTTGCCACCGAATGTTATAAGATGTCTGAGCATATTCTCTTCACCTAAAAATGCATCGCTAACCTTCTTACTAGCCACTGCAGCACCTATGGGTAAGTATCCACTCGTTAGGGCTTTGGCAACTGTAAAAATATCTGGCTTTACATCCCAATGTTCGGTTGCAAACATCCTACCTGTCCTACCAAATCCGTTAATCACTTCGTCACAGATCATGATCACGCCATATTTGTCACATATCTCCCTAATTGTAGGCCAGTATTCGGGATGTGGTATGTGTATGCCAGCAGCTGCAGATATTGGCTCGCCAATGAATGCAGCAACAGTGTGGGGACCTTCATGCAAAATAGTCTTTTCAACTTCATAGGCGCACGATAAATCGCAACCACCACGACTCGCACAGTAGCCATTGTATTGATTGGGCTGCGCTATATGAATGTTCCCCGGCATCATCGGGCCATAATCAACTGCGCCTGCTGCTTGGCTTCCACCCAAACTCATACAGGCGTGAGTTGCACCGTGATAGGATCCTCTCCTACTGATAACTTTGTATCTGGAAGGTTCTCCGTTGTTTTTGTGATAGGCTTTGGCTATTTTCAGAGCTGATTCAACAGCCTCAGATCCCCCACTTACAAAATACACCCTCGATTCTTTATCAGGAGCTAAACTAGCGACTTTGGCAGCTAACTGCACCGTAACGGGACTCACCGTTCCACCTGGGGCATAGCTGATATCCTGCATTTGTTCGTATACAGCCTTAGCTATCTCTTCGCGTCCATGACCGATATTTTTAAGCCACATACCAGCCAAAGTATCTACCCATTTATTTCCCTCAGCATCCTCAACCCAGACTCCTTTAGCCTTGGTAGCCAATTTGATACCGCTCTCTTCAGACATGTCGCCTATTGGCTGTGAATGTGGCCAAAAGTGTGCTTCCCCCAACTGCTTTAGTTCCTCAATCTCTTCCCCTGTGTATATTTTAGTGGCCATAGTACACTTCTCCTTTTTATCATGACTAGCCACATAGTACCACGTGATTATTAGATAAGCTACAATAGGGAAAATTCTATTAAGAAGCCTTAACGGAATCAACCGAATTAATATGAATGCCAACAAAACAAAACAAATTGTAGTCATAGTTGGCGGTGGTATAGCAGGGATATCGACTTCTTATTTCCTTGCCACTCAAGGCGTGGAGTGCATAGTAATTGAAAAAGACTCATTAGGAAGCCATGCCTCAGGCTTTGCATATGGAGGCTTAAATCCAATTGCAGGTGCAGGGATCGAAGGACCAACAGGTCTAATTGCGCAAGAAGGCATGAAACTTCATAGACAGTTAGCTATGTCACTGCAACTAATAACTGGTATTGATACAGAATACCGACTTAAACCAACTTTATCTCTAGCATTTAACATCCACGAAGAGCGAATACTTAAACGTAATCTAAATTGGCAAACGCATCAGGAAGGTTTCGAGGTTGATTGGATTGACAATTTCGAAACACGAAAAATGGAATCACGTATTTCCAATCACATCATTGGAGCAGTATACACTCAAGGGACAGCTGAAGTTGAACCTTATAAATTCTTAATGGCTCTTTCTCACGCTTCTGAGAAACTGGGAACTCAGATACGCCATGGAAAGGTCACAGGTCTATTGACATCGAATAATGAAGTAAGTGGGATATTACTTGAAAACGGATCAATTAAGTGTGATAAAGTAGTATTTGCAATGGGTCCGTGGAGTTCACATATTACCCAGTGGCTGAGGTTGCCTCTGAATATTCAGCCACTTAAAGGTCAGATTATACGTCTCAGAATACCGGGGAACCACTTTAGATATTCCATTAGTTGGTCAAAGAATTACGCCACTACCAAACCTGATGGCCTGATTTGGGCAGGGACAACAGAAGAAGACTCCGGATTCGATGAAATGCCCACTAGTAAAGGAAGAGACGACATAATGACATCATTGCTTAAGATGATCCCCTCGCTGGAAGAAGCGGAACTTATTCAGCAAACGGCGTGTATACGACCATTCTCTCCTGACGAGTTACTGATAATGGGGGAATTATTCGGCATTGGGGGTGCGTTCATTACTACTGGAGCGGGTCGCAAGGGAATATTGCTAGGCCCGGCCATGGGAAAGATAACATCAGATCTTATCGTCAAAGGTTCATCTGACATCCCAATAGATATCTTTTCACCTAACAGATTTATTTGAATGGCATTCTTCAAACGTATGAAGTCATGCCATAGGTGAAAAGTCAGCAGGAAGAAGAATTTTACTTTCTTGACTTACAGGTAGTATAGGAGACTTTGGAGGCCATACCCCTCGTTCCACAGCTTCCGAGCGAATACTCATTCTTTCTTCTAAACTAGAATATGCCCATAAATGCACAAGCTTATTTAAGTTGCCAATCTCTGAATACCAACACCCTGCCAACGGAGAAAGTTTTTGGCGCTGCTTTATAGACTTATCCCATGCGTGTAATACACTCGACATAGCCCCACTTGGATACAGATATGTTCTCATCTCATATATTGGACCTATTTTTCTCTCTCCTAGGGGCATCATAAAAGAAGCCGGATTGAATATCTCTGTGTTCATATCAATTAAGAATTCATTATTGTCTGGCGGCCATATCCCCTCAGACACAACTTGCGCACGAATAGTAGCTCTCTGATTTAAATCCTGATACGGCCAAATATGAACAACCTGGTTGAGCGGTCCAATCTCTGAATACCAGAATCCGCCCAATTGAGAGTAGGTTATTCGAGCATCTATCTTCTCACCGGTCCTACGCAAAAATTCGGGCACGGATCGCGGTTTGAGATTGTAAGTACGTATTTCGTAAATCATTTCCACTCCTAAATATTTATCTGTCGCCTAGATAGTCACATAATTCGGTTAGAAATATTAAATTGAAACCCTGTGAGTCTTAATAACGACACACAACCAACATTATATCCTATCTGTTAATTGTTGCAGAGCTTAACTCTTAATATACAGAACCACCAATTTGTTAGTAACGCGAATGTAGTAGTCTCTTAAAAGTCTAGTTTCCTTCCTCGAATTAAGAATCGATCTGGTAAACAGTAAGTTACCATTAAGTCGCTCCTAATCTATAATCTTGACACCTATTCTGCCCCATAGTAGCATTAATTTGTAAAGGTAAAATTGAATAATAGCATTAGCTCTTATCAAGAGAGGCTGAGGGACCGGCCCCATGAAGCCCGGCAACCGGTCATGTAGACACAAACGACGTATCTGACGAGGTGCCAAATCCGGCGAGCGAATCCCGCTCATAAGATGAGAGTAAGTTTGTCAAGAAACTTCTCTCCAAAGAGAAGTTTTTTTTGAATGTTCTAATTAGGTTGATTGCTTCTATGTTTAATCACACTTATGTAACAAATCGTATCCGTTATTTCTTCCCTCCTAACAAATTCACACGTGTGAGGTTTAGCCTGCCTTATCGCCTTAACTACATGAGACCATTGTTTGGATCTGGCAACATTATTTTTTGCGAAAGGTTGTTTAGCTTTTTGTCACAAACGCTAGACAATTCGAATCGATTTAAGGCAAGCTACCCGTGTGATTTAGGGGCACAACTTGTCTGATATAAAAATTGCCTTAATAGGCGGCTCCGGACTTTACGACATGAATGAATTATCTTCAATTGAACTCGTTAATGTAGACACTCCTTTCGGTAAACCAAGCGACACCATCATAACTGGTGAACTCCAAGATACTAAAACGGCTTTCTTACCTAGACATGGAAAGAGACACCACTTACTACCCAGTGAAATCCCCTACAGAGCTAATATATACGCCCTGAAATCTCTAGGCGTAGAACGCATCATTTCTGTCAGTGCAGTAGGGAGTTTGCTAGAGCAGATAGAACCACTAGACATTGTCGTTCCAGACCAATTGATAGACCGCACCAAACAGCGAAAAAACACCTTTTTCGGAGACGGTATAGTTGCTCATGTTGGATTCGCAGAACCCTTTTGCCCAGAAATTACTGATCTGTATAGATATTCTAGATCTCTAGACAGGACAAGATTACACACAGGTGGTTCCCTCGTTGTTATCGATGGACCTCAATTTTCAACAAGAGCAGAGTCTGCTATATATAGATCCTGGGGTGCCGCAATAATCGGTATGACGACTCTTCCTGAGGCAAAGCTGGCGCGTGAGGCCGAGATATGTTTCAGTACAATGGCATTAGTTACAGACTATGATGTTTGGCGTACTCCAGCTGAAGAAGTGACTGCCAATATGGTAGCGAGAAATGTGAAGGCTAATGCTATTATAGCCAAGCATACCGTCAAAGACATGATAAATATGATACCCGAAGATAGGAAATGCAAATGTGCTTCAGCACTGAAGGGCGCAATTATGACCCAACCAGAGATAATCCCCTACAAAACACTAGACAGAATCTCAACAATAACAGGAAAATATATATAAACTTGAAATAATCTATCGGGAGGTGATTAACATGCCTAGACAAGATCCAGGAGAGCCTTACCAAAGAATTAGTGTCGACGAAGCGTCAGAAATGTTCGGCAACCAAGACGTGACATTTGTTGACGTACGTCGACCTGATGAATATGCGGAAGGACATATCACTAATGCTCTATTTATACCCGTCGACGATATCCTAGGAAGAATTGACGAACTCCCAGAGAATAAGAAACTACTGTTCATTTGTGCCGCTGGAGTAAGGAGCGGTTTAGCCTGCGAGATGGCAGCTGCTATGGGATTGTCCTCAGAACTACTTTTCAATATCGAAGAAGGAACGAGTGTCTGGATAGAAAAAGGATATGCTACCAGCCACGGGGCGGAGCCGTAAGATATAACTGGCGATGCCATGAGGTACTAAGGCAAGAAGCAGAGAGAGCTAGAAAGGGATAGGCTATCCAATCGTGATTAATATTATAAGTGAATATAGTAGCACTAAATGCGAGTTAAATGAATGACTCTTTTAGTGGTGGGTTCCGTAGCATACGACTCTATTAAGACTAATTCAGAACAGCGCACCGATGTTCTGGGAGGATCTGCGTCCTATTTTTCAATCGCCAGCAGCTATTTTACCAATGTGAAACTTATTGCAGTAGTTGGAAACGACTTCAAAAGAAAAGATGTGGATTTATTTAACTCTCATTCGGTAGATCTGTCAGGACTCGAAATTAAAACTGGTGAAACATTCAGATGGTCAGGAATGTATGGTAAGGATGTTAACATCAGGCAAACACTGAGCACTAATCTCAATGTTTTTTCAGACTTCTCTCCTAAACTAAACTTATCTCACGTTGAATCTCCTTACCTCTTCCTTGCAAACATTGATCCTGAAATTCAATTGGATGTACTCAACCAAATGCAGAGGCAGCCAAAGCTTACAGCATTAGATACCATGAATTTCTGGATTGAAGGCAGTAAAGCTTCTCTCCTCAAGATTATCCGTAAAGTAGACATGCTTTTCATTGACTCTAACGAGGCGCTTAGTCTCACTGGCGAAAATAATATAGCCAAGGCGGCAAAGCAAATTCAGAATATAGGACCCGGTGTGGTGATAATCAAAAAAGGCGAGCATGGTGCGATCCTATTCAATCAAGATTCAATATTTATTGCACCCGCATATCCCATTGATAATGTCGTAGACCCTACCGGAGCAGGAGACTCATTTGCAGGAGGCTTTATGGGGATTTTAGCCGCTAGTGACGGTGACACCAGCGATATCAACCTTAGGCGTGCAACAATTGTGGGTTCAATAATGGGTTCATATGCTGTTCAAAACTTCAGTGTACACGGACTAAATGCACTAAAATTAGCAGACGTAACTGCAAGATACAATAAAATTTGGGCTATGTCGAAATTTGAATCGACAGGAGAATCCAAATCATTACCCTGGAGCCAATTCAAGCCTCATGGCTGAATGAAGTTCTTTACTAAACTAAACAGGAGTGTAGCTATGGCATCATTAACAGAAAAAGAAGGCGATGTTGCCGATCTTTCTAGAGCACCGGAAGGCATTAAAAGAATAAATTGGGCAGCAAGAGAAATGCCAGTTCTTAATCAGATTAGAGAGCGTTTCGTGAAGGACACTCCCCTACAAGGTCTTAAGATTGCAGCATGCCTTCACGTAACCACCGAAACTGCGAATTTAATGCTTGCCTTAAGAGATGGTGGAGCCGAAGTATCGTTGTGTGCCAGCAACCCGTTGAGTACACAAGACGACGTGGCAGCTGCATTGATTGAAGAATACGGCGTGCCTACATACGCTATAAACGGTGAAGACGACGCCTCCTATTATCAACACATTCAACAGGTGTTGGACCATCAACCTAACATAACGCTAGACGACGGCGCCGACGTTGTGGCCACAATTCATAGTGAACGAACCGAGCTCATCGATCGCATTATTGGAGGTACAGAGGAAACCACCACAGGTGTAATAAGATTGAAAAACCTTGCCAACCAGGGGAAATTACGATATCCGATAATATCAGTGAATGACGCTGAAACTAAACACTTTTTTGACAACAGATATGGCACCGGGCAGAGTACTCTGGATGGCATAACTCGAGCCACCAACATACTATGGGCAGGTAAAAAGGTCGTTATCGCTGGCTATGGCTGGTGTGGAAAAGGCGTGGCTTCAAGGGCAAGCGGAATGGGAGCCCAAGCCATCGTTACAGAAGTAAACCCTATACAAGCCCTTCAAGCCGCGATGGATGGCCATCAAGTAATGAGTATGTTAGAGGCATCAAAAGTTGGAGACATCTTCATTACCCTGACGGGAGGCCTGAAAGCTATCGACCGGCAACATATTCAGCTCATGAAAGATGGTGCCATAATAGCTAATAGTGGACACTTCAACGTAGAAATAAATATCGGAGCGTTGGAGGAATTATCTATTGCTAAGAGGGAAGTGCGGAATCTCGTAGAAGAGTACACATTAGAAAACAATAAACGCCTCTATCTCTTAGGTGAGGGACGGCTTATTAATCTCGCAGCAGCTGAAGGGCATCCTTCTGCCGTTATGGACATGAGTTTTTCTAATCAAGCCCTATCAGTGGAACATCTCGCCATTGGCCCAGGTCCCCTAAGACCAGAAGTCCATCCAGTACCTGAATCTATTGATAAGGAAGTCGGTAGACTTAAACTTCTTTCAATGGGTATTACAATAGACAGTCTTACTAAGGAACAAGAAAAATATTTAAACAGTTGGGAACTTGGGACCTAGAAAAAAATATGGATGAAAATCCAATAACATAACTGCTTTATTCACGAGAGAATATATCGATACCCCAAGGAGGTAAAGAGTGAGCTTTAGTGATTCATCGTCATACTTATTCACGTCCGAATCAGTGACTGAAGGGCATCCAGATAAACTCTGCGACCAAATATCCGACGCAGTTTTAGACGCAATTATTTCCCAAGATCCTCTAGCTCGGGTAGCCTGCGAAACTTGCGTTACTACCGGATTGGTTGTGGTGATGGGTGAAATCACTACTAACGTGTACGTTGACATACCAGAGATAGCAAGACACACAATACGAGATGCCGGATACATAGACTCTACATATGGCTTTGACCACCAATCATGTGGTGTAATTCTATCCATTCAAGGTCAATCACATGACATTTCTGAAGGCGTAACTAAATCGTTAGAAGTCAGAGGAACAGATGGAGACGAAAGCCACGAAGTAGAAACTCTGGGTGCTGGTGATCAAGGTATGATGGTAGGATTCGCTAGCAACGAAACGCCGGAATTTTTACCCCTGCCTATAGCTCTATCTCATCGCCTCTGCCAAAAAATGGCACAAGTACGGAAAAATAAAAGTATCCCCTATTTAAGGCCAGATGGTAAATCCCAGGTAACTGTAGAATATGCATATGGTAAACCAAAGAGGGTACACACAATAGTGTTGAGTTCTCAACATAATCCTGATGTTAGTCAGAAAGTCATTGAAAAAGACCTTATTGAACAGGTGGTGAAAGAGATTGTGCCTGGGGCTTTATTGGATGACGATACCAAATATGTTATTAATCCATCTGGCAGATTTGTCATAGGAGGGCCCGTTGGCGACACAGGTTTAACAGGAAGGAAAATACTCGTAGACACATACGGTGGATTCGCAAGGCATGGAGGAGGAGCATTTTCAGGCAAAGATCCCACAAAAGTCGATCGTTCTGCTGCATATGCGTCACGATACGTAGCAAAGAATATTGTAGCCGCGGGACTTTGTGACCGCTTAGAAATTCAAGTGTCGTATGCAATCGGTATGGCGGAGCCAACATCCATCTCTGTGGAGACTTTTGGTACAAACAAGATCCCCGATGATCAAATTATTGACCTAATCGACAAGCATTTTGACTTAAGGCCAGGTGCAATAATCAGAGATCTTAATTTGCGAACCCCTATCTACAGACAAACTGCTACATACGGACACTTTGGGAGAGATGATCTAGATCTTCCATGGGAGCGTACAGATAAAGCATCTTTACTTGCAAAGGAAGCATTTAAATAGAACCCGACTAGAGATTGGCTGCAAATTCCACACACCTTCAAACTAGGAATAAGCAGAATAATACGAAGGACGACTAATGGCTATACGATTTGGCACAGATGGTTGGAGAGGCATAATCGCAGATGATTATACTTTTGCCAATCTAAGTATATGTGCTCAAGGAACTGCCAATTATTTAAAGAAAACAGGACAATCGTCACGGGGGATCATTGTAGGGTATGACACACGATTTGGCTCGGAGAGCTTCGCGAATACCGCTGCGAGAATATTTGTGGCCAATGGGATCCCAACTCTTCTTTGCGACAGATCAGCTTCTACCCCTGCTATATCCTATAACCTAGTTTCACACGACGCCGCTGCCGGATGTATCATTACTGCCAGTCATAATCCGCCTGAATGGAATGGGTTCAAGTACAAACCTGATTATGGTGGAAGTGCCTCCGTAGATATCATTACGGAACTGGAAAAACAAATCTCAGAAGTGTCAGAATTACATGAAAACTCTAAACTTCCGCTTGATTATGCTTCATCGTCAGGTCTATTAGAATATGTGAATCCTGTGCCATCGTATTTGTCGCACATCGCCAGCCAAATTGACATAAAAGCAATTCGAGATGCTGGGTTGACAATTATCGTGGACTCAATGTTTGGTTCAGCTGCTGGATACTTCAAAGGCTTGTTAGAAGGAGGATCTACCACCATTCTTGAAATAAATGATCAGGAAAACCCGTCGTTTCCTGGTATGATTCAGCCTGAACCTATTGAACCTAACTTGAGAAATCTCATAACAAAAGTGACAGATAATCAAGTGGATATTGGTTTGGCCACTGATGGAGACGGCGACAGACTTGGTGTTGTAGATAACAAAGGCGATTTCATATCCACAATTACAGTTTTCGCTCTACTATGCTTTTATCAATTAGAAATCCTAGGACGGACCGGACCGTTGGTCAAGTCCATCACCATGACAAGTATGATAGATCGGCTAGGGGAAGAATATGATGTTCCCGTATTTACGACACCAGTAGGGTTTAAATATCTGGGGCCCACCATGATAAGAGAAAATGCCCTGGCGGCAGGCGAAGAAAGCGGTGGATACGCATTCAGGGGAAGTATCCCGGAGCGAGACGGTATACTAAGTGGGATGCTTATACTTGACCTAATGGTCAAGACTGGCAAATCACTCAGTCAACTTATCCATTCATTAAGGACCAAAACTGGGCCATATTATTTTAACCGGTGCGACTTATCCTTTGATTCTTACCAAAGGCAGTCCATATCAGAGCGCGTTCAAATCTCCAATCCAACTTCACTGGCGGGACGACTCGTAACGGGTAGAGACACTAGCGATGGTCTGAAATTTCTTTTGGATGGTGGGTATTGGCTGCTGATTAGGTTTTCAGGTACTGAGCCTCTATTACGTATATACGCTGAAGGTTCATCACCAACGGAGGCATTAGAACTGTTACAAGCCGGGAAATGTATAAGTGGACTGTGAAACTGAATGGCTGAAAGCATGGTCACAATAACGATTTATATTAGTCTAAAGCAGTGTATTACAACTAAACCCAATAGCAGTATTGATTTACTATCTGAATGTCTCGATAGATCACATCATTGGTGGAGAAATTTATGATGTCAGAAGCAACTGCCGAAATAGCTGCCAACAATAACAAGAGGCTTATCCTGGTAGACGGTAGCTTCTTAGTTCACAGATCATATCATGCCTTTAAAGATAATCCATTAAGCGTAAAGAGCACAGGTGAAGAGACCAGTGCCGTATATGGGTTCCTTAACACTTTCTTGAATGCTTATAACACGTACAAGCCAACTAATATCGCTGTTACTTTCGACTTGCCCAAGCCAACGTTTAGGCACCTCAAATATAAAGATTACAAAGCCAACCGGCCACCGACTCCTGATTCCTTAATTAATCAATTCACGCGTGTACGTCAATTAATGTCTTCTTTCAATGTTCCGATATATGAAATGGAAGGTTATGAAGCTGATGATGTCCTAGGAACTCTATGTAGACAAGCTGAGGATCACAATATCGACACACTCGTTCTCACAGGTGATAGTGACATTCTCCAACTTGTATCCCCAACAGTTCGGGTACTCATGAATTATGGGACAAGAAGACAAAAGATATATAACGAAGCAGCTGTCTATGAACGATATGGAGGCCTTGGCCCTGAAACTATTCCTGACATAAAGGCCATGGAAGGTGATCAATCAGACAATATTACAGGTGTACCCGGTGT
Organism: Dehalococcoidia bacterium; assembly: GCA_963578655.1. GTDB lineage: Bacteria > Chloroflexota > Dehalococcoidia > Lucifugimonadales > CAUZEB01 > CAUZEB01. The sequence goes on along the minus strand of CAUZEB010000005.1, from coordinate 10,684 downwards.
GGGAATTAAAACAGCCATCCGTCTGTTGAATCAATTCAGGAGTATCGAAGGAATATTTGAGCACATTAATGAGGTTAATCCTACTAGATTTCAGAAGATCCTACAAGAGAATCACGAACGTGTGAAATTAAACAAGTGGCTAACAACTATATCACGTGAAGTTCCAGTCACATTAGACCTTGAGAATTCATATTTTCTTGACTACAAGCGAACGGCAGTCATTGATTTGCTCCGTGAACTTGAGTTCTCATCGATGACATCTCGAATTCCGGAGCCACTTGGCATTCATATCACAGAGAAAGAGTCAGGAGACAGCAAGTTAGATACTAAAAATCCTACCAAATATATTTTAGCTGACACCGAATCCAGTCTTAGTACAATGATATCTGAGCTGTCCGAAAGTAAGGTATTTGCACTAGACACAGAAACAACTTCTACTGATCCTTTTTCCGCTGAACTAGTCGGGATTTCGTTTTCAACAGAAACTGGTAAGGCCTGGTACATCCCATTAGGGCATAACAAAGGTAGACAAATTCATTTGAGACAAGCCTTACAAAAATTACGTCCTCTATTATGTAGAGAAGACATAGTGAAGGTGGCACACAACTTCAACTATGACATGTCTGTATTTAAAAATTACGGCATTGACCTAGGTTCTTCTATTTTCGACACCATGCTAGCCGCTCACTTAACAGGGAGAAGAAATATAGGCTTAAAGGCATTAGCACTTGAGTTGTTCGGTGAAGAAATGACGCCCATCAAATCCCTTATTGGCTCTGGAAAAACCCAAATCACAATGAGACAGGTAGAAATAGACAAAGCCCTACCTTACGCGGCGGCAGACGCAGACTTCACTCTAAGGCTGTATCACGTACTGAAAGAAGAAATACGAGATAAACGACTCAAACGCGTGTTCCATGAAGTGGAAATGCCTCTCATATCTGTTTTAGTTGAAATGCAGATAAATGGTGTCGCTCTTGATCCCGATGTGTTACCGCCCATGTCTGTAGAATTAGGATCTCAGCTTGACACGATAAAAACTAATGTCTTCAGTGTATTAGGGTATGAATTTAATTTAAATTCACCTGTCCAACTAAGTGAAGTGCTTTTCGATCATCTAAACCTCCCAGGAATAAAGAAGACAAAGACTGGTTTTTCAACAGATGCAGCATCACTGGAATCGCTTAAAGAACGATTGAGACGCGGGAAACTCGTAGATGCGGATACACGAGCCCTAGCAATCATAGATAACGTATTGACTTACCGCCAACTCTCAAAAATAAAATCTACCTATGTGGATTCACTACCAAAATTGGTTAATAATAAAACGCACCGTATCCATACTAGTTACAATCAAACAGGCTCTTCAACTGGGCGCGTCTCCAGCAACGATCCCAACATACAAAACATCCCCGTTAGGACTAGTTTAGGCAACAAAGTACGAACAGCCTTTATAGCTGAAGATGCTCCCAGTCAGGTTCTACTCAGTGCAGATTATTCTCAAATTGAGTTAAGAATACTGGCTCATTTTTCGCAAGACCCGAGCCTGATAAAAGCATTCCACAACAATGAAGACATACATTCGTCCACCGCCTCATCAGTTTATGATGTTCCTATAAATAAAGTAACCGCTGATATGCGACGTATTTCTAAAATAATGAATTTTGGTGTCTTATATGGACTTAGCGCCTATGGAATTGAACAACAAACCGGATTAACAAGAAGGGAAGGGTCTGAATTCATAGAAACCTATTTTGGCAAATACCCCAGGGTACGTACTTACATAGATTCAATCAAAGAGATAGTCAGATCGAGAGGATTTGTAGAAACGTTGTTAGGTCGAAGAAGGTACATCAGTGAAGTTAGATCCAGTAACTATGCCATACGCTCATCCGGTGAGCGTATGGCAATCAATATGCCCATACAAGGCACTGCAGCGGATATTATTAAAATTGCGATGATAAATATCCAACGGAGAATTGATGATCAAGAGCTTAGGTCTAAAATGATCATACAGGTGCATGACGAACTTATTTTCGAAGTGCCAAACAATGAATTAGAGCAATTAAAACTAATTCTGTTAGATCTTATGCCATCAGCAATGACACTAGCCGTTCCCTTGGAAGCTGACCTGAAAACAGGTTATAACTGGGGGAATATGGCATAGCATAATCTATAAAATATCTGCTTAAATTACCTGAGATTTAAAATTCTTATAATATCGTATAGCATTTAACCGATGTAATGGTTGACGATAGACGTTGTCAACTTTATCCTTGATAATAAGCGGGGGTAACTCAGCGGTAGAGTTCCTGCCTTCCAAGCAGGGTGTCGCGGGTTCGAATCCCGTCCCCCGCTCCACATCTAGACTAAGAACGGGGCTCCGTTACTTCCAAAACTTGATTTACCGGAATATCTGTCAGTATTTGTTTCCTTCCACTAGGCCAATGCACCTCTATCTCTTTTATGCTAGTAGCAGCGCCTACCCCGAACTCAAGTTCTATACTGTCCATGGATAAATAGCTAGATCCCGCACGGACTTCTTGGACTTGTATGAGAACCTGATCGATATTCTCAAACGAAACTGTCGTTACGTAAACTCTTGATCCGATACCATCTGCATTACTGCCAGTACCATCCACTGCCATCCTGCCTCTTAACTTAAGAGTAATCCAATGATTATTTCCTCCACTATTCATCCACACAAAAATTGGACCAGGGACCTTATCCATCATTGCAATTGATGGTTTAGCCGTTCGATATTTATCTCCACTACTATTAGTTCCAATCAGATCTAAATAGCCATCATTATTTAAATCGCCATGAGCTAATCCTTTACCATTTTCATGAAATTTCGGAGAAATTCTAAGCTCTTCGAGATTGTCTTCCTGACCCAACAGGCGGTAGTACACACCAGTGATATCAAGTAATCGAGCTCTAACGGTTATATCTTCAAACCCAATATTGACGCGACGTAACATGCGCCCAGCTGAAGGAAACATCTGTCCACCTGGAGCCTCACCTCTGGCAATGGTCGATCCTAACCAATATAAATCTTGATCACCGTCGTTGTCATAATCAAAGAAAGTCGCACCAAATCCAAATTCGTACGCACCTAACCCTGAGGGTTGTTCTTGTTCTGAATGTATATTAGATGGGTCCAAGGATTCAGGTGGCATATATGGACTAGGAGTTACTCCAATTTCCTGGGCAATATCGGTGAAAACTTCCATCGGACCCGTACCATCACGTGGATTCACTCTATTATTTTCAAGAAAGAAGTGTAAGCACGTTCCCCAGATGAACTGTTCATGATACTCACAAGAACCATTGGGGTCTGCTCTGGGTTTTCTTGTACGCGGATGATATCCCATATTTGTAATAAATACGTCAAGATCAGTGTCGCCATCATAATCAGCAACAGCGAATCCCATCCAAGCGCCGACCTTGTCAATCCCTGTCAATGCGGAAATGTCTTTAAATTTGATGTGGCCAGGAACAGAATCGTTGCGGAATAAGTGAATCCTATCTCCGTCATTAGCTATCCAAATATCCTGGTCACCATCTTTATCATAATCCATAAAGAGCACAGAATGAGTTTGGCCAGTAGGTTCACCAATCTGATTGCCTAAACCATCAAAGTTAGTCGGATCGTATCCTACGAACTCTTCTCCAGATCGAGTATCTTTAAACCGAATTGGCATACCATTCTGGTCATTCATAAGTATCTGAGGGCCAGCCACACCTGCATCTTTAGATATCTCTACAAAGGTGAGGTCTCCATTGTTGAGATACAACATATTGTAATGTCCCGGATGGGAGGCAGACTTGAAGTCACGGAAATCTTCGGACATCAAGTTGCCCACATAAATATCAATCCATCCATCATTATCTACATCAGCACAGGCCACGCTGGTTGCAGAACGTATATTAGCGTCTACGCCAAAAGCTTCTCGTGTTATATCTTTGAATGACCCATCTCTATTATTCAGGAAGAGGCTATCAATGTTACCTTGGCTTTCACTTGGAGATCTGAATCCGAGTTTATCTTTGCTGTCCCCCCAAGCGCCTACGTATAGATCTTGATATCCATCATTATTAATATCACATGCCACTGCTCCGGTACTGTTACTATTAAAAGCTGCGACGCCGGCATCTTGTCCTACATCTGTAAACCTGGCATTGCCATCATTTCTATACAATAGGTTCGCGCTACCTGCCCTCTGAGTAAAATACAAATCTTGGTCACCATCCCGATCATAATCAAAAACCACTACTCCCGGCCTATCGTTCCAAAGTTGATAACCGTCTACTAAAGCTACTTCGGCTACATTGGTAAATGGCGCAACGGCGGGTATTGCTGAGATTACATTGTCATCAAGATCACTAGTGCAAGATAAGAAAATGACCACTACTAAAACTAGAATGTTTACATTTAGGTATTGCATCTTTATATCTAAACTATTCCTATTAACTACGAACTAGATACCTTCCAGGCAGGAGGAAACAATCTCCATAAACGTTGCATTTGTCAGTTAACGATTAATCTGGATATTCATCCTCTGCGATATATACGGTATTTAAGTTGCGAAGAACAATCAAGTCCGCGATTAACCGAGGCTATGTACCTTGACATGCATGTAGACTCTGCTATACTTGCGGGCCATAGTTACAGTTTTGCCCAGCGGTTTGCTGGGCCTATATGTCGCTTGAATCTTAGTCTCTTAAGGAGAGTATATTGAAACTTAGAAGAATGTTATTTCTTGCACTTACGGTCCTGGCGTTCTCAGCAGTTTTTGCTGCTTGTGGCGAAGCGGAAGAGCCCGTAGCTCCCAAAGCCGCAAAAGCTGCTGCTGCTGCTGCTCCTGCTGAAAAAGCCCAAAAGGTGTCAAGTCAGAGTCAATCACCTAGCAAACCTGCAAGCGCTTTGCCAGCCGCCACAGCAAAACCATCTAGAGGATCCCAAGCTCCATTAGCAACTCCTACATCGGCCCCGATGGTTAGATCCGCTCCTACGGCAGTTGTGAAAACTGATCCAGTCTTTGGCGGGACTCTCAAGATGATATCCAGAGGAAGTCCCCCATCTCTCGACAGGAGTTTCACAAACGCATCTGGTAGCGGATATCCAGGTGAACATCTGTATGAGAGACCATTCGGATGGGATAGTAATTTAAACGGTGAACCAGAACTAGTATCTGATTGGGATTTAACTGGTGACGGCTTAGTTCTTACTCTGAATTTCCGAGAGGCACGGTTCCACACTGGGGACATGATGACGTCGGATGCCGTGGTCCAATCCCTCAGGCGATGGTTCGACGCCAGTGGAGGCGGAAAGCTGGCGACTTCTTTCATGGTGAGTGGAAAAGATGGACTTATAAAAGTTGACGAGGATACCATTCAATTCACATTTAGCGAACCCTTCGGTGTGTTATTTGGTGCTATGGCAACCACGGGTAAACCTGCAATGATATATACGGAGGAATGCGCAAAGGTTCCTTATAGCACAGACTTCGGCTCTGAATGTGCACTCGGTACTGGTCCGTATTACCTACAGAATTGGATACGGGGCGACAGGATAATACTCGAAAGACATGACGGATACATAGCCAGCGATAAACCGTCAGATGGAAAGACCGGTGAAAAGATTGCATACTTTGACAGAATCGAGTTTCTAGAAGTACCTGCTGTAGAAACTAAGGTCGCTTCATTGAGAACCGGTCAAGTAGACGTTGTGACAGAAGTTCCGCACAATTTTGCTTCAGTTTTAGATCCAGATAAGAATGTTAACAGAGTAATCACGGACACAGGTAATATACCAACTATCGACTTCAACACGAAACTTTCACCCACTGACAATGTGCTCGTCAGGCAAGCTATACAAGCAGCGGTTAACATTGAGCACGTAATGGATGCCAACGCTCCACGAGATTTCTGGGTGCGCTGCTCTTCTCGGTACGTATGTGGAACAGTTTGGACAAGCAATGCTGCCGATGAATGGTATGATCAACGTAATCCGGACTTAGCGCGTCAACTGTTAGCAGAGGCGGGATACGACGGAGAAGCCATTGTTTTATGGGCGCCCACTGACATCCAAGACCTGAATGCTACTGGTGTAGTGGTTGCCGCTCTACTTGAATCGATTGGGATAAATGTTGATTTCCCTGCACAAGACTGGGCAACAATAATTGGTCGTATTCGAGAAGGAACGTACAATATACTGGCAGACAGATGGGGCCTAGGATTTAGAGGAAGCCCTGCCTTTGACCCAATGTTAGCCGGAACTTTCGTTGTTCCTTTTGAAGACGCGGAAATGCAACAAATTCAGAAGGATTTCATCTCTGCAATCGAGGAAGATCAGAAACGATCTATAGTTGACGAAATTAATGTTATGTTTGCTCAGAAAGTTCCTACAATCAGCTTCGGTATGTTCCAAAGGATACACTACCATCAAAGTAACATAAGGAATTTGACTCTGCTTGGAGGTGGATTCCACTTCTACAATACCTGGCGAACCGATTAACCATTTTGTTAATTCCTATTATCTAACGGATGCCAAATCGGGGGGCTAATTAGCTCCCCGATTTGGCATCCGTCGTATAGCATACAATGAACCTAAACTTATGTAGTTCTTGAAAAGGGAGTGGGAATGGCGAAATTAGACGAGATCGAAATTAAAAGGCTGAAAGATAGTTCCTTAGAGCACTTGTGGATATATGGCCGGGAACCGAGTGAAATGGCCGAAAAGGGAGGACCACGTGTCATTGTAAGTGGCAAAGGATCCATTGTTCAAGACAGTGAAGGACGTGAATATATAGACGGCCATGCTGGGCTAGCTGTAAGGAACATCGGATACGGACGCCCCGAGATAGCCGACGTAGTATATGAACAAATGAAAGATTTAAGTTTCATGCCATGGGGTTCAGCTACCATTCCCGGAATGCAATTGGCAGAAAAGTTAGCCGAGATTACACCAGGAGACCTTTCTCGTGTGTTTTTTACCAGTGGCGGTTCTGAAGCAAATGAAACAGCAATTAAATTGGTTAAATCCTATCACCACAGGATGGGTGAACCTACAAGATATCGTTTCATCAGCCGTCAACAATCTTACCATGGAGGTACGTTTGCTACCCTTAGTTTAGGAGGTGGAGTCAGTTCTAATGAACCATATGAACCAGTGATGCCTGGGGTGGTCCATGTTCCCACGCCAGATCCCTATCGCTGCCCATTGGGAGGTACGACACCCTATGAATGTTCAGTGAGGTGCGCCAACGCGGTAGCGGATGCTATTAAGTTTTATGGACCTAGGTCAATAGCTGCCGTGATAGCTGAACCAATCAGTGCTAGTAATGGAGCCGCTATTCCAGGTGATGAATACTGGCCAATGTTAAGAGAGATCTGTGATACGAACGGTGTTTTACTAATTGCAGATGAGGTTGTTACAGGATTTGGAAGAACTGGCAAAATGTTTGCATGTGAACATTGGGGGATAACACCGGATATAATGTCCATGGGGAAAGGATTTACAAGCGGCTACCTGCCAATGAGTGGCGCAATCGCCCGAAAGTCCATTGCCGATGTATTTATTGGCAGCGAGGAAGTGACTTTCCGTCACATATTTACCCACGGAGGTCATCCTGCATGTGCAGCCGCTGCTCTGGAAAACATTCGAATAATCGAAAGTGAAGAGCTTTTAAAAAATTCGGTGGAAATGGGCGATTACCTCTTGGACGGTCTTCAGGAGCTGAAGGGTAAACATAAGATTATCGGAGATGTGAGAGCAAAAGGATTGTTTGCTGGTGTGATCTTTCATAAAGACCGTGAAACAAAGGAATCGATCGATCATAAATTTAACTTTGGCACACTGTTAAACAATAGACTATTCGAAAACGGTCTTATACTCGCTAGAGGAAGCAATGAACACTTAGTGGTCTGCCCTCCCCTTTGTATCACTAGAGATGAGATCGATCAATTGATCTCGATAATGGATAAAACCATAGCTGAAGTTAAACAAGACCTATCACTTTCGTAAATTAATTATTTAAATTAGAACCACACCAATCTCTAAGATTTGTTCCAGAGGAGAATAAGTCATGGTAATTCGTCTTAAAGAACCTAACCTCCACAATACTGGCAAGGCAATGACAGTTAGAGGTCCCATTGACCCGGACGAACTAGGTGTTACCCTCCTTCATGAGCACTTATTCATATGGAGCGATGCCAGTATGGGTGGCAGAATCCCCACAACTTCAACTCCTGCAACCATTGCAGCCAAATTCGATCAAAAGCTTATAATCGAGAACCTTGAATTCAATCGTAGACACAGTAGAAGCATAGACGACAACTACAGATTTAACGATGAAAAATTGGTCACACCAGAGGCTATGGAATTTAAGTATTACGGGGGGTCAACGTTGGTCGACTTAACCAATATTGGAATCCGTCGGGATCCTCATGCTTTACTTCGTGTATCCAATGCCACTGGTTTAAACATTGTTATGGGTTCTAGTTGGTACGTGAAGTCTCTTTATCCACCCGATATGGACAGCCTTACGATCACAGATCTAGAAGAAACGATCATACGTGATATCAGTATAGGTGTTGGTGACACTGGAATTCGCTCCGGTATTATTGGGGAAGTGGGTATCCAAGGAGAGCCCTTAACAAATAATGAAATTAAAGTGATGCAAGCATCAGCAAGGGCAAGTAGAGCTACCGGCGCGCCGATTTCCATACACTGGGGTGGAACTAAAAACGAAAAACACCAGATAGCAGACATCATTCAGAATGAAGGCGGTGATCTCTCTAGGACAGTTTTTGGACATAGCGATTTGATTGCTGATGACATGGATCAAATGATGCGACTGCTGGAACGTGGAATATATATCGAATTCGACATAACTGGTCGAGTTGATGTACCTCTTTCATGGGGCTTTCCTAACCCGGACTCCCCCTGGTTAGACTACGCAGAGGCTAGCCTCAATGCTCTTATCGCCGATACAGTTTGCAAGCTAATAGAGCTAGGCTATATCGACCGTATTATATTGTCTCAGGATGTTTGTCAAAAGAAACAACTGAAAAGCCACGGAGGAACAGGATATTCCTTTTTACTAGAGCATTTTCTGCCCAATTTGAAAAAGTTGGGAGTAAGTGACAAGCAAATCTTTACAATTATGGTGGAAAATCCCAAAAGGGTATTAACCTTCGCGGAACCACAATAACTAAACTTATAGTTAAAGGTAATACTTTCATCAATGAACTCAAAATATATACCTAATCTTGAAGGCATGGCACTATCCGTGTTAGGTCCTCTAGATCCTGAAGAATTAGGTATTACTCTTATGCATGAGCATCTATTGGTTACCCCTATGCCCAGCTGGACTCGTAAACCAGAACTAGAAACCCCGGCAACTGATGCAGCATATTGGGATCAATCTCTGGGATTAAATAATTTATCCGAAGCCACTAAAGATTATCCCTTCATACGAGACCAATACTTTTTACACGATGAACAGATAGCAATTGATGAGGTAATGGAATTCAGATTTCTAGGTGGATCTACCTTGGTAGATCTTACAAGCATAGGTGTAGGACGAGATCCAGACGCTCTCCGTAGAATAGCTTTCATAACTGGCCTGCAAATCATTATGGGCTCCGGTTGGTACACTAAGAATTCGTATAATGAAGCGATGAGCAAACTTAGCGTACAAGATCTTGCCAATATAATAATCAACGATGTAACAATAGGCATTGGTAGCTCTAATATTCGTTCAGGGATCATTGGAGAAATCGGAGTAAGTGACCCCCTGGATCCTGCCGAATTGAAAGTAGTAAAGGCGGCTGCAAGGGCCAGCAGAGTAACCGGTGCCCCTATATCGCTACATTGGGGAGGTCGAGACTTAGATAAGCATCTAACAGCCGATACTATCATGAACGAAGGAGCTGATTTATCCCGTACTATCTTCGGTCATAGTGACCTAATTGCTGGAGATCTCGAACAAATGATTAGGCTATTAAACAGAGGAGTGTACATACAGTTTGACCTTGTGGGCCGTGCAGCAGCTCATTTAACATGGGGACCGCAAAACAGGAACCAGCCGTGGGCAGATTATCTATGGATGTCAGGCAGCGCGCTCGTCGCTAGAGCCGTTAAGTTTCTAATCAGCCAGGGATTTCTAAATAGAATTCTTTTGTCACAAGATATATGTACCAAAGTCCAACTAAAAAGCTACGGTGGCACCGGTTATTCTTACATCCTAGAAGAATTCATACCTCATTTAATGAAAACAGGGCTCTCAGAAAAAGAACTGCACACCATCATGGTAGATAATCCGAGAAGAGTTCTAACATTTCAACAGCCTGTAAGTTAAATATTCACTCTTCTTCCCGTAATTTCACTCTCGTCTACGTAATGTGGGATCAAATACATCTCTAATTCCATCCCCTAACAGGCTTATACCTAGCACCGTAAATGTCAAGAATGCCCCAGGAAATATGATGTTCCATGGAGCTGTACTAAGGTAATTAGTCGACAAAGAGATCATTCCACCCCAACTTGGTATACGTGGAGGTATACCAGCTCCTAGAAAACTTAAAGAGGACTCTATTAAAACAGCGGCTGCTGCAACGAAAGTAGCTTGTACAATAATTGGAGCGAAAGCATTAGGTAAAATATGGCGAAAGACAA
>CAUZEB010000004.1:0-29611 GCA_963578655.1 Dehalococcoidia bacterium | reverse complement strand
CTTCTGGTCAATGAAATTGCTCCACGGCCACATAACGCTGGACATCACACAATAGACTCCTTCACAGTGTCTCAATATGAACTTCAGATTCGAGCACTAGTAGGCCTACCGCTTGTAAATCCCCAGCAAATCACATCGTCAGTTTTGTTGAATGTGTTGGGAGAAGAGTACACGAATCTCACTGATTCATATACGACAAATTGGATCTTGAAAAACCAGAACGCACGAATCTATTCGTACGGTAAACAGGATGTCCGTCCTGGTCGGAAAATGGGTCATATATTGTTCAGCGGACCCTCTCAAGAAGACTTACTTTCGGATGCTCTTGAAACGCTTAAGATTTTGACTAAAGTATAGGTCTCATGTTCGGCTAAATTGACCGGGTGTGTTTGTTAATCTTGCCCTCAATGAGCCATTCAGCGACAATTACGTTTCTTTCAGAGTCTGCTGCAACACCATGTAGACTATTAAATTTACCTGCTACACAAATTTCCACACATCAAATTGGCTTAGATAATAATATTGAGCTCTCGGCTGATTCCTTGAATCCTGCTGCATTTCGGTGGCCGCCACCACCTCTTAACTTGGCTACTGCACTCACATCGAAATCTCCTAAATTTCTATCCGATCGTAAACTCCATATCTTAAGACCATCACCCCGCACAAAGAAGCATGCCCCGAAAGGATACCGAGTATCCTTGGCAAGTTCACCGGCTACCTCGCTAAAATATTGCGTCTCGTTTGCTGCAAGTACCACATGGGTGTCAATTGTTACTTCAAATGCCTGCGACACTCTATGTTGAATTTGCATTTTATCAGAGCGCAATATCGCTTCCCCTTCTGTCTTCCATGTGTGGCCACGAGACACAACCAGATCCATTTCTTGCCAACTATCGAATGTCCTAGCAAATGACCCTCTCCACGCTTTATTCTCCTCAGTATGAAGGAGTTCTTTAGTCCACAGGTCATAATCTTGCACGTATCTTAATAACATGGGAATGGGTTCATTTGGATGAAAATATTCCCATGCCAAGACGGCACCGGATTTATTCATATCAAAATGTGCGAATGGCAAATCTACCAAGTCATCCATTGCAGTTTTATGATGGTCTAGCACAACGAGTTCGCACTGATCGGCAATCCGTTGGAGAATGTCTCGCGAATACGAAAAATCGACCACATAAACAGTCTCACCATATGAAATCTCCGGAAAAGGCTCTCCATGATGGACTGGAATGTATTCAGCTTGATGCCCATGTTTGAGCCAAATAGCGTAAGCAGCTCCGAACCCGTCATCACATCCAGCATGGTATAAAACTTTCATATTTCGATCTCCTTGTATAACCGGTAATGACTATATAGCAATCACATCACCATCTATCTGAACAATGCTTTTGCATGGAACCGGCTCAGTTATATTTTGGATTTGAAATGACCAATCTTTCTCTCTAGCCAGGTTGGTTATAAACCAGAATGCCTCAACATAGTGGGTACAATAACACTACTCCTGACGCGCTATAATGCGTGAGCAGCTACATAGTTGAATTTCGGAATATCGAAGGTTGAATGGTATGCGAACATTATCCCAATTGATACCACTCTTCACCTAAATCGTTAAACCTTCTGTACAATTCATTCAAGGTATTGTCACTGAGATAGGTTTGGGATTCTACCATAGCTATATTCGTTTGAAGATGACTGAGATTAGTTGTTCCCACGATAGCTGTGTGTACGACCGAATGTGCCAATACAAACCCGAGAGCCAACTCTATCCGATCGGAAGGAGCATCTGGTATTGGACCACCCTCAATCATTAATCGAGCTCTACGGAAATATTCGTCAGCATATCCTGATTTGAAATTAACTATTGGAGTAGTATCAACGCCCCAGGCACCGTTAGCAATAGGACGTTTGGCTATGACACCCATATTATAGGCAACAGCTATTTCAAAGAGTTTGGATTTGGCATGTTGTTCCACTAAGTTGAAACTTGTCTGCAGTGTATCGAACAAGTCAGTGTTTATAGCAAACATGGCAGCCTCATTGTCACCACTATATCCAATAAATCGTGTTTTGCCTGCATCTTTAGCCTTAACAATCGCTTCTATTACTTCTCCTTCCTTTAGGACATCAAGGCTGCACGAATGTAATTGAACTAAATCCAAATGGTCAACATTCATGCGTTTTAGGCTGCGATCGATACTGTTTTCTATAGCTTTAGCTGTCCATGATTCGGAGGAACTAATACCATAACAGGCGGAGGTATCCAAAAAATTTATACCGCTATCCAATGCAGAATTAAGCAGATGTCCTACGTCAGCAATCTCTTTTACATTTTGCATGCCAATTTCAGCCAAACCTATGCCTAGACGACTAACTTTCAAGCCTGTTCTTCCAAGAATTGTAGTCTTCACTTTCTATCCTTTGTTTAGATTCCTCAATCCAACAATTTAGATGCAAGTTGCTCAAGCGCTCTCGCTTCAATTGGAGGATTAGATATTCCACTCCGCACATCCCTGAAATAGCGTTCGAGAGGCCTATTCTTGTCTAGTGCAACTGCTCCTACGACCCGCATCGCTATATCAGTAATCTTGATGGCGGAATCAATCGAATGAACCTTTGTGTTAAGTATTTCGGGAAGTAGATCTTTTCTTTCGTCTGAATTGTTTTCCCAATCTTCAGAACACGAAAATAGAGTCCGTTTTGCAACCAACATGGTAGACTCCATCCGAGCAATTTGTTCTCGAATGTGAGGTATATGCGCTATAGGTGCAGATAGTCCACTGGGTTTCCGATTTTTGGCAAAATGGGTGGCATAATCTTGAGCCGCCTTTGCAATTCCCAGGTTGGCAGCACTCAATAGAAGTGGAAACCACGCGGCTCCTGAAATTTTGTCTGTTACATGATCGGATCCATTTGTCCGGAACAGGAACTTTTTTTCGTTTACTAGTACGTTATTGAAAAGTATATCGTGAGATCCGCTGGCTCTCATTGACAGTGAATCCCAAGTTTCCTCAATAGATATCCCTTTAGTCTCGGTATCCACGATTATTCTTGCAGTATCTCCACTTCCATCTTCTACAGCTACGAATACGATAGCATAAGTCAGCTCTGGAGCTAATGTTGACCATGTTTTGCGTCCATTTAATAGCCATCTTCCTTCACTCATAGGCTCCAGTTTTGTATCTGGCCTACCACCACCTCGAGGTGATCCTAAGTCAGGCTCGGAGGCAACACTATTAATGAGGGAACCATTTTGCGCGATAGCATCAAAGACGGAGCTTCTTAATTGTGCGGGCCAACTTCGTGCTTCAATTTCGGCACCTATGATCATGTGATGCATACCTACAGATACTGAAGTCGATCCATCACCTTTTCCAATTTCGTATTGAGCTAATACCAGGTCTGTCAGACCGTAACCATACCCTCCATTTTCGAGAGGGATCGAAGCCTTCAAATAGCCCTGATTACGCATGAATTTATAATGTTCGTGAGGAAATGATCCCTTCCTGTCATGTTTAGAAGCAGTAGATCTAATTTGGGATGCTATCGCCTTAGCTAAATCTATTAATTTGCGTTGCTTATCATTTTTTGGCCACATTAATATTAATCACCCGATCCACATTCCATTGTAGACAACATAATAAACGGTTAACTAATCAAAAAGTAGGTGTTGTGTCACAGTCTGTACGGCAAGAATTTTACATCTAGTCAAGATATTCAATGTTGTCTTATAAACTTCTGCAAACGTCGAGCACCGCATGTCCCGTTGCAGTCAGGACAACTGTCTTCTATTACTTCAGCCACATATATGTCGCCCTGGGAATCAACAGACAGACCATGAGGTGCTATAAACTGGCCAGGCTTGTGGCTACTCTGATCACCCCACCGTGACAGCACGCGCCCCTGATAATCGAGAATGGAAATTCTATGCTGATATTCGGCAACGTAACATTCTCCAGACAAACCAATTACGATCTCAGTGGGTCGCCGTAGTCCTTCCCATATGTCCAGTAAATGTCCTTCCAAGTCAAACACTTGGATTCGGTCGTTATTGAAATCACAGACCAATAGACGACCCATGGTATCTATGGCAACCCCATGTAGTAAATCGAATTCTCCTGCCCCGCAACCAGGGGAACCCCAAGATGATACATGCTGTCCGTCTGCTCTAAACCGGTGCACCCTAGCATTTCCGTAGCCATCAGCAACGAAGATATCGCCCGTCTTATCAATGGCAACTCTTCCTGCGGGGCGATTGAAAGGACCGGCAGCCTGTCTAACCACTCGGTCTTCTAAAGTGTAACCAGTGTCTGAGGGTTGATCGTAATTGCCCATAGTCATTTGGAGAACTTCGTCACTACTATACTTGAGAACAACATGAGAATCACGGTCAATCAGGAAAATATTCCCTTCTGAGTCTATATGGATACCGTGAGGATTGATCCATGAATGCTTCCAAAACTTGACAAAGACTCCTTCACTGTCTACAACTAGAAGCTGATGTCTTCCACGGTTGAAGACGTACAAGTTATCGTCTGCATCCACATCTACTCCGGATACTTCTTTGAAATCGTAATTCTCCATACGAACGGACCAATTTTGGTCCAGTTCATAGGTGTAGTCTCCGAAACCCAGTAACACGTCTCTTATTCTCCTTCTGTCATTAGTTCCTTCATCTTAGCCCTAAAGTGAAACCATAGATACTGTAAAGTATCCATTTGAAAAAGGCCAGAAAGAATATTAAAAATACTACTATGCTATTATTAATCTTCTATTCACGAACAGGATAACAAATTGACGCATAAATTTGCTGATGTATTTAGATGGCTCGGATTATTCGCTCATCCCGACGACGAAACCTCTGCAAGTGCAGGCACTATGGTGAAGTGGATTAAGAATGGTAACCTGGCTTACGTGGTCACCGCCACAGGAGGTGAACTCGGCACCTTGGGCACAGGAGGATTAGTTGTTGAACGCAGTAAACTGGCCAGAGTACGTGAATCCGAACTCAAAGAAAATTTATCCATGTACGGATGTAATCCACCATTCTTACTCGGATACCGGGATCAGGAATTAGCTAACGAAGATCTGGAGATTCTATCAAATAAGATCCTGGATATCATGCATTTAGTTCGTCCAGATGTGATAGTTACTTTTGGACCAAGTGGTATATCTAACCACTCAGATCACATAGCAATCCATAAAGCATCCCAAAAAGCGTACATAGAGTACAGGAACAGTTTCGCTGAAAAGGAATACCCATTATTGATATATCCCTCAATACCCGCTAATGTAGCAAAGCAGTATGAACTACAATTGAGTCCGGACGAAAAACGAATAGACATTGTAGTTGATATTAAGTCGTCCATTGATACAAAAATTCAGGGATTGAGGAACTACAAAAGCCAGGAAGACGCCCAAGAGTTTGCTAAAAGGCTGGAACAAACAAAAACTGGTCCCCACGGGACAGATGAATTATTCTCAGTAAGCCCGGATAGTCCTAAAGACTGGGGTTCATATCCAGTGATCGAATATCTAAGAATCCTTTAGGTAGCGTGAAGAACAAGGGACTGTTAAGACTCCCGTTGCTGATTGTTCAAAGACATAGTCTTAGATTTTTCTATAAACACTTGCCAGTCATACATTATTTGCTTTCAGAGAATTATTCGGGAGTTACAAATGTAAGTATTCGTTTGGGATTTTCTACCATTATCAGATGAAGTTGTTCTTCCGTAAATCCTATACGCCTTAGATATGGCAAAAATACCTCAGGTATAAATGAATATCCCGTCCCGCCAAATTTCTTAAGCTGGACCTTCGTGCATACATCATGAGATATTAAAATTCTATCTCCGTAACCTGCAGAAAAGAGTTTATTAATTGTGTCGGCCACAATCGCGGCACCACTAAAACTTAAATACTCAGGCCATGGACTGGTTTTGTTGAGAACGTCCCAACTTAGAGGAACTCCCACACGACCTAGCAAATCAAATTGGATATACACCCCTTTTTCCAATAGAGATAATAATAGATCGAAATCACCAGCCGACACATCACTGTGTCCAAAGATAGTTCTGCACATTTCTCCACCTGATTCTGATACTAGCGATGCAACCTCCATTTTTTCTAATCCGGTTCCACCCCAGTGAAGCGAAATGGGTGCACCAGTTTTACGACTGGCACGTGCTGATGCCTTAATAATCTTGATCTCATTATCAGTTAGTGGTTCACCATTGATACCTACCTCACCAATAATCCCAGCCCTTATACCTGTATCTCCTATGCCCACAGTAATATCTTGGACTATCGTATCGGTAAGCTGTTCTACAGTGAGAAAGTCCATATCACTTTGATGAGAAGCTTTTACATACCAACTTGACCCAGCAATTATATTGAGTCCTGTTCGCATAGAAACTTTCATTAGTGATATCGGATCTCTCCTAATCCCGATATTGGTCACGTCTACAATCGAGGCTCCACCCTGGTTTCGGAATTCGCTAATTTCTTCAACAGCGAGGTCTAAATCCGCCAAAATAGAGCTGTCCTTATTTCTGAAGGCTCCGTAACGATTCCCGTTCGCGAGGACTCCTATTAGAGCTAGATTCTCGACAGAGAGAGGATCATCCCACAGTTTAGTTTCCATCATTGGGGTATTGATATCGGGGGCTCGAGTCGTTGTCATTATACTTTCGAAGAAAAGGTGTTCATGCATCAAGGTCATGCCTAATTCTTCAGGATCCAAAGGTCCTTTTACTGTCATAACTTTACCCGAATTGTCAAAGACACTGTTACTACTTCTCAACAACATAGTTTGTATCCCCTCTACCTAGAAATGTCAGTTATTCTTCTCACTCATTAATATTTCAAGTTTTGGTCAAAATAAACATGATGTTATACCAATCGTAATTCTTTTTCCATTTGTCTAAAGCTTACATCCATAATGGAGATCATCCTATCTATTTCGTCCGTTGTGATACACAAGGGTGGAGCTACTATCAGATGATCGTTATTACCTCTGTGTAAAATAAGACCATTTTCGAAAAATATATTGTTTAAGCGAAAGCCTACATTTACACTACTGTCAAGTGGTTCTTTAGTTTCGCTGTCTTTGTGCAAAACCATTCCAGCAAATAATCCCAATCCTCTAACGTTTCCAATCATGTTATGTTTTTCTTTTAGCTCCCGTAAGCTTTCCAACAGGTATCGTCCCATATCCGCGGAATTACGCACTAGATTCTCATTCTCTATTATTCTGATATTTTCTAAAGCTGCGGCAGCGCAAGCCGGGTGGCCTCCATGGGTAAATATCTGGCTAAATGTATCCTCTTCATTGCCCACGAATATATCAGCTATTGATTTTCTCACAATAGCTGCACTCATAGGTAGATAACCGCTGGTAAATCCTTTACCAAGTGTCATGATGTCCGGTACAATATCCCAATGATCGCAACCAAACATCTTCCCAGTCCTGCCAAAGCCGGTAACTACCTCATCAGCAACCAATAAAACGCCATACTTTTCACAAATCTCTTTCAACATAGGCCAATATTCGGCACCCGGTATTGCAGCGCCGTTGCTAGCACTGATTGGTTCGGCAAATACAGCAGCGACTGAATGCAACCCATGAAGTTTTATAGTCTCTTCAACTGCGTTGGCACACCTAACTGAACATTCATACGGTGTTTCTCCACCTAGAGGGCATCGGTACGGATCAGGAGCAGGAACATAAAGTCGTCCTGACATTGAAACCAATGATTCGTAATCCGCATTGGGATGGAAGTCATCCGAGGACCCTGCCACTATATGTTCATTATTGCCGCCAGCCAGGCTTAGAGTAGCTAATGTAGCTCCATGGTAAGATGCTTCTCGACTTATAAACCGATATCTAGACGATTCACCCATCTTATTTTGATAAGATTTAACTAACTTGATGGCTGTTTCGTTCGCCTCAGAACCCCCGCTCGTGAAAAAAATACGTGATAAATCGCCAGGTGTAATTTGAGCCAGTTTCTCCGCTAACTGCATACCGGGAACAGTGGCTGAGCCCCATGGAGTATAACTTATCCGCTGCATTTGTTGGTAAACTGCATCCGCTATCTCTGGCCTGCCATAACCTATGTTTCTTACGGCTAGCCCTGCATGTCCATCAATATAATTCCTTCCTTCACTATCTTCTACAATGCACCCTTTGCCTCCTGTAAACACACGAGGCCCGCCCTTTTCTGCCATTTCGCTAGGCTCCCTACCATAGACCCACAGATGTTCTAGAGCACTGTCCTTCAATTTCTTCATTTCCAATTCATTTAAATCTTGAGTCATATTCTCTGCTCCTAAACTTGAGTCGTTTATAATCTTTCCAATTATTATGTTAACCTCGGCCACGTATGCCCTTTCCAGGGAATAATCCGTCTTGAATATCTCCATCTTTAACCACAAACGTGCCATTCACAAGGACATGTTTTATACCTCTAGAGGGAAGTGTAGGATGGCTGTAGGTCGCTGTATCTTCAATTAATTTTGGATCAAAAATAACTAAATCGGCATCGGATCCCACAGTAGTTCTACCTTTCTTTTTAAAAGCGGGCGAAAGATGAGAAAGACGCTGAGCCGGCATCAGTGATGTCTTTCTAAAAGCTTCCGTAAGGGAAATTGATCCTGATCGTACGTAATGTCCAAATATCCGTGAAAAGGTGCCCGCCGTTCGTGGATGTCCCTTCCCGTTTTTTAAATGACCATCTGAAGCTATAGCGGTCAATGGACTGGATACTGCCATATCAACCATATCCTGGTCCATAAAGTGCTTGATCACCATTCCTCCAATTTTGCGATATTCTTCAAATGATCGAGCATCTAGCCTCTCACCAGTTTCCACCCACTCAAGATCACAATAATCTAGGCCTTGCCTAGATTGCCAATCGCCCGAAAACATAGCAGAGTCAATGGCGGTCATGCTAGCTGTGTACGGGTAACACTCGGTGGTTACATCTAATCCTTTAGCCTGAGCATCCTCTATCATACTAAATAACTCAGGAATCACGGGATGTCCACTAGAATTAATGTGAACCAAATGTAATGGTGCCCCACTAATAAGAGATGCCGCTAATAGCTCTGAAAGACCGTCAATACTACTTAAAGGGTCCAAAGCACCCGAGCCTCTCATGTGAACATGACATGAAGCCTCATATTCAGATGCAACGCGAAACATTTCAATAGGTTCCCATCGTGAAGCCCCAGGTGTGTAAGCAAGACCAAATCCCATAGCTAAGGCGCCCTCACTGAACCCTAACCTCATTAATCCTTTCATTTCCTCTATTTCTTTCTTGGATGCAGATTTGTAAGCGGCGGAAGCTAGTGGGAGCATTTGCCCGGGATCGTTAAAAACTTTCATACGAACAGGGATATGACCTATACTAGCACCAAAATTAATGAGTGACTTGCCTTCACGCTCTTGGTACCAACGAAATATATTCTCTACACCTAACTCCAATTCCAATGCAGTAGTAACTCCATCCAATGCTTGGACGCGATAATTCTCTCCATCTTGCCCATGTGAATGCATATCGATCGCACCTGGACCTACGACTAAACCACTCCCGTCTATATAAGCTATACCTTGAAGTGTGTCATGTGTAACGGCATCGATTTTCCCGTCAGTGATACCAACGTTAGCGATTATTTCAGTCTTAGCTTCAGGATCAATGAGACGACCTCCAGCAATTACCAAATCAAAATTGCTCATTGCGACTCCTTCTTATACAACTTATACCAGGGAAATATTAATTAGTTTAAATATTTAACATATGGTCTCTATATCGACTTCAACCACCCAAGGAAGGAATAATATAACAGAGTGCCACTACCTCATAGCATCTACAATCATTTCATTGTCTTTACGATGCTGGCCTACCTTGTAGTTATTGGAATATTATAAAATGATTTTACACACTTGCCTTTACTACAGAGGAGGCATACCTCTTCTTGTCCATTCCCATAGGTAGAGTGCTGCTACACCTCGGTAAGGGCTCCATTTTTTGACGATTCCTTCCCAACTGTCATCCATTCCTTCCTGAATGTCACCGTATAGCCTACCCAATCCTTTATTGAGAGCAAGATCACCATGAGGATACACATCGAACGCCCTAAGACTAAAGAGTAAGAAATTATTTGCGGACCACGGTCCGATACCCTTGATTTGGATCAATTCACCATAGGCCAAATCTACAGGCAAACACATGATTTCATCTAGAAAGCCTGGCCTTGATATTAGTAACTCAGCCATTCCGACAATATAACCGGCTTTCGGTCCTGATAAACCGCATGCCCTCAAGCCTCCTGTCCCTAATACAACGATATCACTAGGTGACAGTGAAATGTTTGGTAAAGAAGCATCCTTAATTCTCTTTAAAATCGAATTAGCCGCTGTTAGAGATATCTGCTGGCCTATAATAATCCTGGTTAAGGAATCAAAGTCAGCAGATCGTTTCGGTAGATCTATCTCACCGACAAATGCTGCCAAAGCGGACATCACTGGATCCACAATAGCAAAATGTTGTTTAGCGGCCTTGAGAATTTTTATATCACTCAAATAAACCCCGTCTGATAATTTGATTTCAATAAACCCTGACTGAAAATTAGGATGATAGTACCATAAATGCTTATTTTAACGCCCCTCTTAGAAAACGTGAAATAACTTTACTGGGTTAAATATGAAAATGTGGAGACAAAATCCCTTTTGCATTGGAGGTAAAATGACAGGTATCTCTAATGTTTTATTTTATGGGATAATGATGTTTGGATTAAATGTATCCTATATACTAATTCCAAAAATATTAGGTTGACCTAATACCGAACGGTAACTATACTTTTCCCAAATAAATTCTCGATAAGGAGAACCTATGAAATTCGATAAGAGTCGCAAGTTATATGAACGCTCCATGAACTCCCTTGCGGGTGGGGTAGGTAGTAGTGTACGTATGTCCGAACAGCCAGTACCTCTTTTCTTCGAAAGAGGAAAAGGTTCTCATTTATACGACGTCGACGGGAACGACTATATCGATTATGTTTTAGGGCAGGGGCCAGACGTGCTAGGGCATTCCCCAGATTTCCTGTTGGACGCTGTCTCTCTAGGTATGCAGGATGGCCAAATCCTTTCCGGACAACATGAAAAAGAAATACATGTCTCTGAGATGATTCAACAGATAGTGCCTTCGGCAGAGCTTGTTCGTTACGGAAACTCAGGGTCAGAGATTGTACAAGCCGCACTGAGACTGGCTAGAGGATACACAGGACGAAACAAAATCATAAAGTTTGAAGGTCAGTTTCATGGATGGCTAGACAGTGTGTTTTACAGTCATGCCCCATCTTTAGAAGATGCGGGCGATTATAACTCTCCATCACCTGTGCCATCCTCGGCTGGAATTGCCCAGGGAACTGCAGCCGATCTTCTAATCTTACCTTGGAATAACATAGAAGTCCTTAAAACATGTTTGGATGGATACTACAATGAAATCGCAGCGATCATAACCGAACCCATTATGTGTAACACCAACTCAATCTTGCCAAAGCCAGGCTACATGGAAGAAGTCAGGAGACTATGCGATGAGCTTAGTATAGTTCTAATATTTGATGAAGTCATCACGGGATTCAGAGTCGGATTAGGTGGGGCTCAGGAACTCTTAGGCATCACTCCTGATCTGTCAACATTTGCAAAAGCGATAGCGGGAGGATTCCCCCTGTCCATGCTTGCAGGTAAAAGGGACATCATGAACCTTATCGCCGATGGCACAGTGTGGCACGGCGGAACTGCAAATAGTAATTTAATGGCAATGTCAGCAGCAGAAGCAACACTCAGCAAGCTTATGGAAAATGATGGAGCAGTGTATAAGCATTTATATTCTATGGGCAACATCCTAATGGATGGCATTAGGGATATCGCTAGAAAACATGAAATAGACGTACTTATACAGGGACCAGCCCCGGCATTTTGCATGTCATTTACTAACTCTGAGGAAATAACTGATTATCGCTCACATAAACTAAATGTAGATAACGAGAAGTACAGGAGATTCGTTGAGGGTATGCTGAACAAAGGGATAAGACTTATGGAGCGCGGCATGTGGTTTACATCAGCTGCCCATACAGAAGAGGATGTACAAAAAACTCTGGCTGCGGCTGATGAGGTCCTAGCGGGATTTTAATAATTTATGAAATAAAGTGACTCTTCTACCTAATAACAGCGTCCGCTTTTTATGTGTTGACTTTCCCTGCACAACTTACCCAGTCCAAAACGCAACTCCCAGAAGACCAGGGCCTATATGCGCGCCCATAGTCGGAGTACACTCACTAACATAAAGTTCTTTACAGTGAAACCTGGTTTGAATTCGCTGTTTGATTTCCTCTGCATCATCTTCAGCGTCGGCGTGCATAACTAAGGCATGCAAGGGTTTGAGACCTACCCTTTCTTCCATAACAGTTAAAATACGCTCCATAGCTTTTTTATGTGTCCTTGGTCGTGCTAACGTGCGGACAATGCCCTGTTTTAATTGGAATAATGGCTTAATTCGTAGAAGGGAAGATCCTACATGAGCTATAAGGGGAACTCTTCCGCCTTTCCATAGGTAATACATAGTATCCAAAAAAGCTATAAGTGTAGTTCTCGAAATCGTATCATTAGTAATCCTGGTCACCTCCGTAAGATTAGCACCTTCACTGGCGGCCTTCCATGATTGCAAGGCTACAAGTCCTTCACCTCCAGCTGCAGTTCTTGTATCTAGAATATTTATATCTGTACCGGGATTTCTATTTCTGAAATCTCTATAAGCTATCTCAGCTGAATTGAAGGACGAACTAAATCTTGTCGATACTGTGAGGCATAGAATGGATTCAGTCTCACCAGAGGCTTTACAGAAAGCATCAAGATATTGAGCAGGTGAGGGTGCAGAGGTAGAAGGTGTATCAACTGTCGATTTCAACCTCTCGTAAAATTCGGATGGCGACAAGTCTATTCCATCAAGATAGCTCCGTCCTCCTAAATGAACTGTAATAGGTACAATGTGCAGTCCTTCATGCTGAGATAGTAATATATCAGAGGGAAAAGACGCACCACTATCAACGACAATGGACGTAGATCGATGTGTTTTGTTTCTCGTCATATGATTTTCGCCTTTATTAAGTTTGGAGTTAACCCTCTCCATACGACATCTACAGCTAGGAAGAGTATGCAGGAGACCTAATATTTTATTTTATATGAGTTACTTTCGATAACCATTAGCTCTAACACAGTCATCACAATACCAAAGATAATATGAAATGAAATACACCTGGCAGGTTATACCTGGCAGGTTATACCTGGCATATATAATGAAATCTCATTTGATTAATATAACTTACCAAGTTGACTCTATGCATCCAAGGTGAGATTATGGTTGATATATACGTGATTTATCAAGGACATTATTAAATAACGTTAAAGGGAGTTTAGTGCCAGCGAAATGGCCCTGACAGAACGAAACATCCACATATTAAAGGGGCTAAGAGATTTAGTTGGAAGCGACTACAGTAGGCTTGCTTCAATTTCTGACGCTCTTGATAAATTCTTCAGCAAGTACGGCTGTTCGAGTATCGACACACCTCTGCTAGAAAACACAGAGCTTTTTATAAGGAAGTCGGGGGGGGCAATGACCAGCCGACTTTACACATTTACTGATCCAGGAGGACAAAAGGTTAGTCTACGCCCAGAATTCACCTCCTCAGTCATAAGGCACTTCCTGGATAATAAGAACTCTATCAATCTACCAGTGCGATATCAATATGCAGGGCCAGTTTTCCGATATGAGGCTGCTACTCCTGGAAATTACCGCCAGTTCAACCAGGTCGGTGCCGAATTGGTAGGCTCTATCAAAGATGAAGCAAGTGACGATGCAGAATTGATTGGGTTGGCAATCGGTGGGCTAAAAGAAATCAATATTGATCGATATATGTTACGGATAGGCCACCTAGAGATACTTAATGAGCTATTAAATACCTATCCTCTTTCTGAGGCAGCCAAACTATTCATTGTAGGCAATGTTAAGGAAATAAAAACAGATCCGAGCGTAGTGGATAATATAAAGAAGCGTGCGGAAATTATGGGACTTCTCAGAAAAGACAGCGCCTCCAATGAACTTTATGATTCAGAAGATTCAAGAGATGAACCTACATATGAATACATTCTAAATATTCTCAAAAGTTCAATGCCCAAGTCGTTAGGCCAGAGGACCAGAGAACAGATTCTCACACGTCTTATGAGAAAAACAAGTGGTGGAGACAACCCTAAGGATTTTGAAGACGCCGTAACTTTAATCCGCGAAGTTTGCCGACTCGAAGGCATTCCAAAAATCATTTGCGAAAAATTGAGAAACATTCAATTGGAGAGAGGAATAACAACAGGTACGTTAGATAATATTTGCACTACATTAGAAATTCTTAATAGACAAGGAATCCCTTCAGAGCAAATCATCCTAGATTTTGGTCTGGTCCGAGATATCGCCTACTATACAGGTGTAATATTCGAACTGAACTGTTTGGCAAAAGAGGGTCACGTGTTAATTGGCGGAGGTGGCAGATACAACGGTCTCGTTAAAGCCCTAGGAAATCAAACTGACATTCCCGCGTTGGGTTTTGCTTATAACTTAGATAGGATGCTCGGCGTAATTAACACACCTAATGCCGCAGTAATAGAGTCGGAGAGTGGTAACGATGTATAGTAAGAGCGGTTTAAGACTAGCAATCCCAAGTAGCGGTGCTCTCTATGAACCGACTATGATGTTCCTTGGTTCTTGCGGTGTAAGTGTATTGAGAAGTAGCACACGAACCTATACTGCCAATATGCCATCATTGCCAGGAGTGGAGGTAATGTTCCAAAGAATGGCCGATATCTCGTTGAAGGTGGAAGATGGAAATGCGGATATGGGTATAGTAGGGTACGATCGGTTTCTAGAAACAATCCAAGAGGACGGTAACTCCACAGTGACCATTAAAAATCTTGGCTTCGGACATTGTGATCTTGTTATAGGTGTACCAGATTCATGGATAGACGTTACTTCTGTAGCTGATTTATCGGATCTGTCAATGGAATTTAGGGGGAGGGGAGGTGTCTTGAGAATCGCTACGAAATTCCCTAAATTAGTAGAACGTTTCTTAATTAAGAACGGTATTAATTATTTCTCACTAACTCATTCTAGTGGAACCTTAGAGGCTGCTCCTGCAATGGGCTATGCAGATGCTATAGCAGACATTTCATCCAGCGGAACTACCCTGAGAGATAATAGACTTAAACCTATTGATGGCGGTACGATTATAACATCCGACGCGTGTTTGATATCGAATAAGGTTTCACTCCGAGATGATCCTGTTAAATTAAATTTAGCTAATCAGTTCGTGGATATTATAGACGCCTATTTACAATCAAGGCACTACTATAGTGTCACCGCTAACATGAGAGCAGATACTCCTGAGGAAGTAGCCAAATACATATTGGATAATCCAGGTATTTCTGGACTTAGAGGGCCTACCATCGCCAAAGTTTACACAGAAGACGGAAAAGACTGGTTCGCTGTAACTGTAATTGTAGAAAAGGCAAAATTAATGGAGGCTATTTCACAGTTGCGCTCCATAGGTAATGGCAGTGCGACAGTCTCACAGCTTTATTATGTATTCCAGGCTGAATCTCTAGCGCGTGCAAATCTTTCTTAAGGGTCAGGAGGTAAAACTAGATTGCCAAATCTTCCTGCACATATAGATCTTGCTTTTAGAGCTGCTAAACGACTAGACCACCCAACTCTAGGCAAAAACATGGGATGTTTTCTTTTTGGTTCGACTTCGCCCGACATTAGAGTTATAACAAAAAAGAAACGTGAAGACTACCACTTCGTTACTTTGAATTTTGCCAAGATAGGTGCGGGTGTTGAAGGGCTTTTCAAGAAACATGCCAATCTACGAGAAAGTAGAACGTTGACCGGAGCGACACAGGCATTTATATCTGGGTATATTGCCCATCTGATCACAGATGAGACCTGGATTGTGAATGTTTTCCGGCCGTTCTTTAATAACTCGGAGATATACCCTGAGGACGTTTTCGGCAAAGTTATGGACCGAGCGCTCCAACTGGAATTAGACCGTCAATCTCTGGGATTTATAAAACCCAGTATGCATCTGTTTAAAGGTGCAAATAACGACGTGCAAGTCAACTTTTTACCCAGAGAAGTCCTGTCAGACTGGAACAGTTGGGTCATTAATTCTTTGGATGGAGACTTTTCTTGGGAACGTCTAAGATTCATGGCAAAACGTATAGCGGCAGGAATCGATAACCATCCGGCTCATCAAATTGCTGACGACTTTATCTTAAATACAGACCACGGACTAAAAAATATCTACAGCAAACTGCCAATCAATGCCTTGCAAGCATATAGGATGCAAACCGTAGAATCATTGGTTAATGTAATTGGAGAATACCTATCATGAAGGTAATCAAAGGATTTAAGGAAGCTAGGAGAATATTGCTTAAAAAGAGAGGTTTGAATCTCAACGATATTTCAGATGAGATGAAGGTAAATATCCAGAAACTGTTTGGTGAACCTCTTAGTCCAATACAGGTAGTAGAATATATTTTAGATGAAGTGCGGTCACATGGGGATGACGCCTTAATAGCTCTTACACGGAAACTCGACGGTGGCAACTTGTCGAAGATTGAAGTAGATCCCGTCGACATTTCAAATGCCACAAAAAAGATCTCTCCTGAGCTACTCACGGCCTTGGAATCAGCCGCCGATCGTATTCGTACGTTTCATGAATCCAGTCGAGTTAACTCCTGGATTGATTTTAATAAAGGATTGGGAACACTGGTAACCCCCATGAAAAGAATAGGTGCTTACATACCTGGAGGAACAGCTTTATACCCTTCAACAATATTGATGACAGCCATACCAGCAAAAGTAGCAGGGGTTGATGAAGTGATTATTTGCACTCCATCAATGGGAGCCGATATTCCTCATCCAGCCGTCCTTGCGGCTGCTGAAATTGCTGGTGTCAATAGAGTATTCCAAATAGGAGGAGCCCAAGCAATCGCCGCAATGGCCTATGGAACCAAATCGATCCCTGCTGTTGACATGATATGCGGACCAGGTAACATATTTGTAACGCTAGCAAAGAAACTGGTATTTGGGGAAGTGGGTATAGACGGTCTATATGGACCGACAGAGACAGTTATCATAGCTGATCATGGAGCAAATCCGACCCTATGCGCAACTGACCTATTGGCACAGTCTGAACACGATATTCTTGCACAATCTATACTGATTACTACTTCAAAAACAATAGCAGATAATGTGGAAAGAGAAATTCAAACCCGTCTTCAAAGGTTAGACAGAAGTGAGATTGCAAGCTCATCTATAGAGAACCATGGTTGTATAATAATCATCGATAATCTTGACGAAGCTATCGATCTAGCGAACCAATTCGCACCTGAACATCTTTCTTTAATGACGAGGGATCCCTGGGCAATATTAGGCAAAATCAAAAATTCAGGCGCGATTTTCCTGGGGGAATTTTCTCACGAAGTTCTAGGAGACTATGTGGCCGGTCCGAGCCACGTAATGCCAACAGGGGGAACGGCAAAATTCAGTTCAGGTTTGGGAGTTCATTCGTTCATAAAAATTAGTCCGATCATTGCATTAAGTGATTCAAATGCACGAGAGCTATCAAGAATAGCAGCTCTGATCGCTCGTTCTGAAGGCCTAACAGCCCACGCTGAAGCAGCAGAGATTAGAGAGGAACTAATTTAATTAAGGGAGAGTGAGAATGCATGGTTAAAATAGACATTGAAAAACTTATCAAACCCCATCTAATGGATATCAAAACATATGAACCAGTTGATCCACCCGAACTTTTAGCTGAAAAAGCCGGTATACCCAAGAAAGACATTCTAAAATTAAACGGGAACGAAAACCCTTATGGAGGATCTCCGAAGGTGGCACCCGCCCTTTATAATCTCGAAGTACACATATATCCTGACCCTCTTCAACGACAAATACGTAAGGCTTTATCACAATACGCCGGTATCGGAATGGAATATATTATCGCCGGAGCTGGAAGTGATGAACTAATTGATCTTTTATTTAGGCTGTTTATATCTGAAGGCGACGAGATATTAGATTGTGATCCGACATTTGCGATGTACGCCTTTTGCGCTAGGGTTGCCGGTGGCTCTATTAGATTGATCCCAAGAGACGAATTATTCGATATAGACATTCAAGCAGTAAAATCAGCTATAACGGACAAGAGTAAAATCATATTTGTTAGTTCTCCGAACAACCCCACCGGGAATTTAGCTGCCAAGTCTCAAATTCTAGAACTGCTTGATACCGGGCTTATTGTTGTCGTAGATGAAGCATACTACGAGTTCTGTAATCAGACTTTCGCCAATCTTGTGTTAGAGCACGAGAATCTTGTTATCCTACGTACAATGAGCAAATGGGCTGGGCTTGCAGGACTCAGAATTGGATACGGTATAATGAACCCGAAACTGGTAGATCACATTATGGATATCAAATCTCCTTACAATGTGAATGCAGCAGCAGAAGCTGCCACAATAGCCTCTTTGAAAGACGCCGATGAATTAAACAGAAAAGCGAAGCTGATTATTGACGAACGAGACCGAATGATGGATCTTATAAGGCATATTCCTTCGATTATACCTTGGCCTTCGCAAGGTAATTTTATCTTATGTCAATTTGATAGTCCGGGCCAGACTATTAAGGTTCATGATGGGTTAGCAGCCAAAGGCATATTCGTACGCAAATTTAGTTCGGAACGTTTAAAAGATTGCTTTAGAGTCGCTATTGGGACTCCTGAACAGACAAACATTTTCATACGGGCTTTGAAAGACCTAGCGTAGTATTTCCGTATGACATCAAATTGCAATATTTGACAATGGAGAGCTAAAATTAGAGAGCTTTAATCGTAACAGAACCAAAGCAAAACGTTAAAACAGGAGGCTGGAGTGGATCAACGCAGATCTAAAATTGTCCGAGAAACTGCAGAAACCCAAATCACGGTTGAGATAAATTTAGATGGTCAAGGACATTATTCCTTGGACACGGGAAATGGTATGTTGGACCACTTATTATCCCAACTTTCACGTCACGGCCTTATCGATCTTAATATTAAAGCTAACGGAGACACGGACGTGGGGTGGCATCATCTGGTAGAGGATCTTGGTATAGTCCTAGGACAAGCATTAGTTAAAGCTGTGGGAGACGCTAAGGGTATTACACGAATGGCCCACTCATACGTTCCACTAGATGAAGCGCTGGCTCTCACTGTCGTCGACTATGGAGGCAGAGGGTATTCTGTTATTGATGCGCCAATGTCCGATAGTGATCTAGGAGGATTACCAGCTGATCTAATCCGCCATTTTCTTGAATCCTTCTCCAGAGAAGGACGCTTCAACCTTCACGTTAAATTGATTTCGGGGATTAACAACCACCATAAAGCCGAAGCCATTTTCAAAAGTCTAGCCCGATCCCTGCGAAGCGCACTTTCTCACGATCCAAAACAAGCTAATCAAATACCTAGTACTAAAGGAACCATAGTGTAAGGGGATAACGATAATGAAGCTCACAGATGACGTAGAAACTAAAATAAAAGAACTAGGCCTGGTACTACCCCAACCTCTACAGATACCTGCCGGCATGCGTTTGCCTTTCGCTTGGATTAGGGTAAGGGGAACCCACGCCTACATATCCGGGCATCCTCCACAAAATCCCGACGGTTCTATAGCAGAACCACTTGGGAAAGTCGGAGCGGATCTTACGATTGAGGAAGGATATAAGGCGGCTAAGCTAACAGCTTTGTCAATGTTATCTAGTCTTAAAAGAGAGCTAGGTGATTTAAACAGAATAGCAGCATGGTTGAAGGTCTTTGGCATGGTAAATACTGCGCCATCATTTAGAGACCAACCCAATGTAATCAACGGCTTCTCTGATTTAATACTTGAAGTGTTTGGCCCAGATCGAGGAAATCATACCAGATCGGCCGTTGGAATGGCTGAGTTACCTTTCAACATACCCGTAGAGATTGAAGCGGAAGTTGAACTTGTTCCTTAGGTCTTATCCACCAGCTGAAGTTCAAATCTGTAATCCTCTATAACTGGGTTTGCTAGCAACTCTTTGCACATAGATCTAATCTTTTCCGACGCATCTGCATCTGTGGACTCATCTAGAAGAATCTCCATGTATTTTCCGGTTCTGACAGACATAACACTGTCGAACCCCAATTGAGTCAGACCTCCTTGAATAGTAAGACCCTGGGGATCA
Organism: Dehalococcoidia bacterium; assembly: GCA_963578655.1. Taxonomy (GTDB): domain Bacteria; phylum Chloroflexota; class Dehalococcoidia; order Lucifugimonadales; family CAUZEB01; genus CAUZEB01. The sequence continues at coordinate 9,257 of CAUZEB010000004.1, read as the reverse complement.
TTTACAGTGGGCTTCAGTCTAATAAAAATCTTAGCAAGAAACATTTCCGTCACAATACCTAACGAGAGAATGACTCGGGAGCATTAGGAGAACTTTCATGAGACTGTATGAAATCTACGATTCTCTGTTCATCATATACGTCGAATCCATCCATAAATGTCCATGCTGTTAGCATAATTCTATTACTCATTCCGGGATATGGAGATAGAAGTACTTTTAGCCCTTCACGAACTGCCCTGTTGGTTAAATCTGCCAATTGATTCACTAATTCTGGACATGGGTCACTACAGTCATAATGAATTGCTATTCCACCATGCTCTAAATTATGCACCAAGACCTCATCCTGAACAAATATATCATGGACACCCCATGTAGTAGGTGACCCACTGTCTGAATAATGCTGACCAGATGTGGCTGGATTGGAAAGATATGGGGTAGGGCTTTGATCTCTCCTGATATGCCCCCCACCAGCATCTTCAATTCGCTCTCCAGGCCCATCAGGAGTTTTGCTTCCTGAAAAACCACCACTTGATCCTCTGGATATAGGCAAACCTGGAAGAAACAAAGCTATTATAAACGCCAAAGCAATCAATCCAATTATGGAGATTCCAGCCCAGCGTAAGATACGCTTTCTTTTGGACCTCCTTGCACGGCGAGCTGCCCTCGTTTGTGTAGATGTAAGCCTATTTTTTGAATTTCCTGTTTTACCTACCATAATCCCTCAACTATAACCTGTATTTATTAATTCCTTTAAATAAGAGTTTCACCAGTCAATTTCTTGAAGGCATCATGATATCTTTGACTAGTTTTTACTACCACATCTGCAGGTAGAGAAGGTGCAGGAGGCTCATGATCCCAACCATGTTCATCTAGCCAATCTCTTACAAATTGTTTGTCAAAATTAGGCTGTGATTTACCAGGAGCATAACCTGTAACATCCCAAAATCGACTTGAGTCAGGTGTAAGCAACTCATCAATAAGAGTTATCTCATCATCAATGATACCGAATTCCATCTTGGTATCTGCTATAATTATACCTTTTTCGATGGCTAAATCTCGTGCAGAAACGTAGATCTGTATTGTAAATTGACGGAGCTTTTCTGTCATTTCCCTTCCCACCATATCTTCCATCTGGCTGAGGCTGATATTCTCATCATGACCAACTTCAGCCTTGGTAGTAGGAGTAAATAAAGGCTCTGGAAATCTATCACCTTCTCTTAGGTTATCTGGCATAGGAACACCCGAAACACTACCTTCACGGCGATACTCAGCCCACGCGGAGCCTGTTATATAACCCCTAACAACACATTCAACATCTATCCGTTGAGCTTTTCTCACGACCATAGATCTACGAGCTATTTCTCTCGGTATTGACACAGTCGACTGGTCAATACCGAGAGAAATCATGTGATTTGGTACAATTTCTGTTGTTTTATCGAACCAGAACGCTGATATTTGATTAAGCACCACACCCTTCTCCGGTATTACCGTTGGTAGAACAACATCAAACGCCGATATTCTATCCGTGGCGACCATAAGCAAAAGACCTTCTCCGAGATCGTGTGTATCTCTTACTTTTCCACGGTGTATTAAATTTGGTAGTGATGTTTCTTTAACAGTAATCACGTAATACAATATCCTTCTACATTAAACCAGCTCTCTTAAATATATCATCAATAAATCGTGTATAGTATCCATAATCGAAAATACTATCTAATTGTTCCGCTGTTAATTTAGACATCAATATGGGCTCATTTTCCACCAATTTTCGGAAATCTTTCTGCTCTTCCCAACTTATCATAGCTAAGCGATGTACTAATCCGTAGGCATCCTCGCGATTCATACCGGTTTCTATCAAAATCAACAAAAGTCTCTGTGAAAAAAGAACCCCTTTGGTAGATTCGATATTTTCTAACATTCGTTCTGGAAATACTCGCAACGAATCAATAACACCAGTAAAAAGATTAAGAATATAGTCTAATGCCATACAAGCGTCAGGAAGTATAATACGTTCAGCTGACGAATGACTTATATCTCGCTCACCCCAGAGCGAAATATTTTCTAATGCTGTGACGGAATAGCCGCGTATCAAACGAGCTAAACCACACACTCTTTCTGAAAGTTCGGGGTTTCGTTTGTGTGGCATAGATGAAGATCCCGCCTGTCCTTCGGGGAACCACTCGGCAACTTCTCGTATCTCTGTACGCTGAAGTCCTCTGATTTCAGTGGCGAATTTCTCCAAGGATGAGGCTATAACAGCCAGTGAGGTGACATATTGAGCATGCCGGTCACGTTGTATAATTTGACTAGATATTAGCGCTGGTTTGATGCCCAACTTCTCACATGTTTTACTTTCTACAGAAGGTGGAACAGTTGCATGAGTACCTACGGGTCCTGAGATCTTGCCGACAGCTATTATCTCTCTTGCTTGCGCCAATCTAGTCCTGTTTCGATTCATCTCGTCCCACCATAACGCTATCTTCAAGCCAAATGTTATTGGCTCAGCGTGAACTCCGTGAGTGCGGCCCATCATAAGAGTATCCTTATGATCTTTCAGTTTTACATATAGAGCGCCAAGTAATTGTTCGATTTCTTTATCTAATAGATCTGCCGCTTCCATCAGTTGAAGACTAGTAGCTGTATCCCATACATCACTAGTGGTTAAACCCATGTGAAGCCAACGTCCTTCTGGACCAGTACCCTCTGTTATCGAAGAAAGGAAAGCCGGCATATCATGGCGAGTTTCACTCATTATTTTGGTTAGTCTTTCGATATCATAAACTGCCCCACGAAGCTTCTGCATATCTTCCAACGGTATGACGCCTTCTTCAGTCCATGCTTCGCAAGCGGCTAATTCGATTTGAAGCCACTTGTTATACTTGTTTTTGTCAGACCAAACCTTTTTCATCCTTGGCCTAGTGTATCGTTCAATCATGCATCATTACCTTCGATTCTTTAAGGTTTCTCTATAGACGTCATAAGCCTGTCTAATTCCCTCGTGTTTAATACCTAAAATATCTGAGCAGATAGGGAATGCCGCCTTACGTGCTCCCCATGTTCCTATGGCCACACAAGCTACTGGTATCCCCGGTGGCATCTGCGCAAGGGAGTGTAGAAAACCAACTCCCTTCAGATCGCTCGTGGGTAAGGATATGCTGATAATCGGAACGGTTGTCCAAGAAGCTAAAACATCAGGCAGCCCCGTAGAGCCTCCGGCAGCTGCTATCAAGACTTCTACTCTGGCACTCTTTCCATACTCCATAACTTTCTGGGGTATCCGATGTGCAGACATTACTACAACTTCGTGCTGTATAGACAAATTATCTAAAACCTCGATTACACCCTGAATCAGTGGCTCGTCAGTTTTACTTCCCAAGACTAATCCTACTACCAGGAGCTTAATTGTCCTCCTTACTCAATTCTTAAATAAAGTTCCTCATCAATATGGAAGTGATATCAGAATATGTCAGCGATATCGCTTCTGTAAAACGAACCTTCGAAATGAATGTGTTCTATCTCTTGATAAACTTTTCTTCTTGCCTCTTTCAAAGACTCTCCAGAGGCAGAAACGGTTAGAACGCGACCACCACCGGTCAAAATACTACGAGACGACGTGCCTTTCTTTGTTTCATCCACCTTTGTACCTGCATGAAACACTTCCACTTGCTCTGTTAATTGGTCAAGCCCACTGATCTGATAACCAGTCAAGTATTTATCAGGGTATCCCCTCGACGCCAACACAACCCCAACACAGGCTATAGGATCCCAGTTGATAGTCAACTTTTCTAGACTACCTTCAGCAGTGCACATCATAACCTGCAAAAGATCCGTTTTCAATCGAGGCAAAATAACCTGAGTTTCCGGATCTCCCAAGCGACAATTGAACTCCAAGACTTTGGGTCCTTCCTCTGTGAGCATTAAACCTGCATAAAGAACGCCTTGATAATGAGATCCATCCTCTACTAGAGCCTTTGCGATAGGTTCCATAATCTCTAAACGAATCTTATTTTCCAATTCTGAATCCCACACCAAAGGAGGACTATAACTGCCCATACCTCCTGTATTGGGACCAACATCGCCTTCATGCACCCTCTTGTAATCGCAAGCAGCGACCATCCGGGATACGTGTTCACCATCAACAAAAGAAAATACACTAATCTCTTGACCTTCTATATGTTCTTCTATAAGTACACAGTCTCCAGCTGTACCCAAAGTCCTTTCTTCCATCTGTTGGTGTAATGCCTCTACAGCCTCAGCATGTGTTGACGCAATAACCACTCCTTTACCAGCCGCCAGTCCATCAGCCTTGACGACTATTGGGGGTTCCAAATCCCCTACATACAGACTAGCTTCACTATAAGTAGAGAAAGTCTTTGAATAAGCTGTAGGGATGCTGTTTCGTAACATCAAATTCTTAGCATATGTCTTACTCGTCTCTATACGAGCAGCCTCTTTGGTGGGTCCAAACGCCAACAAGCCTGCTTCTTGAAAACGATTGACAATTCCTTCAGCAAGAGGCCCTTCAGGACCGATAACAGTTAGATCTATGGAGTTTCCTTCAGCAAATTTCACGAGTTTCTTAATAGAGGTGGGTGAAATAGGTACATTTCGAGCAATATTAGCGGTTCCAGCGTTACCTGGCGCTGCAAACAAAACGTCTATGTCAGGATTCTCTTTAAGTTTCCAACAAATAGCATGCTCTCTAGCACCGTTGCCTACTACAAGAATTTTCACTTTTAATACGCTCCGTCCAAACACTTGCTGATGGTACTTTTGAGTTTCGATCAATCAAATCAAAGGTGACCCTTGAAAAGCTCTTACAAGAGCAATCTATATAATATCATGTACCTATTCCCACTCAATAGTTCGATGCTCTGAAACCCTTGATACAAAGGCATCTAAAATGAGTTTGTATGGGCTTTGTATCAAGTTTAGTAATATTCATCATAATTTACTAACTCAACACCAGCATTTTTGTATGCTTTTTCAGGAGTTGTGAAAACTTCACTTTTTTGAAATTTAATTAATTTCTTATTTTCTAATTTGGCAACTCTGTTGCTGCTATCTTTCTAGGATAAGGATGATCTTCACTCTTTTCACCTCTTTGAATTGCCTCTTTACTAATTTTCCCAGTAAATAAAACCGTTTTATCTTTTGGGAGATACCAAATTGCTGCACCAATTGTAGTTTCAGTAAATCTCTTATTGCCATCATTTGAAGTCTTATAAAATTCTTGAATGCCGATAATCAATTTTAATAATGCTGTGCATTTATTTTTTACTCTCTCCTCATAAGTCATAATAAATGTCACTCCCACTCTATAGTACCTGGCGGCTTACTGGTGATATCATAAACTACCCTATTAACTCCGGAAACTTCGTTAGCTATGCGGCTGGATATACGTTTAAGCACGTCGTAAGGTAGCCTTGCCCAATCAGCTGTCATTGCATCTTCACTTGTAATAGCTCTGATAGCTATAACGTAACCATACGTTCGATAATCGCCCATAACGCCAACAGTCTGAGTATCTGTCAACACCGCAAAGCTCTGCCACAATTCTCGATACAAATTGTTTTGCTTAATCTCATCCATTACTATCCAGTCGGCTTCTCTCAACACGGCCAATCTTTCTTTGTTAACCTCGCCCATAATACGTATAGCAAGGCCTGGACCAGGAAAAGGCTGTCTAAAGATCATTTCTTCCGGCAAGCCCAATTCAAGACCTACTTCCCTGACTTCATCTTTGAAGAGGTATCGAAGTGGTTCAACAAGAGACAAATTCATATGGTCGGGTAGCCCTCCAACATTATGATGAGTCTTAATTTTAGCTGAAATCGTGCTCTCTGCAGTCTTACTTTCAATAACATCTGGGTACAAGGTACCCTGCGCTAAAAAGTCAACCTTACCGAGTTGGGATGCTTCATCTTCAAAGATCTGTATGAAAGTCCGTCCGATAATCTTTCGTTTCTCTTCAGGATCTATAATGCCCTTCAACTTATCTAGAAAATAGTCCGTGGATTCAGAGAATATCAATTTCACTTTCATGTATTTTTCAACGGTGTTTAGAACGCGCCTAGGTTCATCTCGTCGCATTAGACCATTATTAACAAAAATGCACGTCAACTGATCGCCTACCGCTTGGTGAATAAGACTCGCTGCAACTACAGAGTCTACCCCTCCCGACAGCGCACATATAACTTTTCCAGAACCTACCTGGTTTTTTATACCATTAATGGCATCTGAAACGAAATTTCCAGCAGTCCAAAGACCACGTAAATTGCATATTTTATACAAAAAATTTTCTATTAATTTCGTGCCTTGTGGAGTGTGCGCAACCTCGGGATGAAACTGAATACCTACCATGTTGTGAAAATTACCTATCGCCGCTATCGGCGAATTATCTGTATAGGCTAACGACTCGAAACCAGGGGGACTCTCCAAAATCTTATCTCCATGGCTCATCCAAACTGGCATGGAAGATGGTATATTTTCAAACAAAGCGTATTCAGGGGTGTTTTGATGTATTAGGGCATGACCATACTCTTTTGCAGACGCTTGTATAACTTTACCACCCAGTTGGTGAACCATAACCTGCATTCCATAACAAATGCCAAGAACTGGCAGACCTTTATCGTAAACCCAAGAGGGTGCTAGGGGAGCTCCTTCCTCATATACGCTTGCCGGACCTCCGGACAGTATGATTCCCTTGGGGTTCATTGCAGACACGGTTTCCCAGGCAGTATCATGGGGAATAATTTCGCAATAGACCTTACATTCCCTAACCCGCCTAGCAATTAGCCTGCTGTACTGGGAGCCAAAGTCTACGACCATTATGGATTCTCTGTGAGGTATTACAGATCCATCGGATTGCCGGCCCTGGCTACTTTCCCGGCTTGCAATTTCCAGACACGCTGAAGCCTCTAGATCGTCATTTGCGGTCGCTCTATAACTTGAATATTCGGGTGTTTGTTGTGACATAATAAGAGCTTCTTCACGCTACCATTTATGGTATACTAAGGTCAAGTCTGGTTTTTGATTTAACTATGCGAACTTCCGAAGCCGATGAATCCCTAAAACCTGAAATAAGATCCGCAGTTCAAATTATTAGGAAAGGCGGGGTTGTTGCTATTCCCACGGATACTCTATATGGATTCGCGGCATGCTCTACAAATGCTATAGCAGTGGAAAGGGTCTTCGAATTAAAGAGGCGTCCCATGGACATGCCCGTTCCACTGCTAATATCCGACCCCGAAGATATACATAAAGTAGCGTCTGAAGTTCCACCTGAGGCTCTACTGGCTGCTAACTATTTTTGGCCTGGCGAATTGACAATAATTCTCAAGAAATCACCCGCCGTCCCAGACATTGTTACTTCGGGCAGAAACACAGTTGGAGTCCGCGTTCCTAATCATTGGATTCCGAGGAGCATAGTAAAACAATTAGGATCTCCCATTACAGGCACTAGTGCCAACAGACACGGTGAACCAAGCATGCCAAATGCACAGTCTGTAAAAGACGATTTTGGTTCCGAAGTAGACTTGGTTATAGACGATGGTACTACAGGGAATGGTACAGCATCCACATTAATTGACTTCTCATCGAACAGACCTGTTATCCTTCGCGAAGGATCGATATCTAGAATCGAACTAGAGGAAATTTGCAAGTGCGGAATCGACATTTGATTGGCTGAAAGGAATCACGTTAACACCCGAATTAAGTATCGAATGTTGACTTTACTGTATGCATTGAAAACAAAAGTCAACGTTAAAACTTATTATACGAACCTTAAAACAGGAAGAAGATTTGGATACTAATATCAATATATCGTTTGAAGAATTAAATTCACTAGTAGATACAGAACTTAGATCCGTGATAGATTCACGTGATATGAAGGGCTTTTACAGTATCATGTCCTACCACCTAGGAAGTGCCGATCGGAATGGTCAAAGCAAACCTCAGGATAGGAGAAATCGAATATACGGTTCTGTATGTCTGCTCACCTGTTACATATTGAAAGGCAATATAGAGAAAGTCTTACCTGCCGCCGCAGCCATGGAACTGGTGAATAATTTCTGTCAAATCCACGAAGATGTCCAAGGTGGACGACCCCAAAGAGACAATCAAGATGCTATATGGTGGATATGGGGCCCTGCTCAAGCTATAAACGCTGGTGATGCCATGCATGCACTTGCCAGACTGTCCCTTCTTAACCTACTTAATAAGGATGTTAGCTTTGACGTACTACTTCGTTCGCTAACCATCCTGGATGATGCTTGTCTTGAGACTTGCGAAGGCCGGTTTTTCGATTTGGAGGCCCAAGAGAAACTCAATATGGGGATTGAAACGTATATTAACATGGCCTCAAAGAAAACTGGATCTCTTGTATCAAGTGCTATGCAATTAGGGGCATTATTAGCCACATCAGATGAGGGTATTGCATCAATAATGGCAAATTGTGGTAATAAATTAGGTATAGCCATGCAGATTAGACAAGACATTAATGAATTACGCTTGTCAGAAGATGCGTCACCAATAGAGCTAATGAACAAGAAAAAGCTCCTCCCCGTGGTTTATGCATTCTCCAAAGGAGACATAAGGGAAAAAAGGGAATTAGGTAACATCTATTTCAAAAGAGTCTTAGAGAAAGAGGACATCTCCAAACTACGAATATTAATTGATACTCTTGGAGCTGAACAAGATTGTGTTGACTTAATTACACATTATAGAGGCGATGTACTTCAGCTGCTAAATTCAGCTGGCCTAGATAATGAGCAGGAATCGGAATTCACAAAATTAATTAATTTAATTACGGATTAGGATGTTGGCTAAGAAGACAGTAAAAGACATTAATGTTTCGGGTAAATCCATTCTGTTAAGAGTAGACTACAACGTACCATTTTCACCTCACACAAGCAACATATCTGACGATAGTAGAATAAGAGCTTCTATTCCAACAATTGATTATCTTCTAAAAAAGGACTGTAAGATAATCATATGCTCACATATGGGCCGACCCAAGGGGAAAATTGTAGATGCTCTGAAAATGAAACCAGTATCTGACCGTCTGTCGGAGATCCTAGGGATCACCGTGACTCAAGCTATCGACTGTACAGGCCACAATGTGAAAGCCTCTGCTCAAAAACTTCTTCCTCGTCAAGTCATGATGCTAGAGAATCTTAGATTCCACTCTGGAGAGGAGGAAAATGATGTGCAATTCGCATCTGAATTAGCATCATTGGCACAGATTTATGTGAATG
>CAUZEB010000003.1:0-33238 GCA_963578655.1 Dehalococcoidia bacterium | reverse complement strand
ATGGTGATCCTATAAAGAATATAAATGATCTAAGAAAAGTTTCCGATGTCTTTTTCAAAGGGAAATTACTAGAGAGGGGTTCTGAAAATTCCTTGAGTAGTGTAAGACAGTGGAGACCCAGTGGATAAGAATGAATACACTAGTTTTTCAGAGTATTATTGCGCGTAGAATCCTCCATCGATTACTAACTCAGATCCCGTAACAAATGAGGATTCATCAGAAGCGAGGTAAAGTATACCGTACGCCAATTCAGTAGCCGTTGCTTCTCGACCCATGGGCGTCTCAGCAATTCGCTTACGGGCTAATTCAGTTTCTGAATCAGCACCTGAGTTACCCACTCTACTTCTACTCAGGGGTGTCTCGACATAGCCTGGATGAACAGAGTTCACCCTGATACCATCTTTTGCATATTGAATTGCAGCAGCTTTACTAAAAATACGAACTGCACCTTTCCCTGCAGTATAACCTGGACTCGCTCCGCTACCTGTTAGCCCGTTAATGGAGGATATGTTGACTATTGATCCACCACCTATCTTCTTCATTTCCGGAATAATATGTTTGGTACCAAAGAACGGACCTTTGGCATGAATTGCCATCAACTTGTCCCAAATATCAACTGTCGTATCTTCTATATTAGCGGAAATCACATTACCTGCACTATTGATCAATATATCAACTTTTCCGAAGAGAGATACGGTTTTTTGAATCACATCTATCCAATTCTGCTCGTCTGAAACATCTAAATAGATAAACCTAGCGTCGTATCCGCACTCACGTATTTGAGAAGTAGTTTCTTTGCCTAACTCCTCATTGTAATCGCTAAGCATGACTCTGGCTCCTTCTTTCGCAAATAGCCAGGCGGTAGCCCCACCAATACCCATTTTCCGTTCTTTTAACCCCATAGCCGCTCCAGTTATAAGAGCAACCTTGTTTTTAAGTCTCATTTAGAATTCTCCCAGAATATCATTTATGGCCTAGGTGGAACATACTCAACAGAGGAAATAGTTGGGGGCTTGCTATTGTGCGGTCACTCCCCCGTCAATGACCAATTCGGATCCAGTTATAAAAGAAGATTCGTTAGACGCCAAGAACAGGATACCATACGCTATCTCGTCTGAGGTTGCCATTCTTCCTAAAGGAACCGTCATAATTCTCCTCTTGATTTCCTCTGGCGATATGCCTGCTGGTATTTTACTTGCAGAACTATTCAGTGGAGTTTTTGTATATCCAGGATGTACTGAATTCACTCTAATATTTTCCTTTGCATATTGGACAGCGCTTGCTTTGGAGAATACTCGAACCGCACCTTTGGCGGCACAGTACGCTGTTGAGGTTGTTGCAGCGACAAGTCCGTTAATCGATGACATATTGATTATTGACCCACCGCCTGATTTACGCATTGCTGGGATTGCGTGCTTTGTTCCGAGGAAAGTCCCCTTGGCGTGTACGTTCATTTGCTCGTCCCAGACTTCTGAAGTAGTATCTTCAACGCTGAAAGGAGCGATAGTTCCAGCACTGTTTACCAGAATATCCAGTTTGCCGTAAGTTAGTACTGCCTTATTTATTGCCTTAATCCAGTTTTGTTCATTAGAGACGTTGAGATGTACATAGATTGAATCGTATCCCATATTTCGTAGCTGTAAGGCAGTTTTCTGTCCCATTTCGTCATTGATGTCTGCCAATACTACCTTCGCTCCTTCTTTCGCGAACATCCATGCTGTGGCGCCTCCTATTCCTTTTACATCATCTAAGGCTCCGTTGGCACTTCCGGTAATCAAGGCGACTTTATTTGCTAATCTCATAATATCCTCTTATTACTGAGCCGTTACTCCACCGTCAATGATTAGCTCTGATCCTGTAACGAAAGAGGACTCGTCTGATGCAAGGTACACTATTCCGTGGGCTATATCCTCTCCTTTAGCGAGTCTCCCCAGTGGGGTTCTATCCAAAAGCCATTGACGTACTTCGGGGTCCGACATCATTTTGTTGGTTTGTGTTGTATGGACATAACCCGGATGGACTGAGTTGACTCTAATTTTATCGGCTGCGTATTGAATAGCTGCAGCTTTCGTGAAAATTCGGATTGCCCCTTTCGCTGCGCTATATGCTGGAGATGTTGGTGGTGCCACGATACCGTATATAGAGGAGATGTTAATTATAGATCCTCCGCCAATCTTTCTCATATGTGGGATTACATACTTAGTTCCTAGGAAAACTGCCTTAGCATGGTCGTTCATTTGTCTGTCCCAGTCCTCAACAGGTGTGTCTTCCAGGGCGTACTGTTGTCCTCCTCTCGCGCCTGCGCAGTTTACTAATACATCCAGCCTTCCAAATCTAGTCATTGCTTTGTTAATCGTTTTGATCCAGTCTTGCTTATTTGATACATCAAGCGTTTCATATGTAGCATATCCGCCTTCTTTACGGATTTCGGCGCAAGTTTGCTTACCTGCATCTGCGTTGATATCCGTCACAATTAATTTTGCTCCCTCTTTAGCCAATACTCTGGCGGTAGCGCCACCTATGCCCATCAATTTTCCTTCGATGCCATGGGCCGCTGCTGTAATCAGTATCACTTTCCCTGATAGTCTCATGTAATCAAATTTCTCCTATATATTAACTGATCGATTTTCTGCCATATGTTTAAAAGTGCATGTTCAAAATATCCGCTTAAAGTTTTGATCAGTGCAGTCAAGACCATGATTCTGTGAATATTTCGAAAGCATTTTCATCACCGAATATCCCATGTGATCTACATAAAGCAGTAGGTTAAATGCTATAAGTTGCACACTTCATATCAACTTTGTGTCAAGCATTCTAATACCTAAGGTTTGTTCACAACAAGGTTCTATTGTGCAGTCATGCCTCCGTCTATGACGAGTTCTGAACCAGTTACAAAAGAGGATTCATCTGATGCAAGGTATAGTATTCCATACCCGATTTCGTCCGCAGTTCCTAACCTGTCCATAGGAACCCTGTTGACCCTGATTTGTCTTTCGTCATCATTGCTGAAGGATTGTAAGGTCAATGGAGTAAGTACATATCCAGGATGGATAGAATTGACTCTTATGTTATCTTTGGCGTACTGCACAGCAGCAGCCTTTGTAAAGAGGCGTACGGCTCCTTTAGCAGCATGATAAGCGGTAGAAGAAGGACTCCCGACTAATCCGTTAATCGATGAGATGTTGATTATTGATCCACCACCTGATTTACGCATCTCTGGAATAGCATGTTTTGTTCCGAGGAAAGTTCCCTTGGCGTGCACGTCCATTTGTTCGTCCCACTCTTCCTCTGTTGTTTCCTCTACGGTATATGGAGATCCCGTCCCAGCGTTATTGACCAACACATCTAATTTGCCATACTGTGCCACAGTTTGCTCAATAGCATTGATCCAATCGTTTTCGTTTGTCACATCAAGTTTCATGAATATTGCGTCGAATCCACGTTCTCTCATTTGTGCAACCGTGCGAACACCTACTTCCTCTTTGATGTCTGTCAGGACAAGTTTTGCTCCTTCCTTGGCCATCATCCAAGCTGATGATCCCCCGAATCCCATAAGTTCGCCTTGAAGTCCTGAAGCCGCTCCAGTGATTAGAGCAACCTTTCCTTTCATCCTCATAACTCAAACCTCCACCAGTAAATTTTGTATTATTGTTGCTATCTTGCCATGGAAAGGCAAGTGATTGCAAACCTTAGAAATTTCATCTCTTGACTACGAAAACTTAAACCTACAAGATCATCTCAGTTCCACTTATCCATATGGGCATTAACAAGACTTGTCGGAATGAATGCTTATCGTGTGTTATGACCGTATGACACCAATTCGGCAGGGCGTCAATTTGGTAAGTCCGGAATTGGGGTGGACATTATCTGTCTGTTGAAGCAATATGTAGGCAGAACCAGATATCCAGGTTGTTGATCAACGTTACATTAGCTCTGTAGTGTATGAGTCACAGAAGATTTCCTAGCTATATTTCCGATTACCAAAAAGTATATTCAGACAGGATCACGGAATCGCGATGTAAGGAGTAGTTTGATGAGATATGGGTTTACTATACCGAGTAGAGGTCCACTGGCAAATAGAAGTGATATCGGAAAAATTGCTCGTAAGGGAGAAGAATTGGGATTCGATATCCTATCCGTTAGTGATCATATTATTGTGCCTAAGTCAATAGAATCTATATATCCCTATAGCGAGTCAGGAGCTTTTGTCGGTGGCGAATCTGGAGAATGTATGGAGCAGTTAGCGGAGTTGAGCTTCCTATCAGCAATTACCTCCAAGGTCAGACTACTAACTTCAGTGATGGTATTACCTCATAGAAACCCCGTCTTAACAGCTAAAATTTTAGCTACGATTGATGTCTTGTCCGAGGGACGTTTGATTGTTGGATGCGGAGTAGGTTGGATGCAGGAAGAATTCTCGGCTATAGGGACTGCGCCCTATGGTGAACGTGGCGCTGTAAGCGATGAGTACATTAGAGTCTTCAAAGAATTATGGACGAAAGAGAACCCAAGATTTCAAGGCAAATACGCAAATTTCTCAGATGTGACTTTTGCACCAAAGCCAATACAAAAACCGCACCCGCCTATATGGATAGGTGGGGAGAGTCCGCCAGCTCTTAGAAGAGCTGCTGAACTAGGAGATGCCTGGTATCCAATTGGAAGCAACCCACGTTTTCCGGTCGGAACTCCGACAGAGTTCTCTAGTTGTTTGTCTCGTGTCCGGGAGAATGCAAACAAGATTGGACGTGATCCCGACTCGATAGATTTAGCGTACAGTGCTAGTTGGTACAATGAAGAAAAGGAATTATTGTCTGACGGTGAACGACGATGTTTTACGGGCAATCCCTCAGAAATATCGGATGATATAAAGGTCTTTGAAGAACTAGGTGTGCGCACTCTAATGCTTAGGTTTGGTGAGACCGAATTGGATAACACCTTATCGCGTATGGAGCATTTCGCATTAAATATTAAATCATTAGTAGACTGATTGGGTAGGAAGGCTAGTTTAGTGAAGGCAGTATATATTACAAAACACGGTGGAACAGAAACTCTGGTATACGATGAAGTTGACCAACCCGATACTGGGCCGACCGAAGTCAAAATAAAAGTGAGAGCCTGTGCTCTAAACCGTCTTGACATCTTTACTAGAGCAGGCCAGAGAGGTACTAGAATCGACTTTAATGGGCCTCATATCTTGGGTAGTGATGTCGCGGGAGAAGTTGTAGAGACTGGGACGAATGTTTCCAGAGTAGACATAGGAGACCGTGTGGTTGTTAACCCCAGAATAATTTGCAGTGAATGTGCGTTTTGTATAAGGGGAGAACCTGAATTATGTGTAAACTCCGGCATGTTGGGTGTAACTACTAACGGTGGCTATGCAGAATATGTTTCGGTAGAGGCGTCTAACGTTGTACAGCTTCCACGGAATTTGAGTTATGAACAGGCGGCTTCCATGCCAACTGTCTTTTTGCCATGCTGGTCTATTATGCTTAGGAAAGCTGCTCTCAAACCCTGGGAAACTGTACTGATCCCTTCTGCGTCCAGTGGAGTTGGCACAGCAGGTATACAGGTGGCAAAGAATGTTATCGGGGCTAGAGTGATAACCACTACCAGTACGGATGACAAAATGAATAAGGCCAGAGACTTGGGTGCAGATGAAGTTATTAATTATAACGTGGAGAATGTAGCAAAGAGGGTGAAAGAATTAACCGATGGCAAAGGAGTCGATGTAGTTCTAGATCACGTGGGAACGGATTTTTGGACTGATGCTATATCTTCGCTGGCGGTTGGCGGTCGTTATGGTATATGCGGTGCTACGTCCGGCTATAAAGTTGACCTACAGATCGGATTGTTATTTTTGAGACATCAGACTATATTCGGTGTTTTCATGGGTCGTAATGAAGACCTAAGACAGATAATTGAATTGGCTGGCAGAGGAGTGATACGTGGTGTCATTTATCGGTCATTTCCCCTTGCGGAGGTTGCTGAAGCTCACAAGATGATGGAAGACATAAATTTCTTTGGGAAAATATTGGTAACCATACCATAGATTTGAAATCATGCATCCAAGGAGACAAGGATGGAGAATCAGTTTGAAGAGAAAGTAGTAATTGTGACAGGTGGAGGTTCAGGCATAGGCAAGGCTGCCTGTATGATTTTCTCAAAAAAGGGTGCTAAAGTCGTGGTCGTTGATATTAATCCTTATAGTGGTACTGAAACTGTTGCAGAAATTGAGTCTAGGGGAGGTGAAGCCGTCTTTCTGCAAACGGACGTTTCTAAGGCTTCTGAAGTAAAGCACATGGTCGATGGAACTATTGCTAAGTTCGGTAGAATCGATTGTGCGTTTAATAATGCCGGTATTGAAGGTGCTCAGGGTGTACCAACTCACCAATATGAGGAACAAGTTTGGGATAGTGTACTAGGGGTGAATCTGAAAGGTGTTTGGTTGTGTATGAAGTATGAAATTCCCCAAATGTTGAAACAAGGCGGTGGTTCTATAGTGAACACTTCTTCAATTGCAGGTTTGGTCGGTAGTATAGCAGCAGGGGCCGGATACGCGGCCAGCAAGCATGGTGTAATAGGATTGACAAAAACCGCTGCATTAGAGAATGCCAAATATGGCATCAGGGTTAATGTTATTTGTCCCGGTGGGGCTTATACGCCCATGACCGAAAGAATTGCATTAGGTTTACCTGGGTTTAAGGAACGCTTTTTAGATAAGGAACCGATGGGACGTTTTTGCAGTCCTGAGGAGATAGCAGCACCTGCAGTTTGGCTTTGTTCTGATAGTGCTTCTTTTGTAACAGGTCACGCCATGTCCGTGGATGGAGGTTTTGTCTGTCAATAAATGAAAAATGAGACCATATAGAGTTAGAATATCTGTATCTGAGATTAAATATGTATTGATGATAGTAATTGGAGGATTGTGGTTTTGGCTCTCGAATTTGATAGTAAAGTAGCCTTGGTAACCGGTGGGAGTTCTGGTATTGGACGAAGTACAGCATTAGCATTTGCTACGCATGGAGCTAGTGTTGTAGTCGCTGATATTGATGATCTACAGGGCGAGGAAACTGTAAAAGAAATAAATGGAAATGGCGGCAAATCAATTTTTGTTATGACTGACGTGACTAAAACTCAGAGTTGCCAAGATGTCATTGAAAAAGTTGTTGCTACGTACGGTAGGCTTGATTATGGTTTCAATAATGCAGGTGTGAATAAAGCTGATAATAAGTTTATACATGAGTACTCCGAAGCCGATTGGGATAGAGTTATTGATATAAACCTAAAGAGCGTTTGGCTTTCAATGAAATACGAAATCAAACAAATGTTGCTACAAGGATTTGGATGTATCGTAAACACGTCTTCCATAGCTGGATTGGTTGGCATGCCTGGTGCATGCTCTTACGTAGCTGCTAAGCATGGTGTAATTGGTATTACCAAAACCGCTGCATTAGAATATGCTAAGTCAAATATAAGGGTTAACGCAGTGTGTCCCGGTTATATAGAAACTCCCATGATGGATCGCATATCCAAAGGTGACGAGAAGCTTAGGGAGCGTGTTATTCGGCGCCATCCTATTGGACGATTGGGAACCCCTGAAGAAATAGCAGAAGTTGTAATATGGCTGTGCTCCGATGAGTCATCATTTGTTACGGGGCATGCGCTTGCGGCCGACGGAGGATATTTGTCCCAATAGATGTGAGTCTTTATGAGTCTCATCACTAGCAATTATACGTGGCGAGCGGCAGGTCTTATATCTATACTTGATCGTACCTCCGGATTAACTAGAGACATAGGTGATCGACCCTTGATAAGATTGGCAGTTTCTTGGCCCATTCTCGCGAATCCCGTTTGAAATGATATCTCTGATGTTCCTGCCGAGTGGGGTGTCACTATGACGTTGTCCATTTTCAGAAGAGGATTGTCTTTGGAAGTTGGTTCTTCAGCAAATACGTCTAAGCCAGCTCCAGCTATTTTACCAGTTTGCAGTGCTTCTATTAAGGCATTTTCATCAACTGTTCGTCCACGACACGTGTTTATGAAATAGGCGTTGGGTTTCATGGCGTTGAAGAACTCTGAATCCATCATTTTTTCCGTCTCTTTATTAAGTGGTACGTGAGCTGAGACGTAGTCTGAGTTTTCAGCCAAGTCTCTTAGTGTGCTAACTAGTTCTACTCGGTACTCTTTGGCTATCCAGGATGGTATATACGGGTCATAAGCAATCACTCTTAGTCCGAATGCTTGTGCCCTTCGAGCTACTGCCCTCGCGATATTCCCGAAACTGACTAGTCCTAAGGTTTGTCCGTCAATAGTACCCAATGGATTTATTTTATTACGAGTGTCATTGTCCCAATTACCAGACTTTAATGTTTCATTGAGAAAAGTTAGCTTCTTAGCGGACGCTAATAGCATCATCATCGCGTGGTTGGCAACCTCTTCTGTACAGAAACCCGCAGAGTTAACTACCATGATTCCCTTATCTGTAGCGGCGTAATGATCTATTCTGTCAAAACCATGACCTAGACTGACGATAGAGTGGGCGGAATCAATTTGCTCAATAATATCGCGGGGCATAGCTACACCACGATTGACAATCACATCTGCACCCTTAACGGCTTCTATAATTTCACCTGCACTAGTGCAAACATGGACGTCAATGTCGTAATCTAGACCTGTGAGTTGTTCTTCGAATAAATCTGTTTCCGATGTCTCCGGATTTGCTGCACTTATATACGAGATTTTGTGATTTGTCATCGGTTCTCCTTATGTTCTGGATACTTATCTATAGTTTCAGTATTATAAACGATTCTAGCTAAAAACGAGCACTAAATATTTGAGAACGATGTAAAATAATAACCCCTGATTTAGAGGATAGGCAAATATTTAGCGATCTCGTAGTCACTTATAGTGGAGTGGTACATTTCCCATTCGATCTTCTTATTTTCTATAAAACTCTTAAAGACATGTTCCCCTAAGGCATTCCGGACTAGATTACTTTGTTCGGTGATGTGAATTGCTTCCCACAAGTTAGAAGGCAATTCCTCTATTCCGTGAGTTCTACGTTCTTCGTTACTCATTTCATTAACATTGGTTTGAACGGGTGGCGGTAGATCATATTTCTTTTCAATTCCTTCAAGCCCGGCTGCAAGCATAACACTAAACGCAAGGTAAGGATTACATGCTGGATCTGGCGCACGATACTCGATACGGCGGGACATTTCGCGGTCTGCCTTATAGGCGGGAACTCTTATCAAGTCAGATCTATTAACTGTGGCCCATGAGACATATGTAGGGGCTTCAAACTTTGGAACCAAACGTTTATAAGAGTTGATCCACTGATTTGTTACAGCAGTGATTTCACGCGAATGATGTAAAAGACCTGCGATGAAATACTTAGCCGTATCGGATAGCTGGTATGCATCATTTGGTTCCACGAAGGCGTTTTGGTCTCCTCTAAACAAAGATTGGTGGACATGCATCCCATTACCATTTACTTCGGCAATTGGTTTGGGCATAAAAGTTGCATAATAGCCATGCTTGGTGGCAACCTCCTTGACGACCAATCTATATGCCATAACAGTATCTGCCATAGTTAGTGCATCTGTATGTTTTAAGTCTATCTCATGTTGACTGGGGGCTACCTCATGATGGCTCGATGCTACTGGTATACCAAATTCCTCTAACATCAACACGGTTTCCCGCCTTAGGTCTGTAGAGAGATCTGTAGCGTCTTGATCAAAATATCCGCCCTGATCGAGCATTTCAGTACCATCGGCATTCTTGAAATAGAAGTACTCTATTTCGGGTGCAACGTAGTAAGTAAATCCAAGGCTTGCTGCTCGTTCTAAATTTCGTTTGAGAACATATCTCGTGTCACCCTCAAAATATCTTTCATTAGGTGTGACGATGTCACAAAACATCCGTCCGACGGCATTAGTTTTTGGTCTCCAAGGGAGAATGTTAAATGTGTTAGGATCTGGTAACGCGTAAAGATCCTTTTCGTCTGAACGAGCAAATCCCTCTACAGAAGACCCATCGAATCCCATACCTCGTACTAAGGTGTTTTCCAATTCTTCAACTGTTATTGCGAACCCTCTCAAATTACCCAGTATATTAGTGAACCATAGTCGGATGAATTTGACATCATTCTCCCTAGCTGTATGCAGTACATATTCTATAGCTTCTGTATCTCTGTTTAACATGTCTCGAATCCATTCATAGTTAAATTGTAATAATTTACGAGCTGTAAGTTAGTATTTTTGTTCGTACTAAGTTTCAACCAAGGGACGCACAGATTCACTGAATCTGTGCATCTGTTCGATAGTTGCATTTGGTGACTGTCTGTCTACGGTGAATCCCAACATCATGGCTTGTGCCCCGGCATTTTTGTATTCGATTATGTCCGAAGCAATTTGTTCATGAGTACCAGTAAAGACTTTACGCCTACCGTCGTCACCAATGTGTGCTCGTGTATCGTCATATAAATTAACCGCGAATGCGATTTCCACAGTTTTAGGATCACGATTATAGTTAGTAGACAGTCTTTTCAGACTTTCGACTCCTTTTGTAAAAAGCTCTGGTGTATCAAGTCGGTATCGTGGATTGTCTATTATAGGGAACCAACCATTCCCTACTCTTACTACTCGTTCACGTGCTGCGCGACTCTCTCCACCAATCCATATTGGTGGATGTGGTATTTGCACCGGTTTAGGTTCGAATACTATGTCCGAATAAGAAGCGTATTGTCCAACAAAAGAAGGTGATTGTTCAGTCCATAAGTTTTTAAAGATACGGATATATTCTTCGGTTACAGACCCTCGTTCCTTATAAGGAGGACGTTCTAATACTTCGAATTCTTCTTGCATCCAGCCCGCTCCACACCCTAACAAGAGACGTCCCTTTGATAGGACATCTATAGAAGAAAGTATCTTTGCAGTCAAGATTGGATCGCGGTAAGGTACTACCATTACAGAAGCTAGAAGTTTGACAGTAGATGTTTCGGAGGCTAAATAGCTTAAAACTGTTAGTTGTTCAAGATAGTCACCTGAATCTCCAAATTCATTGAATTTACCATCTTCAGTGTAAGGGTAACGCGAGTTTATGCTGGAGGGCATGATTATGTGATCGTTTACCCACATCATTTCAAATCCGAATTCTTCGCCTTTAAGAGCGATCAGGGATATATTATCCGGCTGTGCAAATACCCCTTGCGCAAGGGTTCCAAATGCGTATTCCATCGGAATTCCCCCGTGTTGATATAACATTTACCTTTAAATTAGGCAATTCAATACCTGTTAATTAAAGTAATTAGTGGTTATTTCATGAATCGAAATACATGTAGAATTCGTATGGGTGGGGACGTAGCCTCATTTCATTTACTTCTACGTTTCTTTTATAATCCAGCCATGTCTGGATTATGTCTTCTGTAAAAACGCCCCCATGAACTAAAAATTCATTGTCTTTCTCTAGGGCATCTAGAGAGTCTTCGAGACTTCCTGGAACCTTAGGGACATTAGCGACTTCTTCAGAGCTTAATTCGTATAAATCGACATCCATTGGGTCTCCGGGATCGATTTTGTTGATTATTCCGTCTATCCCTGCCATAAGCATGGCAGGAAAAGCCAAATAAGGATTGGCTGAAGGATCTGGACAGCGGTATTCTATTCTCTTCGAAGCTGGAGAATCGAAGTACATGGGAATCCTGGCGCAGGCGCTGCGATTACGTGCGGAATAGACCAGATTCACCGGAGCTTCATATCCTGGTACTAGTCGTCGGTATGAATTGGTGGTTGGAGCGCAGAAGGCTAGCAGGGCAGGGGAATGTTTGAGCAGACCGCCAATATAATATTTCATCATGTCACTCATATTGGCGTATCCCTGGCCGTAGAAGAGGTTAGTGTTATCTTTCCAAATACTCTGGTGGGTATGCATTCCGGTTCCGTTGTCACCGAATATGGGTTTCGGCATGAATGTGGCTACTTTTCCATGCTTTCTTGCGATGTTTTTTACTATATATTTGTATACCATAACATTATCTGCCGTACTGACTAGGCTGTCGTAACGTATATCAATTTCACCTTGTCCAGCCGTGCCAACTTCATGATGGTGTTTCTCGACATGAATACCAAAGTCTTGCATTAGGAGAACAGCCTCTGAACGTATATCAGTGAAGGTGTCTGTAGGAGGTGAAGGAAAATACCCTCCCTTAAGTCTAGGACGATACGCAAGGTTTCTATTTGAATCTTTATTTAAAACGGTTTCAGACCCAGAATTCCATATGCCTTCATCGGAATCCACGAAGTAATATCCGCTATGAGCATTTTGATCAAATCGAGCTTCATCGAATATGAAGAACTCAACTTCTGGTCCCCAGTAACTCAAATCACCTATACCCGTAGACTTGAGGTAAAGTTCTGCTTTTTGAGCGATACGACGAGGATCTCTGACGTATCCATCTCTGGTCGAAGGATCAATGATATTACAGATTAAACTCAGAGTGGGAATTTCAAAGGTTGGGTCTAGAACGGCTGTGGATGGATCGGGCAAAAGCAGCATGTCGCTTTCATTTATAGCTTGGAACCCTCGAATACTGGAGCCGTCGAAACCAGTGCCTTCTTCAAAAAGTTCTGGTGTTAATTCAATAGTTGGAATAGAAAGATGTTGCATCGTTCCTGGTAGGTCCACAAACTTTAGATCAATCATCTGTATTCCCATGTTTTGTGCCAGGTCGATAACTTGTTCTGCACTGAGATTTCCAAGCCTCATTTTATACACTCCTTAACATGCAGTAGAAACAGCATGTTCATAATTAGATAACCACATCAGAGAGATGGAGTCTCTATTACTTGCCTTCCACTTCTTTAATGTCAGCGAGACAAACTAGAGCCCCCGCTTACTCCTAGAGCGGTGACAGTATTATTAATGTAGGATGTTTCTGAAATATTGCCAAAATGTTAAATAAGTGTTAAATAACTTCCTAAACTCAAACGAGAGTCGTAATATCAGAGATGAGGAAAATCTTAGACATGAATTCAACGAGCGTTTTAAAGTGAATATACCCGAAACACCTTGCGTTAATAATACCCGTACATTATTTAATGAGTGTAGAATCGTTACAGTATGTCATCGAACAGAGGTGTCTTCATAGAGTGGTTATTTCTCTAACAATTACGATAAGACTAGTGACTATTATTACGAATATGACGACTCGTTGGAACATGATTTCATTCATTCTACTAACCACTAAAGAAGCGAGTCCGAATCCCGCCAATGATGGTACTATAGAGATAGAGATCAGCACTACCCGTTCAAATGTCATCATGCCGGTTGCCAGGTAACTTAACACAGCTGCCCCTTCCAGAAATAGGAAATAAAGAGATAATCCCCCTCTTAGGGCATTCTTTGACCAATTACGAGCGAGTAGAAACAAAACTAAAAAAATGGCTCCCACGCCAGTCGATGTGATAAGCACTCCAACTATAAATCCGATGACATTACCTGCGAATCTTCGATTTAGGATTGGACTTTGTGTGTTCACAGCAACAGCTAGCGTGAGGAGAATAATTAAAATAGTAATCCCCAGCCTAAGAATACTCGTATTAGCCCAACCTAATACAAATATTCCGAACGGAACGCCTACGACTCCTGATATGCCTATTGGCGTGATTTGCCGTATTGGCAGGGACGATCTTGTTTGAATAATGATAAGAACAAACAGAACCAAAGAGACTGTGTTTACGACCACCACAACTGTCTGGGGGTCAAAAACAAAAAGAAGCACAGGCGTACTAGTCATACCTATGCCAAATCCTACTGTACTAAATACAAACGCCCCTAGAAAGCTACTTAATACTGCAAGACCGATATCGATAAATTCCAATTTGAGGAACCGTTATTGTGTTCTAAGGAACAGCCTGACCGGCCAATACACCGGTACAGACTTCATCGTCGACAGCTATCTGGCCATTAACAATAACATATGGTATGCCTGACGGAAATTGAATGGGGTCGTCGTATGTTGCATTATCGATTACATGCTCTGCATCAAAAATTACGATATCGGCGTAGTAATCCTCCTTTATTACTCCGCGCTTGGTAATACCGAAACGTACAGCTGGGTTTTGAGTCATTCGTTGGACCATTTGTTCTAGGCTAATAATGTTAAATGTTCGACGTAGTCTACCTATGAATCTAGGGAAGCATCCGTATGCACGAGGATGTGGAAGGGTACCTAATGGTATGGCATCGCTGCCTACCATGTAGTCGTCTCTTGATAGAAGCTCAACACAATCTTGGCTGATTTGTCTCCATACTGATATGTTATGTGGAGGGGCTCCTCGGTAACAAATTTGCAAGTCCTCCTCTATAAGCATGTCACATATTGTTTCACCCATAGAGACGCCTCTCTCTTGCGCTATATCATACAAAGTCATTCCTTCGAGGTGACTGTTTCTGGGCACGTACGTGAACACTGCTTCGTCTAATGGACGCCTAGTGTAATCGTCTAAGTATTCTATTATCCGTATCCTTTCTGTGGGATCCTTAAGTCTTTTTAGCATTTCATCAGGGCCGCCTTCGTGTGCGTAACTGGGAAGGAAGCTGGCCGGAAAACTACTACCGGTTGGGTAAGGATATAGCTCCA
The DNA here is from genome assembly GCA_963578655.1 of Dehalococcoidia bacterium. Taxonomy (GTDB): domain Bacteria; phylum Chloroflexota; class Dehalococcoidia; order Lucifugimonadales; family CAUZEB01; genus CAUZEB01. Next base: position 18,597 of record CAUZEB010000003.1, on the reverse strand, counting down.
GTGTACAGTCAACGCCGTTGGCTTTTGCCTTGTCTATCAAGTTAACCCTGTCAGCAATTTTGCCTTCAGTTCCTGGTTGGGTACGGTGATGAGAAAAGTGGACTTTAACACCCGACAGTCTCCCGATTTCGAGTGCCTCAGGAACTCCTCCGCCCCCAAAGGCACGATCTGTGTTCACATCCCTGAGATGAGTTACATATACGCCATCCATTTCTTGAGTCGCTTTACATAGTTCCACCATCTCGGTAGTGTCACTCCAGGAATTGGGATGGTAAGACATGCCGGTCGCGAATCCCACTGCTCCCTGTTCAATTCCAGTCCTTATTAAATCTTTAGCCCTTTCTAGGGGATCTCCCACCAAAGGGAGATCCTTAAACCCGAGGGTTTCAAGGCGAACAGCTCCATGAGCCACGCAGTATGCTGTGTTTATAGCGACCTTTTTATGGTAGTGTGATCTGAAAGAGGTGACAGAGCTCATGTCCAAATCCTCAGGGGGCTCTCCAAGGATACCCGCAAGATAGCGACGATAGATACGGTAATTTTTTTGTGATAATGGTGCATAGGAGAGGCCGTCCTGGCCTAATATTTCTGTGGTGACTCCTTGGCGTAATCCATTGGCATGCTGTGGGTCCATTAGCAAGGCACCGTCAGAATGAGCATGAGTATCGATAAATCCAGGGGCCACCACGAGACCTTTGGCGTAAATAGTTCTCTTAGCCTCTGACTGTGATAAGTCTCCTATAGCTACTATACGCTCCCCTGTAATACCAATGTCGGATCGAAAACTAGGCGCTCCTGTTCCATCAACGATTGTCCCATTAGCTATGATAACGTCGAACATCACTACCTCCAAAAGTAAAGTATTTAACCGCGTATAATGAAAGTAGAGCGAAGTATATCATAGCTGAAACATATCATCATTATTAGACCAAAACATTGACAGCGTATAGAAAAAATATTACGGTTTAATTGATAGATATAATCCTATTCAGTTGTTTAACTGGGATGGTGACGGCATTGCCAATAATCGATCATAATAATACTGATGAAACACCCTGGAGACCGAATTATAGAAAGTGGGACATTACAAAAAACGGAGACGGTACTACGAGTAGTAGTATGTCGCTTAGTTCTATAGGAACCGGAGCAGGCGCTCCGCTGCATAGTCATGAAGCGGACGAATTAATTGTAGTACTAAAAGGTACTCTGGAAGTTATAATAGACGGTGAAACCTATTCGGTAGGAGCGGATCATACAATAGTTGTTCCTCCCAATGTCCCCCATGGATTCACAAATAAAGATGCATCTGATGCCCAAATATTGGGATTTTTTCCTATCCAAGATCCCTTCAATCACACCAAATACTTGGAAGGGATAGCACCTTCAGGGCATGAGGTGGATGATGAAGGACGATCCCACTCCGTTTAATCTCTTGTCCGACTATCTACTATGCTGAATAAGTGGTCTACGTTGGGTGACAGTAGTTCAATAGGTATGGGTTTTAATTCTTCGTTCGAGTTTGCCCATAAAATCTCAAAACGAGATAGTGGAGTAATAGACGTGTAATCTACTCGTATCCGGTGCTGACCCGATTTCAAAGTCACTCTTTTTTCTGATGCAATGCTCTTGGTTGGAGGGTGTTCCAAGTTAATGAACCCGTCTATCGTCAACCTTACCTTTCCCGTGCTATGAACCTTAAAAGTATAGGTATCCTCTTCAAGCACATTTAACGAGCCATCCCATGTTGCCATGTAAGGATGCGAGACTACTGGGGTGTACCAGAATGCATCCATGGATGGCGTTAAGACAGTGGCGTCTGGAATTTTCGTTGTAGTCAGGTTCAGGGCGGCTGTAGAATCTCCATGCAGCGTGTAAAAACGTCCGGATAAGCCCATCGGTCGAATCGTTCCGTGATAGAGATGTTCGGTCGGGATAGCTGTTACTTCACCGTTGGGTGGGCGCCATAGTAACCTGAAAACGTCATTGCGAGTAACCAAACGTCCTGTCACGAGTATTGAGTGCATTCCGATAGCAGGCTTAATGTGTATGACATCGTGATGCTTATTCAGAATGTTCCGTCCGTCTAGCATTACATCAATGTCGGCCGTTCCTTCCAGAATGAATGAGTATTCACCTGGTGTGTTAATGTGTATAGAACCCTTCCATAAAAGATTAAGAGGCATGTCTTGCGATTTGAAACCAGCAAGCCAAATGCCTCCTGTGTTGCTTTGTATCATCTCTTTAACAGAGTTATCTGCTAGGCTATATTCGGCTATTAACCCTTGCTTGGCTTCAAGTTGTTCTCTGCTGATAACTGCTGAATAGAATAAAATGTCTCCTCCATTAGGCGGGCGAATTTCTTTAAATAGTGCTTCAGGATAATAAAGGTTTAGAAGTTCGTAGAAATTTTTCTCTCGAGGCTCCAGATATATAGAAGCTCCTAGCCAAACTGAGCTTGTATGAATAGGTATCGACTCAGGTCCTTTAACCACTCCGACACGTGGTTCATTTGCAAATAGAGATCTGTTTAGACTGTATTGAAATTGACCAGAAACTAGCATGCTGTAACCCTCTTGCTGTAATTTCAGCATGTGTTCACCGATCAACGTTTCGTCAGTACTAAATAATGTGAATACATCTGGATGATTAGCTTGTGTATGAAAATAGGTATTAATATTACTCGTTGCAATAACTCCCAGAATTAATATGACGGCAAAAGGGGTTGATTTCCTTAAAATGATCCACTCAGATGAACGCCCTGTTATCCAAATGGTGTAAATCGCTATTGTGATAAGTATAGCTATAGCTGGCGTAACACCTATAGATCTAAGAGCTTGAGGAGCTTCCCCAGGTACGGTAAATATGCCAGGGACCATCATTATAAAAAGCCACACCGGGAGACAGAATAGACCTATATTTCTCCATTTCACTATAGTGATCATTAGCCCTAGTAGTAGTAGGGTTCCCGAAAGAAAGTCGAGCATAGGAGATCCTGGTAGGTTGTGTCGTGGATTGAGGTCTCCTTTTGAATGAAACATAAGGGCATGTTTCATAAATCCGGATTTAATATCACTCAAAATTTCGTTCAAGGGAACCTCAGAAAACACACTCGTGGATTCGATCCTTGCGAAAAAAGAGTCGGGGTTAAGAAAAGCATATTGGGCGACTGGAGCGGCAATACATAGAGCGATTGTGAGCATGACGGTTATTTTGGATATAAATGGTCTTAGGCTGGGGCGTTCAGTGACGAAATGATGAATAAAAATACATCCGATTACAATGGGGAAAACGTAGAAAGAGGTGTAAAACCAAAATCCAAAACCCAATGCTACGCCAGCGTATCCATATGCAGATATATGTCCTCGCTCTATTGCCTTTAAGGTGAGATAAGCTGCCAAGCTTGTAGTAAGGGTCATTGTTATCGGGACCATACCAATTCTACTAAAGTTAATATCCCATCTCATTACTCCCAATAACAACGCCGACAGTAACGCTGGGTAGGTACCCAAGACGAATCGTGTCAGGAGAAATAAGACAACTATTCCAGAGATAGAGAAAGCGACACTTATAAGCCGTATTGAAGATGGTGTGATGTCTAATATACTGATAAGGATGGCTGTGGGGACGAGATAAAATATTGGAATAACTCTAGAGAACACTGGAGTGGAACTTGGATCTTCTTGTATTTGCTGCGCGATACTTAAATTGGCGGCTTCGTCATACCAAAACCCTGCTGGGAGTTCTTGGAGTTCGTAAAGTCTTAAGGCCAAAGCCACAGATAGGATTAGTCCTAATGCTATCCAAATCGGAATGTCTTTAAGATTAATGGAGATAATTTTGCCCTGTGAAATACATCTAATGAATCTAGTACATCCTCCGTCAAATGCTGGGAGACTGAGTAGAATAAATGCCACGGCTGTGCTGTAGGACAGCCAACCTAAGATGTGGGGAGGTCCTAACGAAAAGAAAGTAAGTGAAATAATTAGTGCTAGAGTACCCAAGGAGATAAATACCAATCCGAGTTTTTTTTCCAGTATTCTAGCGTTGTCAGATGTAGGATAAGCAATGCGATATGGGACGATATTAATTTTATCTAGTTTACGATACTTCTTTCCCGAAACAACCAGTGAAACAATTACCGTAGCGATTACAAGTGGCGTTATTACCAAAACAGGCGCGAAATGATGTACAAGTATTTGTGAGGCTATTACAAGAATGATTGCAATAGCAATTAAAACAGGTGGAAGTTTTAAAGGGGTAATGTTACCTTGATTTTCCTCGTGTGATGCCACTTTTTTGTCCACTTAAATTTAACTTTCTGCTTTCTATTGGTTACAGTATTTAGGCCAAGTATAGCGTCATCGATAGTCAATCACTAATTCCTTCAGGATCTCAGCGGTATGCTCTCCAAGAAATGGGGTTGTCCTAGCATATATCTCTTTCGTTGCTCCAAAATTTATTAAATTATGTGAGAATTTAAGTTTGCCGAAATTTCTGTGATTGTGTTCTATAATCATGTTATTGGCGATTGCCTGTGGGTCAGAGAAAAACTTTATCCCATAGTTAGTTGTTACTGGTGCTCAAGGAACTCCAACGTCATGCAGTAACTGTAAGCAGACGTTCGAGTTATAACTGCCAAATTCGGCGGATTCTCTGTCCCGCTCTGGGCTCGATGCAATCCTGTTAGAGCTTTCACCAGGGGCCGCGACACCCGGTCTTTAAGAATATGGTCCCGATGATCCATAGCCTGTGACGTGGGTATCAGTTATGTTAGGATTGAGCTTGGTCATGGATTCATGTCCAACACCCATACGATCTCCCGCACCGGGGCGCATGTTATCTAGAATTACATCTGCTTTCGAAACTAACTTCTGTATTATAGATTTTCCTGATTTGGTCTTTGCATCCAAGCATATAGAACGTTTATTGGAATTTAGATGAATGAAGAACTCAGATCCTCCTGCACGCGAAATATCACCATAATGAGGTTCTATCTTGATACAGTTAGCCCCCAAATCTGCTAGGATTTTGCCTGCCATAGGTCCTGCAATTACATTTGTTAGTTCGACAACTTTAACCCCTTCTAAGGAAGTTGGCAGTAGATCTTCCTTACTCATTTTAGTCGTACTACTGGGGATGTTTTTAATTGATAAGCTTTTCAATAACTCGGCGAAAGTCGGGTTATTATGTAAATGACTAATTTGCTTCCCATTCTTGATTTCACCGGGCGATTTGATAAATTTAATCGAGTTGCCCATTTGCATCATATCCCCAAGTTCGTGATCTGTTACAGTTACTACCATATTGTTAAATCGAACTTGGGGATTGTCCATACTTTCGTCCGTTGTGTATGCTTTGGCGAATGGGACATCGGCATCTTCAAATAAGTCTTCCCATTCGTTAAATGCCTTAGTCTTTATGACATCTCTGACTATTTCAAAGAGTACTCGTCTGGAGTGTTCGGAATCTGGATTTCTTCCTTCCCCAAATTTCGGTTCTGTAATTAAGTGAGCTATACTCATGACTGATATCGCAATATCAATAAATCCTCCATGAACATAACCTAACTGGATCCATTCACCGTCTGCACATTCATACAGGCTATAGAAAGGTCCACCATCTGTGGGTGAATTAGGGAAAAGAAATCTGAAAGGTGTTCCCCGAGTGTTTTTGGGGCGAACATTAAACTCTCAGCCATAAGGGAAGTTGCTACTTTTCTTCCGACCCCCGTTTTCTCTCTAGCATATAGAGCAGCGACGGTCCCTATGGATGCCCACAGGGATGCGCCTATACTCGGCAAGGGATGTATCACATGTACAGGACCTGGACGGAAGAAAGGTTGTGACGATAAAATGCCCGTACGAGCCATAACTAGATCATCTAACGAGAAGTCATGTTGTAGGGCCCTCTCTCCGCCATATGAAGATATGGAGCAATAGATTAATTGATGGTTAATGACTGAAAGTTTATGGTAGGTGATATCCATCATCGAATGCCACTGTGTCATCGAGTCCGTAACCAAGACATCGATACTTTTCACTAATTGGTAAAAAAACTGGATATGTCTAATGAATCGTGCTTATTGGCTTCAGAATCCTTATGTAGATTCAAATGAAACTTTTCTTTACCCCTGTCCCAAACCGCATATTCTGGAGTATTTCTCGCGTTAGTGTGTATGTCGTTTTCTACACGTATGACTCTAGCCCCGTTATCACAAAGTAGCATGGTAACTATTGCACCTGACATATTACCGGTAATTTCCAGAATAGTAATACCATCTAAAGCGCCCAACACATCACCTCATCTCCGGGACTTTTTATTTGAAGCTTAGTTCACATCAGGATAGAAATGTGAGGTTCTTAAATATTATGATATGGGGGTGAATCCAAGTAAAAAAGCTCTAGGCTGGTTAAGCCTAGAGCTTTAAAATCCGTGTTAAAACAAAAAAATCAATCAGCATTCAATGATAGAGAATCCAGTCGTTCCCTAACAATAGCACGTATTTCCTTAACGCGGGGTAATGTCGGGAACTGTCCGTCCTCTTCTGCCTTATCATATACTTTGTCACCGTCTATAAAAACCTGTAGTATTCCAGCAGTACCAGGGGTAATCTTCAGGGCAACATCCTTTCCACCTTCAGCGAAAATCTCGGAGGCCATCCAGACCGCCGTACCGAGGTGAGCTCAAGGGACGCAATAAATAATTTCTGCCTCAAATTTGCCTTCACCAGTAGCCATAATATTCCCTCCTCAGTTAGTAGTAATACAGTAACACTGAATACAATTTCACAGACCGAGCATGTAAGAATTACACACGGGGTTTTTTGTTACTTATGGTTGGAACTTATCATAAGTTTTACAACGAGTCAATTGGATTATAGTTTAGTAACTAAAAGCTCATAGTGATGTCGTAACGTGCAAATATTAGAGATATTAAATATATAAGACCCTAGTAACACGATAACAGGTACACGGAGTGGTCCTATGGGTAAAAGACATGTGACAGTAAAGTGTTGATAGCGAGTATCTGTAAAAGTGGCCTGAACGTGGGCTAAGATAACTTAACTAGTAGGGTTACCCGTTTTCCCTATATGCTGCTGCCAGAACCAATTGCATAAGCTCTATAAGTTGGGAATGCCATTGCCAGCGTTCGTGCATTGTAGAGTGGAATAATTGTTTCCCTTCTAAATCTTTCTTCTCCTCAAAATATCGTTCACTTTGTTCCATTACATTTCTAGATATGGAATCGATAATGGGATCTAAGCTTTGAAACAGATTATCTGGGATGCGAATTTTTATTTCTGGGACTTGAAGTTCCCTAATTTGTTCATCAGCAAGCGCTAGTTCTGATCTTAATGCACTGAGAGAGGTGATCAATATTGCAATTTCCTCTGTATGTAAAAGTAATTTGATGCGTTCTTGGTTTCTATGTATTTCCTCGTTTTGATGCATCATGGTGCTCCTGGATCAGGCGAATTGAGATTATATATTGCGCGGTTCTTCCATAAATAAATCGCGAAATTACTGATCTTGAAATCAAGTTTAAAAACCCGTGAGGGTTTCCTGTTCGTAACTAACCAGATCAATGTCACCTCTAGCCGATTGAAGGAAGGTGACTACGTGATCGAGTACTTTATTGGTTTGTCGTGTATCATTACTTACGTAACTTATACCTACGGTGGCTAATTGCCAGGTATCTTGATTGTCCACCACTGATATGGAAACGTTAAATTTGTTTCTAACGCGATGACAAAGTGAGTTAATTGTACTTCGCTTACCTTTCAAGGTTTGGTTCTCTGGTAGTCGTATTTTGACTTTGTAAATTCCAACATTCAAATATTAGTCCTCCAGCATCAGGATAAATCCATAAGAAGTTAAATACGGGATTAGAGTTAGTTAAGACAACACATTCCAGGGGAATACACGTTATCATACACTGTTACTAATAATCGAATTTTCTCTAGACTTTAAGACCGGTCGTCGTGAATACGTGAGATCTCAGATTTTTTATCGGTTCAACTCGAATCCATTTTATACCTCTTTATACCTCCCATCATGGTGTTATAATCCCCCCAGTCGTGTCGTTTATGTGGAGGTGGAAAAAAATTGATTATCTCGGTGATCGGCAGCGGGAATCCTGAACCTGATATTTATGCGCTCGCGGAGAATGTTGGCAGGGAATTAGGTAGGAGAGGTGTTACCATCGTTTGTGGAGGTATGGGTGGAGTAATGGAGGCGGTATGTAAAGGAGCGAAAGCTACGGGAGGTAACACGATAGGAATATTGCCCGGAGATGACCCCAATCAGTCTAATCAATGGGTAGATTACCCGATTTGTACAGGATTGAAGTACGCACGTAATGTTATAGTTGTAAAATCTGGAAGATCTGTGATAGCTATTGGTGGCGCTTTTGGTACCCTTTCAGAGATTGGGCATGCGTTGGCAGAAAATATTCCAACGATCGGATTAGAGACCTGGAAAATGTTTCGTAGTGGTGTGGAAGAGAAGGCTATTCAGGTTGCTACAGGCCCTGTTGATGCTGTTGATAAAGCGATAAATGCAGCTAGGCAACGGGATTGAATTAGCATAATGTCTCCTTATGGAGGTTTGATATTGGAAGTCGTATCTAAACTCTTCTCTACAGAAGCGCTTGATTCCCGTGGCAATCCTACTTTAGAGGTAACCATGAGTCTTTCAAACGGAGTGCAGGGAACGGCTCTAGTTCCTTCCGGGGCTAGTACTGGTGCCAGTGAAGCATTAGAATTAAGAGACGGCGACCCTAAACGTTTTCAAGGACAGGGCGTTCTCAGGGCTGTAGAAAACGTAAATACAATAATCGCATCAGAAGTAGTCGGATATTCGCTGAAAGATCAGGAATCGCTAGATAGGAAACTTATAGATTTAGATGGCAGCAGTAATAAAAATAAATTAGGTGCAAATGCCATTCTTGGTGTTTCCATGGCATTTGCTCACGCTGTGGCAAATCATAAGCGTCAACCACTATACTTACGATTTCATGATCAAGGCGGATTTGTACTGCCTGTCCCAATGCTTAACATTATAAATGGGGGTAGACACGCTACAAACTCAATTGATTTCCAAGAATTTATGATCGTTCCAGCCGCCTTCGATAATTTTAAGGATTCGTTAAGAGCGGGTGTAGAGATATATCATTCTCTGAAGGAACTTCTGGTGTCTTTGAAACTAAGTACCTCTGTGGGTGATGAAGGAGGCTTCGCACCTGATCTCTCTTCCAATGAACAGGCTATAGAACTTATAGTAGATGCCATTGATAAAGCTGGGTATGTGCCTGGGAAACAATGTTTCATAGCTCTCGATGTCGCTGCATCGGAGTTTTTCGTTATGGAAGATGGTACTTACGACCTTGAGAGTGAGAAGAGCGTCTATACACCAGAAGAACTCATAGATCGGTATGAATCGTGGACGAGTAAATATCCTATCATAAGTATAGAAGATGGTATGGCTGAAGGAGATTGGGATAACTGGAAGTCTTTGACAGAAAGAATAGGCCGAAGAGTACAACTGGTTGGGGACGATTTGCTGACTACTAATACAACATTAATACAAAAAGGAATTGATTTGGATGCAAGCAATGCCGTTTTGATAAAACCGAATCAGATTGGCACGATTACAGAGACCTTGGAAGCGATAAAATTAGCTAAAGCATCAGATTGGGGTGTCATTATAAGTCATCGGTCTGGTGAAACCGAAGATACTATAATTGCTGACCTTGCAGTTGGCACCAATGCAGGACAAATCAAAGCGGGTGCACCTGCTCGTAGCGAACGTACATCGAAGTATAATCGATTGCTTAGGATAGAGCACGAATTAGGATATAAGGCTGAATTTGCTGGTCGGGAAATTTACGATAAATATAATTCTTAATGTAGTTCTCTAACGTGGTTAGTTGCATCAGATAAACCCAATCACATTTTAATTGAAATCCAATAGAATCCAACAGTCATGGATGTTGAGATGGGATTCATATTGGCATAATCATGTGGTCACTTGAGACTACGTGGAAGCACAGTATAAAATAGATTGATATTTAAGTACTTGGTTCTTTTGTTCTCTATAGAAAACCGATGATTTATCTGAGGTTTGAGTACATACTCGTTCGCTAAAGAAATAGAATGTATTTGATTCTCTAAATATGAAGTAGGATTTGGCTTATAAGGAGAGGTAAAGATGGTAGCTGGCGTAGGCATAAACGGATTTGGAAGAATAGGTCGCCAAGTATTGCGAGCGATTATGGAGCGGTATCCGAATAAATTGAAAGTCGTGGCTGTAAATGATCTGACTGACACATCGACAAATGCCCACATGTTTAAATATGATACTAATTACGGGGTCTATCCAGGTAAAGTTGAAGCAGAGGATAATCGCATTGTTATAGATGGCAACAGTATAAAAGTTTTGTCGGATAGGGATCCCGCCAACTTACCATGGGGTGACCATGGTGCTGATATAGTGATAGAGTCCACGGGATTTTTCACAGACGCGGATCGAGCGTCCGGTCATCTGAGTGGTGGTGCTAAGAAGGTAATTATATCAGCCCCGGCAAAGGGGGAAGATATAACAATTGTACTTGGTGTAAACGAACATAATTATGATGCAGGTAAGCACAACGTTATTTCGAATGCCTCGTGTACAACAAATTGTCTTGCTACTATGGTCAAAGTTATTCATGACGAATTTGGCGTGGAACGTGGATTAATGAGTACCATCCATGCCTATACAAATGACCAAAACATTTTAGACCAGGGCCATTCTGATTTACGACGAGCCAGAGCCGCGGCTATGAATATTATTCCAACAACAACAGGTGCTGCCAAAGCCGTGGGTTTAGTCTTGCCAGAATTAAATGGAAAGATTCACGGAATGGCATTGAGAGTACCAACGTCTACAGTTTCTGTAACTGATTTTGTAGCCATTTTACGTAAAAATGCTTCTGTAGAAGATATCAACTCCTCATATTTGAGAGCGTCTACAGATTACCTGAAAGGCATTTTAGATTATTCAACAGAACCTCTTGTAAGTAGCGATTATAAACAGAACCCTCATAGTAGCATCATTGACGGCTTATCCACCATGTCAATGGGTGGTAACATGATAAAAGTCGTAGGTTGGTACGATAATGAATGGGGGTATAGTTGCAGGACCGCAGATCTCGTGGCCTTTCTCTTTGATCAAGGGCTTTGAATACAACATAAGTTTATTCGGTGCACCTGAAAGGTTATAGCAATGTGTAAGGATCATGAGTTATGAGAGTGTCTCTGTCAAAATAGAGTTGAAACATGACTAACTTAGCGGGAATACAATCCAATATTCAGCTTGTAAGAAGCTTGTCCAATGATTTAGCTGGTTATCTGTATTCTTTGCCTGATGAGGTGTGGCGGAATGCCAGTAGTTATGGTAGTGCATGCGAACTATGGAAAATAGCGGATGTAGTAAGTCACTTAATATTAGAATCGCAAGCTAACTATCAAAGCATTGAAAGAGCTCTTAAGGGCCAAACCTCACCTCCTATGGGTTATCACCATCTAAAAGGCGAAGAATATCTCGAGCGGGTCACTTCAATTAGGATCGCATATCATGAAGACGTTTTCCCTGAATTTAATACCTCATGTCGGAGACTAAACACTTTAATATCATCGCTTAATCCAGAGTCATATGTCGATCCCGTTTGGCATACGCGTTCAGTTATGCCGATCTCCCGCCTTATCGAACATCGCATTCTGGAATTGGCGTTACATGGGTGGGATATCACGTATGGTTTTAACAGACAAGCGCAACTGACAAAACAGGCGAAATCATTTCTTAAGAGAACCATGAAATTGTGGCTAAACATGATGTTTAGAGGATCTACACCGCTTGTAGTACCAATAATATACAGATTCGATCTGACTGATTCACCAGAGGATTGCTATGATATTGTTATCAACGGTGAGGGATTCAATATCATTTCTCGTACAGATAATAAAGCCACAGTGACCTTTCATGTTAGTACGAATGATTACATACTTTTCCTTACGTCTCGTTTGCCTTTTATGCGGTCAGTACGAAGAGGTTATATAACCTTTGAAGGTGAAGAGGGTGTTGCATCTGAATTCATTGACTGGTTTATGCCTCTTTAGACTAATCGTGATCTTGTAATCGTATGAATTTTACCGTCACTATAATCTGTCTCGTACGCTATAATCCAGATTCGAAACTAAATCAGCCATTTATGGTAAATTTAATGGTTATGTGTCAGTGGTCAAAAGTTAGTGAGTCCGTGTAGAATTTATCATAAAAAACTTGAATGTGAGTATCAGTTAATCGTTGAGAAATTCGTGCGTGTGTGTTAGCATCCCTGTGCCCAAACAACGCCTCACTTTGATTTTCCTTGCACAGGCGACTAACCTTTAAAAGTTATTCAGTGTGAGTCTTTAGAGCGGTGCTCAGAGATCTTTGACCCGGATAGTTGACTTGTGCTTTGCAATTTGTTCGGATGTCCGTTCTTTAAGCGAATGATTGAAGAAAGAGCAGTAGGTAGACGTGCAGTCCATATAGTTCGTTTGCAGGTAGTGTGGAATGAATATCATAGCAGTCTATCTAATCAGAGATAATAAAATGTTTGCGTGTTTAGTTGATTGTAATTATTTGTTCATTTAGCTGAATATGGAAGGTAAGTAAAATGTTCCTGATGTACTTTACCGAACAACCGATGTCGACATATCCTGAAACGGAAGCAATAAAGGCCGGACGTAATAATCTCGTTTTTTCCAATAAGTTTTTTGATCCTATTGAGGGGAGTAGGTTGTATAATGAGCGGCTTGAGGAATATCTTTATGCAGAGGAGGTGGGCTTTGATGGTATTATGCTTAATGAACACCATAACACACCTCTCTGCATGCAAGCCAAGATTCATATATTCGCATCAGTATTAGCCGGTATGACTGAGAAGATTAAGATAGTGCTGCTCGGATATCCTTTACCTGTGACAGATAATCCAATTCAGATAGCAGAGGAAATCGCTATGCTGGACATGTTATCCAGAGGACGTATCGTCTCTGGATTTGTTAGAGGTGCAGGGCAAGAGCAATACGCTAACAATGTCAATCCTGCATATAATAGAGAACGATTCAAGGAATCACATGATATCATTATGAAAATTTGGTCTGAGCCAGGACCTTTTAGGTGGGAGGGAAATCATTATCAGCTTAGGGTCGTTAATCCGTGGGCGTTACCCTTGCAGCAACCCCATCCAAGGATATGGATTCCGGGAATGGCTAGTCTAGAGACAATTGTATGGGCTGCCGAACATCGCTACCCATATGTGGCACTCAATACGACTGTAGAAAGCACGAAAGCGATTTGGAAACTTTATGACGAGACGGCTAGTCGGATGGGTTACAAATCAGGTCCGGAACAAAGAGGATATTTGATTCGATGCCATGTCGCTGAGACAGAAGAGAAAGCCTTGAAGGGTGGGGAAGAATTTCGCTGGATGCAGCGTGGCGAGCGAATGGGTGCTAGTCAACCTGAATGGATAAGTCCGCCGGGCTATAGCTCTACTGCAGCTCGTCTAAAATTACGTAGGGACATGGCACAGCAAAGAGACGATACTTATCAAAGTGAGTTGGCATCAGGAAGTATTATTGCTGGGACTCCTGATCAAGTGATTAAACAGCTCAAGGTGCTGCTTGAAGAAACGCGTCCGTCCATATTATCGTTATATGCGAATCATGGTAGGGTTAACCATGAGGATTCGATGACCTGCATCAGATTGCTGGGTGAAGAGGTAGCTCCGGCGTTGCGTGAAATTGGTAAAGAGTTAGGCCTTTCAAGCCCGTTTGAGCTTAATACGCCAGTCAGTTTGGATCACACGAAAGCCTTGAATCCGAAGCATCCCTAAGGACTTTCAAGTGCAAGAGCCAATCTGTTAACACCATTCCTTATTTCACAGGTATTTACCCCTGTATATCCAAGTAGTAGCCCTCCTCTGTCTGGAGTTTTTGTATAGTAAATTGATAACGGGGGAGCTTCTACATTGTGCTGTGCTGCTTTTTTATAGGCGACTAAATCATCGAGTCCTTTTGGTAGCCATCCTACTAGATGCATGCCTGAATCAGACGAAGGCACTTCTAGTAGGCCGCCTAGTCTCTCAGCTGAGGCTTCAACTAAGGTTTCCTGTCTTTCGGCGTACAGCATACGGGCTCGACGGACGTAACGAGCGAAATGACCCTCCGATATAAATTCGGCTAAAACGGCTTGGTCAAGAGATGGTGAGCCTCTGTCTATTAAGGCTCGGGTAGCCGCAAATGTGTCAACTAGGTCTGGAGGAACCACCATATAACCCAGTCTTAGTGAGGGGAATAGCATTTTACTGAAAGATCCGATGTAAATCACGCGCCCCTCCGTGTCTAGTCCCTTCAACGCTGCTAAAGGCATGCCTGTGTAACGGAATTCGCTGTCATAATCATCTTCTAATATCCATGCATCAGATCTTCTAGACCAATCTAACAATTCAAGTCGACGTGAGAGGGTCATAGTCACACCTAACGGGTATTGGTGAGAGGGTGTAGCATAAATGAGTCTAGCATTATCAGCCAGTGAGACACCGTGGGCTATGTTCAAGCCTTGCGGGTCTACCTGTACGGGTATTACTCGTGCGCCAGCACCTCTAAATGCTGCATAGGCTCCTGGATATCCTGGATCTTCCATCCACACCACGTCATCCTCGTTTAAAAGCACTCTCGTTGCAATGCTCAATGCTTGCTGTGAACCAGCGACGATAATGATTTGATCAGCATCACAGCGTATGCCCCTGGCTGCATTCAGATATTCAGCAGTTATCAATCTAAGAGGCTTATACCCTGTAGGATCGCCGTAGCCAAGCAAATCCAATGACCTTCTTCTCCATTGGCGTCCCCATAGACGTGCCCATAGTTTGAAGGGGAATACATTCATTGCCATAAGTCCAGGGCGGAACGCCTTAGGCACAGCGAAGTCGTGCGGCTCGCTAACTGAGGATCTAGATACCAAATCACCTTGTCTTGACAGAGTTCTGGGGGTCCTATTTAAAATCCCTGGAAGGTTAGAATTTGCTCTGACTTGAAGTAACGCGTCTGGAAGTTCAGAGGCTACGTATGTTCCTGAACCAACTCTTCCTTTTAAGTACCCTTCAGCAAGAAGTTGGTCATATGCGTTCAGTACGGTATTTCGTGCTATAGATAGTTCATCTGACAATGCTCTTGTGGAGGGAAGCTTCGTACCGGGTGGCAGTTGGCCTTCAAGAATAATATTACGAAGCTGTTCGTAGAGTTGCCTATATAGTGGGATAGAATCAGAAGGATGTAGTTTTAAACTTAATACAGAAATAGTATTCGATTTCATGGTCATTAATATCCCTCTAAGTGGTACCTTTAAAATGCATAGAAGTGGTACTTGCATTATACCATTTGTATTTTATAGTAGTTTAACTACTTATCTTTAAGATAGTAATGCAAAAAATACAATAAGGTAATGGAGGCGTTATATGGTTGTAGATACGAAGACAGAGACAGGTACATGGAGAGTAAAAACTGGATTAGCTCAAATGCTCAAGGGCGGCGTTATAATGGATGTTGTTACCGCCGAACAAGCCAAAATAGCTGAAGATGCTGGTGCTTGTGCTGTTATGGCGCTCGAACGTGTACCTTCTGATATACGTAAAGATGGGGGAGTGGCACGTATGTCCGACCCAACTATGATCGCAGCAATAATAAAAGCGGTAACCATACCGGTAATGGCGAAGGCTCGTATAGGACATTTTGTCGAGGCCCAGGTTCTAGAGGCTTTAGGCGTAGACTATATTGATGAGTCAGAAGTGCTTACTCCAGCAGATGAGAATAATCATATTAACAAACATGACTTTAAGGTTCCATTTGTATGTGGCTGTCGTGATTTGGGGGAAGCCTTACGTCGTATAGGTGAAGGATCAGCTATGATTAGAACCAAAGGTGAAGCTGGTACTGGAAATATAGTCGAAGCCGTTCGGCATGCAAGAACCGTAATGGGGGAAATTCGCCGGATACAGAATATGTCAGACGATGAATTGATGTCAACTGCTAGAGACCTAAGAGCTCCGTATAACCTAGTTAAAGAAGTAAAGGAGTTGGGCAAGCTTCCTGTCGTTAATTTCGCAGCTGGTGGGATTGCCTCTCCTGCAGATGCTGCTTTGATGATGCAACTAGGGGTTGATGGTGTATTCGTCGGGTCTGGTATATTTAAGTCACAAAGGCCTGACATCATGGCACAGGCTATTGTGAAAACAACTACACACTACAATGATCCTCATATTATCGCGGATGTATCTAGAGGACTTGGCGATGCTATGCCTGGCCTGGATGTGAGGACTATGCCCGAATCAGAAAAATTAGCTGTTAGAGGTTGGTAAGGTGACTTCGATTGGTGTTCTAGCCATTCAGGGCGACTTTTTGGAACATCGTAGGATGCTTGGAGATATAGGCGTTGATTCTCCGGAAATTCGTCTTCCATGGCAATTGAACAGTATAGATGGCCTCATAATACCAGGAGGCGAAAGTACTACTATAGTTCAATTGATAGACATCTACGATTTCAGAACTCCGTTGGCTGAAAAAGCTAAGGATGGGTTGCCTATGTGGGGTACGTGTGCCGGTATGATTGTCTTAGCGAAGAGCTTATCAGATCACCGGCCAGAGCCTCTTCAGTTAATGGATATAGACGTTAGTCGTAACGCTTTTGGTAGGCAAGTTGACAGTTTCGAAGCTGGACTTGATATTGAAGGAATAAAGGGTGATGATCCTTACGTTGCTGTATTTATAAGGGCACCTGTTGTTGATAGAGTGGGTAGTGGTGTTGAAATATTGGCTGAATTGGATGACGGTCGTCCTGTTGCTGTAAGGCAAAATGCTTTACTCGCGACGTCCTTTCATCCAGAATTAACGCAAGATACCAGAATCCACGAATTCTTTCTTAAGATGGTTGAAAACACTAGTTATCGTTAATCACTCCTCTGTTAGTGGGTCTAGATTCGGAAGATTTGTCAAGTAATACGTGTAGAACTCTTGCAAGAAGTTCTTGCTTGTTTCTTACCAGGGTTCGGCTTTAAAATATACTTGTGACCTGCATTGATTTATTCTGTATCGTGGCGTTGCGCACTGGTAGCTGCAGTTTCAGCTTCTCCTATCACATATCAGTATTGTGAATTCGGAAACTTTGCTGGGATGCATGATTCGAGGCAAGTGAGGCTTAGTGTCATCTTGGTTTAGTTCATCATTGAATGCGGCGTCTGTGAATATCTACGAGGAATTGGACACATAAATAATACGCCAATCAAATCAACCGGGTCGTATTGTCTATGCACAGAGATAATTGGTACAGAAGGAGACCGTAACGTAAAATTGCAAGACAGAATTGATATTGATTTAGAGGCTTTGCTTGTCAAACTACCTCTTAACATACAGGGAGTGATTAGGAACAGAGAAGATATAGGCGATCTACTGGAAGTCATCCTTGACTTAGGTAGGCTCCCTGAGGCTCGGTTCTCAGATAAGACTGTTATACTCAGTGCGAATGAGGTCACGAGTGAAGAAATACAACACGTGATGGATCGTGTGGGTGACTTTGGTGAAGACAATAGGGCAGGTATTGAAAGGACCCTTCATCGTATTTCTGCTATACGCAACCGTAACGGACGCGTTATCGGATTGACACTACGAATTGGTAGGGCCGTGTATGGAACTGTAAGAATTATTGAAGATCTTATAGCGTCTGGGAAAAGTATATTATTATTGGGGAAGCCTGGTGTTGGGAAAACTACTATGTTACGGGAAGTCGCCCGTGTCCTAGCAGATGACGCGAATAAACGCGTGATGATTGTAGATACGTCAAATGAAATAGCTGGAGATGGCGACGTTCCCCATCCAGGTATAGGTCGTGCGAGACGTATGCAGGTCAAATCTCCGCAGTATCAACATTCAGTGATGATAGAGGCGGTAGAAAATCACATGCCTGAAGTTATTATCATTGATGAAATAGGGACAGAGTTGGATGCAGACGCATCTAGAACTATAGCTGAACGTGGTGTGCAATTAGTCGCAACAGCACATGGTAATACCCTTCAAAACTTAATAATGAACCCAACCTTGTCGGATTTAATAGGAGGGATTCAATCTGTGACCTTGGGCGATATCGAAGCCAGTCGACGACGCACTCAAAAGAGCGTTTTGGAGAGAAGAGCTCCTCCGACATTTGATACTCTGGTAGAAATTCAAAGTTGGTCGAAAGTAATAGTTCATCCCGATGTTGCCGACGTAGTGGATAGAGTATTGCGGGGAGTTTCTTCCACGCCTCAGACCCGAATTATCAATGATGACGGCGAAATAGAAAGAACGGTCGTACCTGGCAGGAACAACAGATCTGTTGAAACTCTAGACGTACCAGTGAAAAATAGATCACTCACGGTCGAATCTAGAAATGATGGTGTATTAGGCGTTGCTGAAAGGATGATTGCTGTACTACCGTATGGAGTCAATAAAGGCAAATTGCAAGATGCTTTGCATAAGAC
>CAUZEB010000002.1:0-45536 GCA_963578655.1 Dehalococcoidia bacterium | reverse complement strand
TCTACCTTCCTGTTTTGCCTTGTTGATGGAATTGGCGCATTCCTCGTCTAGGTTCCAGTATTCCGAGTGCATTTTATGACATTTGGGGTCTTCATTATCTATAGGTCTAAATGAATCCCATCCTACATGTAGTGTGGTAAACAAGGTTTTAATATCGAGACCACGGATCCTGTCAAGTAAGCTGGAAGTGAAGTGAAGCCCAGCAGTTGGTGCAGCAATGCTACCGTCAATTTCCCCATAAACGGTCTGGTAGCGTTCTTCATCCTGTACAGATTTCTTGATGTAAGGAGGTAATGGTATCATGCCCAAGATGGGTATCAGTTCTTCGTTTGAAAGATGTACGATTCTGGTACCATCCTTTTCCACTTCCACTACGTCACCGTTGATACCTCCCTTACCACTACCATCTGGTATAAGGAAGGCTGTACCTTCTTTCATACGTCGTCCAGGTTTCACGAGGGCTTTCCATATTCCAGGAGATAAACGCTTAATCAGTAGAAGTTCTATCCTTCCTCCTGTCTTGACCCTAATGCCTTGTAAGCGTGCAGAAATAACTCTGCTGTTGTTGAATACGAGGACGTCTCCATCGCGTAAGTATTCTGGCAAGTTAAAGAAGGTGTCGTGATGAATTGATCGGTTATTCCGTGTCACGACCATTAGCCTGGAGTTATCCCGAGGCTCTGTGGGAGTTTGCGCTATAAGATCTTTAGGAAGTTGATAATCGAAATCAAGCATGCTATAAAGTGGTTGCTATCTAAATCAAAGAATTTGTCTTTATAGAGAGATGGGCGGACTTAAGCGTATTGTTGAGTAGCATAGCTATGGTCATGGGGCCTACACCTCCTGGCACCGGGGTTATCGCGAGTGCCTTTTCAGACACCGAGTCAAAATCCACATCTCCTACAAGTTTATAACCCCGTTTCCTATCAGGGGCGTCAATTCTATTTATGCCCACATCTATTACTATTACGCCTTCTTTTACCATGTCATGTGTAATGAATTTCGGTTGACCAATAGCTGCAATAAGAATATCTGCCTGTCGTGTGAAACCATCTAAATCCTTGGTTTTGCTATGACATAATGTGACTGTTGCATTTGATCCCGGTAAACGTTGCATTAATAGATTGGCAATAGGTTTACCAACGATGTTACTGCGCCCACAAATAACAACGTGCTTGCCTTCTATATTATAGCCGTTACGCAAAATCATTTGCTGAATACCTGCCGGAGTCGCTGATATGAATCTAGGCTTGCCTGAAACAAGCAGGCCGACGTTAACTGGATGCAACCCATCGACATCCTTCGTTGGAGAAATAGCCTCGATACATTTACCTTCATTAATTTTACTTGGGAGGGGAAGTTGAACAAGGATACCATGAAAGGTGGAATCGTTGTTTAGGCATTCGATGAGGGTGATAAGTTCGTTTTCAGAGGTATCATTTGGCAGCTTGAAAACTTTACTGATCATTCCGACTTGGGTAGCAGCCTTCTCTTTATTACTTACATAAATCTGTGAGGCTGGATCCTCTCCAACTAGAATCGCTGCTAAACCAGGGACCAGATTGTGTTTTGATCTCATGTCGATAACCTGATCTGCGACTTCATTTCTGATTTCTTTTGCTAATGCGACTCCATCTATTAACTTGCCCTTCACTTAATCACCTCTGAAGTGTAAAATCTCTCTGCGGCCAACTAATTATATAAGGCGTTTAGATTCTAAGAAAGCCCTCCTATTCAATGTGAGTGTTATGAATGCTGTTCAAACGCTTGATAATTGTGGGCCTAGTCGAATATTGGGGAGTTTTTGCATTTGGATAACTTTGCTAGGAGACTGAAATCGGGTAAATTTATTGTAACTACCGAATTAAATCCACCCAAAGGGACGAATATTAAACCACTTTTAGAAAAGGCAAAACGTTTGAAAGGTATTGTAGACGCCTTTAATCTAACCGACTCTCACAGGGCACGTATGGCTATGAGTCCAATGGCGATGGCTCATCGACTAATCCTTCAAAACCAATGCCCTATATTACAGATTACGTGTAGGGATAGAAATCGATTGGCTATTCAATCAGATCTCCTGGGAGCATTCGACTTGGGCATTTCCAATCTTTTGTGTATGACTGGTGATCACCCGAGTTCAGGTGATCACCCAGAAGCCAAACCTGTTTTTGATGTCGATGCGATTAAACTGTTAGGTATTATTTCTTCTCTAAATTCAGGTAAAGATATGAGTGGAAGGAATCTGGATGGTGAGCCGGAATTTTTCTCAGGAGCTGTTGTGAATCCTGGAGCTCTTGAACTAGAGAAGGAGATTCGACGTATGGAGGCCAAAGTTGAGGCAGGGGCAACTTTTTTTCAAACCCAGCCAGTTTACGAACCTGACCTCTTTCAGGAATTTATCGACCGAGTTAGCAAATTTAAGGTTCCCATAATCTGTGGGATTATCACGTTAACATCTGCTCGAATGGCAACAAATCTTAATAGGAATCTTACAGGAGTGTCTATTCCAAAGGCAGTAATTGCAGAACTAGACAAGTCGGTAGATACAGAATCAACGAGTGTAGCAATTGCTGCTAGAGTAATAAAGTTGATAAGGCCCATGTGTCAAGGTGTTCACATTATGTCACTCGGTCGTGAAGATTTGATTCCCTCAATACTAGAGAAAGCAGAAATTGCCGTAAGTGGAGAGACTTAAGACTTCCTTTGAGTATTACATCATAATGGTAGGAAGTATACTTAGATAAATTTCATGGAGGAATTTCACCAGTGTTAATCACCGGAGTGGATATTGTAGAGATACCGCGCATAAGACGTATTATAGAAGAGTATGGTGACAGATTCATTTACCGGATTTACACTGAAGGAGAAATAGTCTTTTGCCGTGGACGGCCAGCCCAATTTGCACGCAGATTCGCTGCCAAAGAGGCGGTCATGAAGGCTCTTGGCACTGGAACAAGAGGAATACGCTGGCGAGACATAGAGATAGTACGAAAGAAAAACGTCGTGCCACTGATCAAACTTCATTGTACTGCCCGTGTACGAGCGGAACAACTTGGCGTAGAAGAACTTGCCCTCAGTTTGTCTGATACCGATAAATATGCTGTAGCGACGGTAGTAGGAGAGAGCAAGACTGGGAATTTCAGGCCTCTGCTAGATAACAACAGTTTTGCATAATGCACTGGTAGATCTAAGTGTGGATCATCTGTGCCGACAAACAAGTAAAATAAGCTTACTCAGGAATATGTGACGGAGAAAAAATGTGGAGATAGGTATATTCATAACATCTTTTGGTATAGCCTCAACTTTGGAAGGACAAGTGCAGCAAGCAGTTGACGTTGAAAATGACGGATTCGACAGTTTTTGGAGGGCGCAAACGCTAAATGTAGACGCATTGACTGTTTTCGCTCTTGCAGGTCAACGTACTAGTAGCTTAAAGATGGGAACCGCTGTCATACCAACTTTTCCCAGACATCCGGTAGCACTTGCACAACAGGCCCTTACTGCCCAGGAGGCGACTGGAGGAAGAATTACTCTCGGTATAGGTCTATCTCACAAACCAATTGTAGAACAAAAATTTGGACTCATATTCGATAGGCCCGCTTTAAGAATGGAAGAATACCTTTCGGTTTTGAGGCCATTATTAGAGCAATATAAGGTCAGGTTTACTGGGGAGACAATGTGTGTTGATGCTGAATTAAGCGATTTCAACGTGAGCCCCCTACCTGTAATAATAGCCGCACTTGGCCCCAAGATGTTACAAATTGCAGGAACGTTAGCTGATGGTACTGTTACGTGGATGGTGGGACGTAAAACCTTGGACACTCACATAGTTCCAATTATTACAAATGCAGCTCAAACTGCGAGCCGATCTGCTCCTAGAATTTGCGTTGGAGTACCAGTCACTGTAACCGATGACTGTAAAACTGCAACAGATACAGCCATTCGTAACTTTGAGAGATATGGACATTTACCTAGTTATCAGAGCATGTTGAAAATAGAGGGATTTACTCATCCATTTCAAACGGCAATAATAGGTAACGAAGTAGAAGTAGAACGTCAGATTAGAGCATATTCCGATGTCGGAACTACAGAATTCCTTGCTTCTCCTTTTCCTGTCGGCTCTGATGAAGTAGCCTCATTAACTCGGACAAGGGCATTACTCAAATCATTGGTGGGTAGAATTTGAAAATAGTGACTGTAAGCCAAATGACGCAGATAGAAGCCGATGCAGTTAAATCAGGAGTCTCAGTTGACACCCTAATTGAAAAGGCAGGGCTAGCTGTCGCCAAACGAGCTAGGCATTATCTGGGTCCGGTATTGGGTGTCCCAATAGTAGTATTGGTTGGTTCGGGTAATAACGGCACCGATGGTGTTGTGGCTGCTCGTCATTTGAGAAGATGGGGTGCTAAAGTCGATGTGTTGATTTGTAGTGCCCGATCCGAACCCGATCAGAGACTGGAGCGTCTCAAGGAAATTGGTGTAACCGTTCACCATATCTATTTAAAGCTCAATTATTCCAGCGTCCAACAAGCTTTTGAACATGCACATTTGGTCTTGGATGCAGTACTCGGCACGAATTGCACACGCGAATTGAGTGGGGTTATTAAGACAATATTTCTGCTATTGAATGAAATAAAATGGAAAAGTCCCTCTCTAAAAATTTTGGCAATTGATATGCCTAGTGGTCTTATCGCTGATACTGGATGGATTGATCCTGCAGCGCCAATCGCCGATTGCACAATAGCACTTGGTTACCCTAAATTAGGTCATTATCTCTCACCGATAGAGAAAAATATCGGAATTCTAGAAATAGGGGATATAGGTATACCTGACGGTTTAGACGAGTTTATATCTATTAACCTTATGACGGTAGAGTGGGCCCGTGAAATCCTGCCTGCCAGACCTTTAAATTCTCATAAAGGTACGTTTGGCAAATCACTAATAGTGGGAGGTTCTAGTCAGTATATTGGTGCTCCTTATCTTGCCACGGCCGCAGCTATTAGAGTGGGATCTGGCCTGGTGACGGCTGCTATACCTCAAAGTATTAAGACTACCATAGCATTAAAAACTACAGAAGCAACTATTTTACCATTGCCAGAAACTACTGACGGAGAAGTTTCAATGAAGGCGACAGAATTCATATTGGAACGATCAGAAGGATATAAAGCAATTTTGTTGGGTTGTGGCTTGGGGACATCACACGAAACTAAAAAGATGTTACAAGACATCCTTTACTCTGATGCTAAACTTCCAACCATTATAGTAGATGCTGATGGATTGAATATCTTATCTGAAAAAACTGAATGGTGGAGAAGTTTTTCTACTAAGGCGATAATTACTCCTCATTTAAATGAAATGAAACGCCTCCTTCAGACATCCGATGTTATTAGTTCTAAAGAAAGAATTAATATTGCGAGTTCATCAGCTACACAGTGGAATAAAATTGTTGTTCTTAAGGGTCCATACACTGTAGTGGCCGATCCTGACGGCGGAGTTATGGTTAGTCCTTTTGCCAATCCTGCATTGGCAACTGCTGGCACAGGAGACGTGTTGGCAGGTGTGATTACTGGCTTTCTTTCGCAAGGGCTTAGTATCGAAAATGCCGCGGCGTTAGGAGTGTTCGTACATGGCCAGGCAGGTGAGAACATCAGAGAACGTATGGGTTCTACTGGGATGATCGCTTCTGACCTTCTATGTGAATTACCATATGTTATTAAAGGTTTGACAGATGGATCTCTCTAGTGGCCAAGATAAGGTAAGATTCGTAAATCGCATGTTTGCTCGAATATCGCGTCGTTACGATTTAATGAACACTGTTATGACGGCTGGGATGCATCACAAATGGCGCCGTATGGCCACTAACTTCGCATTTAAAAATGACTCAGGACGAGCGCTTGATTTGGCATCCGGGACAGGAGACTTTGCTATTGAATTAGCGAGAAAGGAATGGGTGTCCGAGGTAGTGGCATTAGACAATACTCTAGAGATGTTAACTTTGGCCTTATATAAAGCCACGCACAAAGAGGTATCCGATAAAATTAAATTAGTAATTGGAGATGCGCACAACCTTCCTTTTCCAGATAATAGTTTTACTTGTTTGACTGTAGGTTTCGGTGTTAGAAATTTCGTTAATCTACCCAGGGCTTTGAAAGAAATGGTCAGAGTCATGAAATCTGGTGGACGAGTAGTTATTCTTGAAATAGTTAAGCTTGAAAATAGAGGAATGCTTCAAGATATGCTAATACCACTTTATTTTCGTTATATGACACCTGTTCTAGGGATGTTAGTTGCTGGTGACAGAGAGGCTTATACTTATCTTCCAAAGTCTGTTCAGCAATTTCTAAAACCATCAGAATTAATGGAAATGATGTCGACTGCGGGTATGATAAATGTCTCGTATAGCAGCCTAGCTTTGGGGACAGTTGCTATCCATGTTGGAGAGAAGGACTAGGATCTATAATAGATCCACGTTTCGTAGCCGCACTATTTTGTATTTAGTCTGGGGGTCGTTCGACGAGCTTTATATTAACGAAATATATCTTTTTTTCCCTTATGAGTTCTAATTGTACGACGTCACCGATCGTATATGTCCAGAGAATTCCGAGAAAGGTAGACATGTCAGGAGTAGGAATACGGTCCATCTTGGTCACAACATCTCCTATTCTCATGCCTGCATAGGAAGCAGGACCATTTTCCAAGAGACGCGTGACTATCACCCCTTCTGTGACATTAAGACCTAGTTGTCTGGCAGACGCTGAAGTAACGTTGGCTCCAGCCATTCCAATCAAGGGTCTTGTTACGTGGCCATGTTCTATTAAACTATCAATTATTGGTATCGCTATTGAAGAACTTATGGCGAAACCGATTCCTTGTGCTTGGCCTTGGCGCAATATAGCTGTGTTTATGCCAATGACCTTACCATCCAGACTGACTAGGGGGCCTCCACTGTTTCCGCTATTTATAGCAGCGTCCGTCTGTATCAAATCATATAAAGTGCCCTGTTCAGTTTGCAATGTACGACCCAAGGCACTTACGATCCCAAGGGTAACAGTTGGCCCGCCTTTTAGCGCTAAAGCATTTCCTAGTGCGATTATCCAGTCACCTACGGCCAATCTGTCGGAATCACCAAAATAAGCTATTGGTAGATCCTCAACATCGATCTTGATAACTGCAAGATCGGTGATCCTGTCACCTCCAATTATTTGAGCGTCATGACTGTCTCCGTTAGGCAGATTGACAACAATTTCATCAGCGTCTTTAACAACGTGGTAATTTGTGACTACATAGCCATTAGAACTTATTACTATTCCTGTACCAGCTCCTTCCTTAGCGAAATTAAAAAAGAGCCCTCTGTCAAGGGAGTCTGTGGCGATACTTGCGACGGCGGGGTTTATTTTCGACACTAAACCTGATACGGATGGCAGCACTCCTAGATTTAGGTCTGACTGAAACACATTGCCACTAGGAGGTAGTGTGTTGGTAATGTCTAACTGTGTTACCTTTTCGGTTTTTTCTATTTGGACAGTCGATGCGCATCCTAAAGACACGAAGGAAAAGGCCAACAAAAGGCCAGTCGTAGCACAAACCGCCATTTCTCTAATCGGTATCTGTAGACTCAACAACCCTAACCCGTACACGCGACAGCCCTATCCAAAGTAATTTAAAACTGTTCTTCTCACCGATTTTGCCCGCAAATGCTGTATAACGGGAGGTGATGAGCGCACCGAACAACAAGATGATAGCTGAAACATATACCCAGGTCAACAAGGCCATTATTGCTCCAACCGAACCGTAGATGACGTTATATATTGGGAAAGTCGTCACATACCAGACAAAGCCCCATTTTGCTCCTTCGAATGCCATAGATGCAAGGAGTGAGCCCAGCCAGACATCACTAAGAGAAACTCGAGTATTTGGTAGGAAACGATAAAGAATAAGAAATGTTAGAAAAGACAGTACAGCGGTGATTGTTTTTGCCGCTATACCCCATAAGTTCTTATTTATGTTAACGTCTGGTATCAAAACAGAAGTGATTTCACTAAAAAAGCCAAATATGGAAGCTGCGAATAGTATTAACATTACTAGTATGCCAGCTCCTACCACTAAGGCTAGGTCTATAAGGCGTTCTTTTAGGAATGGCCTCGTCTTCTTGATACCCCACGCCGCATTGATTCCTTTTCTAATAGCCCCGAATGCTGCAGTGGATGCCCATAGAAGGCCTAATATGCTCGCAATTCCTGTTATTGCACGAGTATTAACGACTCCCTGTATTGTTTCAGCGATGAATGACGTAGAGACTGGAATGACCTCGCCGATGTCTTTAACCAATTGCTCACGGGCCATAAATTCATCTTCGTGTCCAGGCAACACATAACCTGCAATAGATATAATAGCAAGAGCTAGGGGGAAAGATGAAAATAAAGTGTAGAAAGATATAGCACCGGCTATATAGGGACAATTCTTAGCAAGGAAGTCGTTTACCGCATCTGCGCAAAACAAGACAAATCTGACAAAGTACAAATGCAAGTCCTCCAGACAGTTATATATAAGCGTTGCAATTCATTTAGAATATGAGAGATATTAACTAAGGGTGTTAACACTGTCAAATGTATGTAGACTCCCTAAATTATGGAACTGAGAGACTTTAAGTACTAATGAGAAATTCGTGAATTGTCCGGAAAGGCTTCCATCAATATTTATAAATTGAGTTTCTATTAATAATATTTTTCTAGTGATAGTAGGGTAGAATTGATTGTCCTAAGATTTCGAGCTGTTCCAACATCATTTCTGGGGGACAGCATGGGCGTGCAATAAATTTGGTAGCGCCAGCCTTGATAAATGAGTCAATTAGAATTCTGGCATTCTCGGGTCTTCCTAAGATTGAAAACCTGCGATAATCGGAATCTTGTCTGCTTCGCACGAGGTATGGACTAGCCAGCAGTTCAGCTTCGTTAAAACTGTCAGCAAAGCAGAAATTTAAAATAGCACCGTAGTGATCATCGTCAATTTCCCCCGAACGCCTGTATTGTTTAGTATATTCCTTAATTTTATTAATGCCGCGCTTGACGTCAAGCGCCGAGGCTTGTGAAACTAACCAGCCGTCGCCAATTCGAGCTGTTCGTTTTAGAGCCGCATCGCTTCTTCCGCCAATCCATATTGGAGGTAAGTCTTTTTGTACGGGTTTAGGTTGAATAGATACGTCACGTAGGCTAAAATATTTGCCTTGAAAATTGACATTATCTTGCGACCAGAGTAAGCGCATGATTTTAATTGCTTCGTCAGTCTGCCCAGAGCGTACGGAACGATGTGTCCCGCATGATTCATATTCGCGATCGTTTTCAGACCCTAATCCTATAGCAGGTAATAATCTGCCATTGGATAAAAAGTCGATGGAAGCAATCTGTTTTGCCAGAATAGTAGGATTTCTGAGTGGTAATGCTAGTACGCTTGTACCGAACTTAAGGTTTTTCGTGTACGAGGCCATGGTTGCAATAGCAATAAGAGGTTCAATATTAAACTTTTCAGATACTATCCTATCGCTTAACCACAAAGAGTCTATTCCCAAGGTTTCACATCTTTGCGCATAATCCCATAATAGTTCTGGTTGGAGGGTTGCAAATGGCCATCCCCCAAAGCCGACACCGATTCTAACAGCCATTATTTACACCTGAAGTTTGATTTGTTTGAGTGTATATCTGGTGAACCTTAGTTGCAAGATGTTAGGGTCTTTCTAATATCACTGTAATATACATTGGAATGATTTATAAGTTACAATATCCCAAATTAACACGACCGGAGGGAAGAATGCCAATACTGGACAAGGAAGATGTTGCAAAAGGTGAATTTGGTACCGCTGACCGATGGACCCTTGTAAGCTCTGATAATGGAGCCGATTCGTTGACTGTGGCAGATCTTATATTACAACCGGGTGCTATCGTACCTATCCATGTACATCCCAAAGAGGAGGCTATGGTTATTGTCGAAGGGGAACTTGAAGCGACCTTGGGGGATCAAATAGTTATCGTCTCAGAGTGGCAAACTGTACTTGCTCCTCCAGGTGTGAGGCACGGTTTTAGAAACACATCAGGGTCTGTTGCAAGAGTAATGGCTATTCATCCAACGGCCCATGTTGATAGAACACTGGTTGACTAGTGACTGGTGTAAAAAAAGGGGAATTTTCGTAACGTCCCTTAATACTCACAACTTATTTTTGTCTAATGGTCCTGTTGGGCCTTTCAACTATATGATTTGAAGGTATATATCAAATGAATTTGTCGGAACGACGCGACCAGTACCGTTCAATTCTTGAAGGTGATAAATGTGTGTGTCCTGCTTCAGTATTTGATCCTATTTCAGCTCGTATTGCTGAAGACTTAGGCTTCGAGGTAGGTATGTTCGCAGGGTCTATCGGGTCTGCAACTGTGTTAGGTGATCCTGATCTCATCGTTTTGACTCTGAGCGAATTTGCCCAACAGGCACGTCGCATCTGTAGAGCAAGTCATATCAGCCTCATGGTAGACGCGGATCATGGTTATGGTAATGCTCTTAACGTAAGACGTACTGTGGAGGAATTGGAAAATGCTGGTGTATCTGCTCTGACAATAGAGGACACTTTACTGCCAAAGAGTTTTGGTAATAAAGATAGAGTCGACTTGATATCACTGGAAGAGGGCGTAGGGAAGATGAAGTCCGCCATAGATGGCAGAGGAGATTCTAGTCTGGTTATTGCTGCTAGAACTAGCGCTATTCAATTTGAGGGAATCGCGGGCGCTGTCAAGCGCGCCAAAGCCTATGAACGCGCAGGTGTTGACGCTCTTTTTGTGACAGGTATCACGACTAGAGAGCAGATAGAAGAGCTGCATTGCGAGGTTAATCTGCCATTGCTTCTAGGAGGAGTAAATGAAGACTATATGGATAGAAAGTATTTGAGCGATTATGGTGTCCGTATATTGCTACAGGGGCATTTACCCTTTCAAGCCGCAGTTAAGGCTGTTTATGATACCCTAAAAAGCTTAAGGCATGGGATTTCAACATCAGACCTTCTCTCCAACGTTGCCTCCGAGGGTTTGATGAATCAAGTAACACGTAGGTCCGAATACAATCGTAGGATTAAACAGTTTTTGGACATCGATTAATTTATCTTCAGATTCCTAATATTGTCTATTCGCACATTAGGAATCCCATGTAAGATTAGCTTCGTTAGCCCGTCTCTGCTTCAGCTTTGGTTCACCCTAACGATTGTGAGTTGTTTTAGGTGTGGAGAAATCTTGTTGGGCTAAAATGCTTAATAAGAGGGGAGGGATTGCCTATAATGAGATCGGCAATCAGTTTACCGGTGACGGGACTAAGATTGATCCCACTTCTATGATGACCTGATGCTATGATGAGATCATCAAATCCTGGCAGAGATCCTATTATAGGTAGTTCATCTGGAGTACTTGGCCTAAGACCGGCTATAGTCCAGTTAATGTTACTGTTTTCCAGAGATGGGATTGCGGTTGTAGCTAGGTTTAAAATATAACGAAGCCCGCCAGCAGTGACTCGGGAATCAAACCCCACTTCCTCCAAGGTGGGCCCCGCCACTATCGAACCGTTACTCTGAGGCACGAAAACTCCGTCCTGATATCCAAGAGCCACTTTCAAACCACTCTGCGGTGGTTGCAGGTTGGTGTTTTGGCCTCTTACAGGATAAACCGGAGCATATTTCGCTAGTGGACCATAGGGACTCTGGAAATGTTCCAATCCCATGGAAGCTCCCAATGTTCCTGTCCATGCTCCTGCGGCGATTACAACCTTATCGCCTAGTATTTTATCGCCTGGGACCTTGACACCTATAACTCTCTGTCCGTCTTTTATAAGACCCGTGACCTCCACTCCGTGACGGAATTCCGCCCCCATTTTGAGACTTGATATGGCGAAGGCATCACATAATTGGCGGTTGTTAACTCTACTAATATTGGGCATATAAATAGCACCAACAGTGTTTTGGGTCAGTTGTGGTTCTAAATCGAGAGCTTCTCTAGGCTCCAGCCAACTTGTTTCTATTCCAGCCAGGCGAAGTGCAGTGAACCTTTTGGAGAGATCTAAGACCTCAGGGTCTGTAATGGCAACTTCGAGCATCCCGCACGTGAAGAATTCTGTTGGTATATTGCTTAATTCTTCCAGTTCTTCAGTTAATCGAGGGAACATATTGTAGCTATTAGTTGCTAATTCGTCGTATGGTTGATCCCCTGAGGAAGGGCCTAAAAGACCAGAGGCGGCGGCCGAAGCTTCTGCTCCAATCCGTCCGCGTTCCACTACGATAGTGGTTACTCCACATTTGGCTAGATAGAAAGCAATTGAACAACCTATAACTCCTCCTCCTATCACTATAACCGTAGGCTTGACACTCATGAATCTACTCCCGGTACCATGAGACAAGCAAAGTCGACAGGATCATCAGTAATGATGTCCCGCTGAAGTAGAGTTCCCTCATAAGGTAAACTGTATCTATTGATGTAGGCGCCGCTGTATCCTCTTGCACGAGCTCCAAGGAGATTAAGGGAATGTGAAGCTATAATCATTGTCTCTCCAGATTCCACATTAAGAGTACGTGCAGCAGCACGATACACTGAAGGATGTGGTTTAAAAGTCCCTATAGTTTCTACGGATATTATGGTGTCGAAGTCAACGTCTAAATTATTTGTATTTAAGTGCTCGAGGAATTGTAAATCCCCATTGGATAGCGCTATGATGCGATAATGATCCTGTGGAATTCTAAGTCCTTTCACCGTATCCTCAAAAAGGATCAACATATACAAGGGTTTCATGAGTGCCTCAAGACTGTGCTGTTGGTAAATAGTATGTTGTTAGAGTGGAGAGTGTAAATTAGAGCTTTTCTACAAGTCTCAAGACACCCATTGTGTCCTAGTATCATAAGATTATATTGATATTGCTCGATACGCCAACGTATCGAAAACTTAGTGACGCTAAGATGGATATCCTCGTTCTTGAGAAATTCACTAATGGTAGGTGTCAGGCTGGCTGAAAGGCCCATGATTGTTCCACACACATCGAACGTTAGAACTTTTAAATCTTGTGAAAAGCGCTTAATTAAGATGTAAATCTCCCCAGGTAGACCGTAGTTAAACAATAAGCCAGACTTCATCAGAAATCAATGAAGCTTACGGACTCGTACCGCCGATTTGTATAAACCTGAACTTATAGTTCTTGTAATATTGAGATGTCTAGAGGCAGAAAATTAATCTCAATCCGATCTGAAACTTATTTCAATCAATAGGTTTATAGAAGTCTAAGAACCTAGATGTATATTCTGTGAACATGACTCATCTTATCCACTGTTTTCACGCCACTATAGACAAGGAAAATGTAAAACGCAAATCCAATCCACTAATTTATTGTTGGAAAGATACAAACCTGAGATAAAATGCAATATTGAATTTGATGAGCATAAAATACCTTGACTGGTTAAAGTTTGTTTGTTAACATCACCGCCCTTGGGTTGAAGCGGTAAATTATATTGATAGACTTGATCCGTTTCCCAAGGTAAAATGTAAATGCATAAATAAAAGGGAAAAGTTCATTGAATAAGAATGATTTGGAGGCAATTACCCTAAGGTCATGTCCAAGGTGTGTTGGTGATTTGCACACTAGTCGAGACATGTATGGTTCTTACAAAGAATGCCTGCAATGTGGATATATGCTTGATATAAATAAAGTGCCAACCACTCGAAACGATTCATCGTCACGACAAAAGCAAAAACGTGGAGGAGGGGAAAGGGCGGCGTGAAAAATTGACTTTAATATGCTCTGTATTAAAGTACTATGATGATTTGGTGAATGCCACATTGATTAATATCCTTGCCGCTGTTATCTGAGACTCTCATCTGAAGTTATGATCCTTTCTAGCAGCTAAGTTTCGAGTCTATCAGTGTAAGTGTAGACTACCCCATTGACGTAGATTGTATTTGGTTATAGAATGTATCATGCTTTGATGCTCTATTTAGGAGGCGGAAACGTGAATAAGACACAACCGAAACCACTTACCGTATCGATATCAGAAGAGGCTGCTACTCATGTAAAAGTTTTCGCCAACGAGGCTGGTAAGCCAGGTGCTAACCTGCGCGTAGGAGTGAAAGGCGGAGGCTGCTCTGGTCTCACTTATCTGTTGGATTTGGTATATGGACCGGGAGAGAATGATAAAGTAATAGAAGAACACGGAATTCAACTGTATATTGATAAGAAATCCTACGTGTTTTTAGCCGGTACCATTCTTGAATATTTGGGCGGATTGAATGGGAAAGGGTTTGTATTCAATAATCCTAATGCTCGAACGACCTGCGGCTGTGGAACTTCTTTTAGTGTGTAATCCTTTCAAAGAATGGAACGATCATCTTGTCAGTTCTTATTCCATACGCGGTTTACCATAGACTTTTCAAACTTCTATATCATCTCAGGCGACTCGCCACTTTTCTTTTTTGAGAGGCGATAGAGTGACGGAAACTCCCCTCACGGATATCCACAGAAAGTCGGCCACTGCAATTTGTGAAGAATATGGCTGGCAACTACCTTATGTGTATTCCACATTTGAGGAAGAATACATATCTGCCACTGAATCTGTTGGGTTAATTGACAGATCATACGTAGGTAGACTGAAGATTACTGGTAGCGATGGACTTGATTTGCTTAATCGTCTTACTACTAATAAATTAGATAGTCTGGACTTACATTCTGGAGCGTATACGGTCCTCACTTCAAATAAAGGCAGGATCGTAGACCTACTATTTGTGCTAAATTTACGGGATCATCAATTATTGATGACCAGCCCTCATAATAGGCAAAAAGTCATTGAATGGTTGGCATTCTATACCTTCACTGAAGATGTAGCCGTTAAAGACTCAACCGAAGATACTGCAATGTTATCTCTGATTGGACCTACTTCACCTAAGTTGATCAGAGAACTTTTCAAGCTGGATGCAGATATTCTAAAGCCTAATGAATCTATCTTTGTGACTGCGGGTAATATAGACGCCCTACTTATTCGCTCAGACTTTTTAAATACCGTTGAGTATGATCTTGTCATACGAAATGATGATGCTGGATTGCTTTGGCAAGAGTGTCTCACTAGGGGCGTGAAATATTCTCTACAACCGATAGGCATGAAAGCTTTAGAGGTTATTCGAATAGAGAGAGGTATTCCTTCATATGGGAAAGATATTAGTGAAGACAACAATCCCTTAGAAGCTAATTTATTACATGCAATCAGCTTTGATAAAGGTTGCTATATAGGACAAGAGGTGGTCGCAAGGCTCGACACATATAATAAAGTTCAGAGAACTCTAGTGGGTCTTTCTTCGAGGGAGAATAAACTGATTTCAGGTTCTGAACTCTTTTTAGATGAAAACAAGGTAGGGATGGTAACGTCGGCTCAGGAATCACCTGTACTTAGGAAAAGTGTCGGACTGGGATACGTGAAGAAATCAATTGCTAGTAAGGGCCTACAGTTAATGTCAAAGTCCAAAGATGGAATCGAGGGACTTATATGTATAGAGGAATTACCCATTAGATAACAGATCCAATGAATTCACGGGTGAAGAGAGGAGCCTCCGTCTACAATAATAATTTGTCCTCGTATCATTTCTGCTTCTTTGGAGCATAAGAAACAAACTACTTGTGCTAAATCATCGCCAGTTAACATACGGCCTCCCAATGTTTTCTGCCCTTCAGTTAGCATGTCTTCTCGATTAGGAAAATGGTCTAAGGCACCTGTGTTCACATATCCTCCAGATACAGCGTTGACTGAAATACCTTTTGAGGCAAGTTCTACCGCAAGGTATCTTGTTAGAGATTCTAGTGCTGCTTTAGAAGTCCCTACGGAAAAATAGTAGGGTAACACTCTTTGTGATCCCAAACTACTAATATTGATTATTGCTCCGCCATTTATCATTAATCTGGAAGCCTCGATGGCACATAGCCATGGCGCTTTGGCGTTAATATTCATAGTCCAGTCCCAATGCTTCTCTTCCAGATCAGATGCAGAACGTTGAACACCTGAGGCCGCATTGTTAATTAAGAAATCCAGACTCCCAAACTCGCTTCCTATAGTATTAAACAACTTTTTAATGTTCTTGCTATTGCCCAAATGTGCCTGTACCTTCAAGCATCGAACCCCTAGGTTTTCTATCTCACTTTTGACTGTATTAGCAGATTCGTGACTCCTAATATAATTGAATACCACGTCTGTTCCACGGCGGGCGAATTCTAGCGCTATAGCCTTGCCGATGCCCCTAGACCCTCCGGTTACCAGCACCACCTTACCTCTAAAATTTCGATTAGCGACTGACATTCTATTTATCCTACTCCAAATAGAGAAATAAACATCTCTTAAGGTGCTCACGCAAACTATCTAAGTAACTGTATATTTTGGCGTTAGTGTGTTGTTTTGAGAACGGTATCAAAGATTTCTATAGTCTCGTCTATATCTTGATTGGAATGAGATAGGGAAATGTAGAATCCGGCGCCTGGAAGCTGAAAAATACCACGCTTCATCATTTCTATAGAAACACGTTGTTCCATGTCCGAATCAATGTTTACACTATCTCTGTAGTTCTTGATTTCAATATCCCTGGTAAATTTCACGTCGACAGTAGGACCTGTATGATTTATTATCGCTGGTATCTCTAAATTGTCGCATATCTTTCTGAACCCTTCTGATAGCCTCGAACCTGATTCGTGTAGACGATCATACGTACCAGGTCTCTCTAATATTTCGATAGTCGCTAAACCAGCTGTTGCCGATAGTGGGTTGGATGAAAAAGTTCCACTCACCATTGCGTATTGGTTGTCTGATCGAAACTTAGGATCCATTCTGCTCATAAACTCCTTCTTTCCTGTAATGGCTCCAATGGGAAGGCCACCGCCAAGTATTTTACCAAGAGTTGTAATGTCAGGATCTATCCCGTAGTATTCTTGGGCCCCGCCTAGAGCCAAACGAAATCCTGATACTACTTCATCTAGAATGAATAATGCTCCTACTTTTTTAGTAGACTCACGTATTGCTTCTAGAAAGTCAAATTCAGGCCTAATCATTCTTGTCATGGGATCAAGTATTACGGCTGCGAGATCGTCTCTGTTCTGTATAATGAGTTCTCGAATATAATTTGGATCGTTATATGGAGCTATAAGCACGTAAGGTTGTAAAACAGGAGGTATACCGGCTGTGTCAGGTTCGGCGTTAGGAAATGGAAGGAGTTTTGAAGGATTAGTGCTCCAGGCTGTGTAGTCGTGAGTTCCATGAAATGCTCCTTCAAATTTTATGATCTTGTTTTTTCCTGTATAGGCACGTGCTAGGCGTAGGGCCATATACGTCGCCTCACTCCCTGTGCCGGTAAATTTAATTTGCTCAGCACTAGGTATGATCTCTATTATCTTACGGGCGTGTTTTAGCGTTATATCGGTTGCATGCAAAAATTGTGTTCCGTATTCCAACCTGCGCTGTACAGCTCTAGTCACATCAGGATCGGCATGCCCTAATAGCATTGGACCAGAGCCCAGGATGTAGTCTATGTAGCGATTGCCGTCAACATCCCAGATATAGCTACCTTTCCCGCCTTCTATAATCGTTCTTACAGAGTCAGGTAACTTAGATCTGTGTACGACACCTCCTGGGATAAATTCCTCTAGGTCCTCTAGTAGTTCTAAGCTGGTACGGCCTCTGATGATATTTGTCATTTGCGCAGCTCCTAATTAATGGTTCCTATGATAGCTAACAACGTAGATATTGTATCAGTTATAGCGACATAGCGTGAATAATAGCCGTCCTAATGCCTGAACAGGAAAGGTTATGCTCTTGGTCAAATCGTTTGCTATAACTGACTTGAACACAGGGAAATATCCAAGGCAGACTGCTAAGATATTTGTTAACATAAATGCCAGGCAAACTTTGTATATGCCATCCCCATAATTCAAGGAATTCATATAACATTCGCAAAACGATTGGGCAGGAGAAAATCGTGATATATGAGATAAGAACCTATTATTTAAAGACACACATGCTGAAGACATACTGGAGTCGATTCACTGAAAAGCTTACGGGCCGGTTAGCATTATCTAATTTAGGTGGGCATTGGTATACAGAGGTTGGATCACTTAACCAGATGGTAGCAATTTGGCCCTACGAAAGTTTGCAAGATAGAATTGAAATCAGAGCAAAGGCGGAATCGTATCCCAATCCTGTGTGGCCGCCTGAAACAGAAGATCTTATAGTGGACATGGTGTCTAAGGTATACTTACCGGCTCCATTTATGGAACGGCTAACTGATCGAACGATAGGACCTTTGTATGAGATGCGTATGTATACTTATCCTTCAGAAGTACTAACTAAAGTCCTTGTGGAATGGGAGAAAGTCATAGAGCGGCGGGAGCGACTATCGCCCTTGGCCGGATGCTGGTATACGGAGTATGGTGGCATCAATAATTTTGTTCACCTATGGGCATACAAAAACTTCGAGGAACGCTTAAGAGTACGTTCCGAGGCACTCCAATCTGATTTTTGGCCACCTGATATCCATTTTCAACCTACGAGGCAGGAGAATAAATTACTATTTCCCGCACCGTTTTCTCCAATGCAATAGTATGTGGATGTACAAGGGTTTTTAGATGGCCATTCCACCGTCTACACAAATCACTTGTCCTGTAATATACTTCGCCTTTTCTTCAGCGAGGAAGCCAACTAAGTTAGCTACGTCTTCCGGTTCTCCGAAGTGGCCTTGCGGAATCCACGTCATTATTTTGTCCTTTTGTTCTTGGGTTAGTACATCTACCGTATCAGTACTTATGTATCCTGGCGCTACAGTGTTCACTGTAATCGAGCGACTTGCAAGTTCTTTAGCCAAAGCATAGGTGAAGCCAACCATGGCAGCTTTCGACGCAGTATAGTTAACTTGCCCAATATTCCCTCTCAGCCCTACTACAGAACCGATATTAATTATACGACCCCAACGTCTTCTCATCATTCCTCTGGTTACTGCCCTGCTACAATAGAAAGTACTGTATAGGTTAGTTTCAATTACAGTTTCCCAATCTTCATCTGACATTCTGACCAAAAGACCATCGTTAATAATGCCGGCATTGTTAACGAGAATGTCAATTTGTCCCCATTCATCAATTACAGTTTTAACCATATTGTTTGCTTGATCGCGATCGCTTACATCTGCTTGTATGGAAATAGAGTCTACGTCTTTAGCCTGAAGGCTATTCACAAGACACTCTGCCTCTTTAGCTGATGTTTTGTAATTTATTGCCACTTTCACACCCAGATCCGACAAAGTTAACGCTATAGCTTTACCAATTCCTTTAGCGGCTCCTGTGACAAGTGCTGTCCTACCTTCTATGCTAGATCTAGCCACTGTATCTCCTGTTAATGTAGTGAATTTGCAGGTGACTTTGGGAATGTTCATACTTACTTGTAAAGTTGACTCAATTCCTCATTCAACTTGGTGATGAAATTATTTTCGACGGTTTCTTTAGCCGTTTTAATAGCCAGTCGAATGGCATTTGCTTTTGCTCGTCCATGGCCTATAACGCTGACACCATTCACTCCAAATAATGGAGCTCCACCGAAAGTCTCGAGAGGATTGTTTAATTCGAAGATCTCCGAGGTGATTTGTCTCAGATCAGCATCTTGTAATTTGCCGGTAAGTCTTACTTTCAAATGATCTGCTATCGCTTGGCCCATCCCTTCTGTTAATTTCATTACAATATTGCCAACAAAGCCATCACATACTACAACATCCGCCTTTTTGCTAAATATGTCATTTGCTTCTATGTTACCTATAAAATTTAAGTCACTTTTCGAGAATAATTCTGCCGTCTCGCGAACCTGCCGGTTGCCTTTTCCGGTTTCTGACCCGACACTTAATAAAGCAATACGGGGATCCTTACAACCCCAGCTTTGTCTGACAAAAACGCTTCCTATGACACCAAATTTAACTAGTTGTCCTGGGCGACAATCTACGTTGCTACCCAAATCGATTACTACGGTCCGGGGAGCGAGTCCTATTATCGGACCGCCTAACGCAGGGCGATCAATCCCTTTCGTCACTCCGAGCAATACTGCAGCTGCTGCCATAGCCGCACCAGTGGATCCCATAGTTACACTGGCGTCCGCGTATCCTTCCTTTACCATGTTAGTTGTAACCAGAATAGATGCCTTCGGTTTTTGACGCAGAGCCCGTGCCGGGTGGTCATCTTCAGTAATAATACCCTCCGAAGGTACAATTGTAATTGGTAAGTCTTGAGCGTTATGCTTAGCAAGCTCTCTTTTTATTGCAGCTTCGTCTCCAACTAAGATTATAGTACCGTCACCCTCTTTAAATGCCTGCACCGCACCCGCTACTGTTACCTCAGGCCCCTGATCGCCACCCATGGCGTCTATGGCAATTCTGGTCATTTTGCTTCTCGGTGACACTCACTTGCCTCCAGCTTAAAATTAACTCTGCGTACTTCGTGCTTACTATGCGTTCACTTAAGTCGCTATCAGTTCGACTACATGTCATAGTCTCTGTATAGACTATACAATATTCGCTTGAGAGGAGTCATAATAATGATATTCTCATTTTTCTTTCTCATTAAGAGTTACAGTTGCCTCTCCAGAAATAGCTACCTCGTTGGTCTGTCGCCGGACTTCTATAGAACAGTTAATGATTTTCTTGTTGTTTAAAAGGTTGATGTTTCGCACTTGACCTACTGTCGTTACAGTGTCACCGGGGAAAACTGGAGCCCTGAATCGTATTTTTAGGCGACCTCTATTTAACCAATCTTGTTTAAAGGTCATCGTCATTAACTCTGATATAGACGCAGCGATCATCATACCGTGGGCTATTGTACTACCAAATCGAGATTTCCTAGCGTATTGCTCATCGACATGTATGGGGTTAAAATCACCAGAAGCTTCTGCATATTGGTTAATCATAAGCTGCGTGATAACTTTTTCAATAGTAGGTAAATATTCGCCCTTTATCATTTCCGCACTCGCTATCGTTTCACCATTATTCAGGTAAAGTTAAAGTGCCTTTGCCTAGCATGATAGGCTGACAGGCATCGTTAGTAACCTTAAGTTGAATCACCATGAATCTGATATCTTTTCTAACTGTGTTTTGGAGTATAGTGGCCGTACATTCGATTCTATCTCCGATCCGTGCAGCTCGAGTGAATTCTAATTCTTGGCCTACGTGTAGAGTACCACCAGGGATTTCCAATTCCTTAATCACACTGCGAAGCCATAAAGATGCGATGGCCATTGGTGGAACAAGGTTTAAATGCCCTGTGTCGTCTGAAGATGGATGGTGACCTCCCACCGCATCTACATATCTTTGAATGATGTCATAGTCCAATACATAATTTTGAACCGATATCTTTTGTCCTGGTATTAACTCTGAGTAGTCTAAAGACACAATAAGGACCGTCTTTCCTATATTCAGTTTCTACTTAGCATTTAAAAGATTGTTAGATGACGCAGATGATTATAGATGTACGAAGGGATCAAATCAACGGAGTTGCCAGTTAACCATTCGTTGAAGTCTAAATTAAATTTGTGATACATGACTTGCGGATGCTCCTCCTAGATTAAAGACTTTCATTAGTTCCTCTCCGCTGTAGTTCCGCTTCTTCTAGGAGTCTTTCAAGTAGTTTATAGGATTCCTGATTGTGTAAATCCAGGTAAGATATTCCTAATGCACGATATAAAACACCGGTGGAAACTCTAATTGGTATCGGGTGATTCATGGGTGGTATGTTAACGCCTAGAGCTTTGGCAATAAATCCCGCTATCAACATGCCATTTTCTGTTAAATAGCATTCCAATACTGATTTGCCCTCGTGGGTCAGGACCAGGCCATCTGTAGTTTGTACGAGTTCCATCCGCAGATGTGCTCTAGGAACAGAAATCAGCTGATCGCCATAGTCTGTTACTTTCGTGTGTTGAGTCATGTCATTTACTATAGAGTGGACTAGAGATGATGTTTGGGTGCATCTAATTCCTAATCAGTATAAGTTTAGATCAAATATAAATTTCGTTCCTTTTAAACTAATCATACAATCGGAAGGTTGGTTTGAAAACGGCTAAAAGGCTATTCAATAATCCAAGGGTTGTGATTATGAATGGCAATTGCAGCTAGCACAGTTTACATATTCCAACAAATCAGGTCAAATCATTCCTTTGTTTATGCCGAACAGTTGTAATTACTAATGGTACATCTAAATCTTTCTGTTGTAGTTAAATTCATAGTAACTGAAGTCCGGATACTCGTTTCAAAGAACTTGATTTAAGATTTTGTGCGAACACGCTATTAAATACGTACTGGCCTACCATCTATAAATGAGGTATCTTATGTCTGGTTGTCCTCTCAACAGGGCATTACGTAAGGTCAAGATTAGCCCAGATCGGTTAATGTAGATCACTATGGATAACGAATCTTTGCTAGTGAAGGTTTATGAATTGAAGATGCTGGGTTTGATTTTAGCGCGTGACGATGAGAATTAATGTGGAAGGTATTAAGTGCTTAACATCGAACTAATTCGTAAGAATCCTGAGCTGGTTAAAGAATCCGTAAGGCTTAGAGGGGATAGTGTGCCGGTCGATGAGATATTGGAGTTGGATGGCAAACGGCGTTCTATTATAGTTAGATCAGATGGTTTGAGAGCACAACGTAACGAAATTAATAAAATTATTAGTAGAACAGGAGATCTATCTGAGAGTTTAATCCATCAAATGAGAATGATGGGGAAAAATATAAAGACCCTTGAAGAGGAAACCAGGAAAATCGAGGGTAAAATCGAGACTCTGATGCTCAATGTGCCAAATATCCCACGTCAAGATGTTCCATATGGCAAGGATGAATCGGACAACATAGTTGTCCGAGATGTATCATTTAAATCTCCGAACGATTTTCATCCATTGCCTCATTGGGAGATAGGTGAGAACTTAGATATTATAGATTTCCAACGAGGGGCTAAACTGTCCGGTTCCAGGTTTTTCATACTTAAAGGAAAGGGATCCAGACTTCAGCGAGCTCTGGTCAATTGGATGGTAGACCTTCATACAAATGAACATGGGTACGAAGAGATATATCTGCCATATCTTGTTAGCAGTACATCCGCTATAAGCAGTGGGCATCTCCCTAAATTTTACGACACTATGTACCACGACGAAGACGACGATTTGTGGTTGGTTCCAACAGCTGAAGTTCCGATTACTAATCTTCACAGAGATGAAATATTAGCTCCTGGAACGTTACCACTTTACTATGTGGCTCATACGCCTTGTTTTAGAAGAGAAAAAGCTGCGGCCGGTAGGGATACCAGAGGGATAAAGAGAGTACACCAATTCGAGAAGGTGGAAATGTATAAATTGGTAGAACCAACAGAATCAGATTTAGAACTTGAACGATTAGTAGCAGATGCTGAAAGGGTTTGCGAAAGATTAGAGATCCCATATAGGGTGATTAAGCTGTCCACGGGTGATTTGGGTTTTTCTGCAGTGAAGACCTTTGATATAGAGATGTGGGCTCCAGGTAGTGAGGAGTGGTTGGAAGTAAGTTCATGCTCTAACTGCGATGAATTTCAAGCTAGACGTGCGTCTATCAGATACCGTCCAAATGTAGGGGATAAGCCACAATTCGTACATACCCTAAATGGCTCTGGATTAGCACTTCCGAGGGTGATAATCGCTATTTTGGAAAATTATCAGAGGTCTGATGGGACTGTAGAAATACCTGCAGTCTTGCGGCCCTATACCGGCTTCGATGATATTTCCTGAAATTTGGTTTGGTGATTCAATTGGTTACCTGTGTGCTATGGCTTCCATTATGCAAAATGATATAAAAGCCATAAGCTAGAGTATTAATCGATTGCGGCGTGATACATATTAGGATATGTTAATTGAAAATAATATAAATTAAAACATTCAGGATGGTAGCAACACTACATAAATTGGACCCCAGTAACTCGCTGTTCGTAAAATTTATATGGACAATAGACGCAGGAATATATAGGGTTGGTGAAGGCAGTCTTCAATACAAGGATTTGGAAGTTACGGCTGAAATGAGAGATTTTCCTAAATTCTTAATTGGCAAGGCTCCATTTGCTATTGAGTACATTTGGACATCATTGTATAGAATCGCCTCATTGAAATCAGGAATCTGTAGTGCAATGCCAGGTATAAAAATAGCCCTTCATCCAAAAGTCTCCCAAAATGCTTTGAGCGTACCTATAAATTGTGATCATTAAGAACAACTTAAAGGATGGCTGTAAGATTCTCGTAGGACTCGTTTGAGTACCTTACCTAGAGAATTACGAGGGAGTTTCCTTGTGAAGATAACGGATTCTGGTTTCTTGAAACTAGCGAGGCGCTGTCTACAATATTCAATAATTTCACTCTCGCTGAGAATTATGTTTCCTTTAATAACCACAATCGCCCTTACTCGTTCCCCCCATTCGGTGTCGGGTATGCCTATTATCGCTGCTTCATCAATTGCAGGATGAGATTGAATCACTCGTTCGACTTCTTCGGGTGATATCATTTCTCCTCCTCGTTTGATGAAATCTTTGGCTCGACCAGAAAGAAATATATAACCTTCATCATCTAAGTATCCTAAATCGCCTGTGTGTAGCCATCCTTCTATGATGGTCTCTTTTGTAGCATTTTCTTCCATCCAGTAACCTTTCATTACTCTGGGACCTCGGGCTACTATTTCACCTATTACACCTATGGGGACGGATATGCCGTCTTCATCTACAATTCTGACATCTACATCCGGCAAAGGTTTACCAATTGATGCCAGTCTCTTCATTTTGAGCTCAACTTCGCTTGGAGATCCTGTGAGTACATGAGCTTCAGGAGGTAGCATACTGATCGTAGCTGCTGTCTCTGTTTGTCCAAAAGCATTGATGAAATGCGTATCAGGGAAAGCTGCTATAGCTCTCTTTATAATATCCAAGGGCATGGGAGCTGCTCCGTAGGTGATAATCTTCAAACTACTGAGGTCATGTAGAGCAAAGTTTGGATTATCCATAATTTGCTTGAGCATT
Organism: Dehalococcoidia bacterium; assembly: GCA_963578655.1. GTDB lineage: Bacteria > Chloroflexota > Dehalococcoidia > Lucifugimonadales > CAUZEB01 > CAUZEB01. Next base: position 20,447 of record CAUZEB010000002.1, on the reverse strand, counting down.
GTAGGAACTAACATAGCTCTATCAACTTTCTCACTTTCAACCAAGTTAATCCATCCGGAAGAGTCGAATTGTCTTTGTATAACTAGCGTACGTCCCCCATATATAGCTGCCATCATGGCTTGGACGCCCGCTATATGGTATAAGGGGACTGTGAGTATATTCCTTTCCTCGATATCGAGCTCAATCGGTGTAACATTATCGAGGATGTAGGATGTGAAACTTTCATGACTTAACATCACACCTTTAGGTGAACCAGTTGTTCCAGCGGTGAACATTATTATTGAAAGATCGTCGCCATCAGATACCGGATGACTTGCATACTGGGATTCATTTGTAATCAGTGTCTCGTATGATTGCCAGTTGGTTGGCAATTTTAATGAAGGATAAGTTGCATTCGTATCGTCTTCCAGGGATATAAAGTACTCAACCGTATCGAGTTTGTGAATAATAGACAGAATGAGGTCACGATATCTAGGTCCTGCTAGCACTATTTTAGCGCCTGACACGTTGATCATGTAAGTTAATTCGTCCTCCCTTGATCTGAAATTCAACGGAACGAATACTGCATCTAATTTGGCCACAGCAAAGTATGTTTCTATATGTTCATTGGTGTTAACTTGAATAATAGCTACCCTATCGCCTCTTTGTATACCAAGACGTGACAAAGCGGTTGCGAGACGGTTAACTCTTTTGAGTATCGCATCATACGTAAAGCGATTGTTTTCAAAAACTACCGCCAAGCGATCAGGAGCTATAAGGGCTGCTATTTCCAAGCATTCTGTAGTGTTCATATCCTAGAACTCTCCAATTTGTTACTCAGTAACTTATATTTCAAAGTACTTCAACCCTGTATTCTTATCAGAGTTTATACATTGTCAGATAATAGGTTTTTTAAAAGATGCTCTTCGAGTTTTAATCCATCGCAAAGTGGTAGGTCAATCCCATCGATAATAGCTCTCTTCGCGATGGTTAATGTGGCAGGGTTATGCGATGTTAGTATACGAGCTAATCGCGTGACTGTCCGATTTAAATTGCTCCTCGAAACCACATGATGCACAAGCCCGATGGATTTTGCTTCTTTAGCTGACAAACGTTTATTAGTTAACATCATCTCGATACTGTAACTCGAGGTGATGATACGAGGAATAGTTTGAGTACCACCAGCTGTAGGTATCATACCTAGAGCGACTTCAGGCATTTGGAAAAAAGTGTCATGAGCAGCTATACGGAAATCGCACAAACTAGCAAGTTCCAATCCAACTCCAATTACATAGCCGTGTAAAGCTGCTATCAGGGGTTTGTGTAGATTCAGGAATATGTCCCATATATCACGATCCGATCGAGTTTTTCTAGCTACAGTTTGCGAAGGAGCGGTATTGAATTCTGTTAGGTCAGCCCCGGAGCAGAAGCCACGTGATCCTGATCCTTGAAAAATGGCAACCAAAACTTCGGGATCATCTCTAATGGCTAAGAGAACCTGAAATAATTCGTCCCTCATGTTGGTGTTGTATGCGTTGATATATTCTGGTCTGTTTAAAACTATTTGAGCTACACCAGCGTCTTTAGTATATAAAATAGTATTTGATTCTGGTGTCAAGAAATACACTTTCTCCTCACTTTATTTTAAGTCCATTCAGTGTTATTCTCCTTTATATTTAGGACTACGGCGTTCTAGGAATGAATTTATGCCTTCTTTCCGATCGCCCGTACTATGTAGAATTAATCCCAAATCGTTTTCGAGCTTGAGTCCTTGATCGAGTTTCATATCCAGTCCACTGGAAATGGCCTCTTTGAGATATCTAGCAGCAATTGGCCCGTGCTTAATGATTGACGAAGCAGTTTCTTTCGCTGTATCCAGTACTTTATTAGGTTGAACTATTTGGTTAACCAGGCCGATATTGAAAGCCCTATTTGAAGGTATAATCAGAGGTGAAAGGATCATTTCCAAAGCTCGTGCCTTCCCTATAAGTCTTGGAAGCCGTTGAGTTCCGCCATCCCATGGTATTAGTCCTCTTTTAATTTGCGTAAGGCCAAAAACTGATTTGATGGAGGCTATGCGTATGTCACAAGCTAACGCTAACTCTAAACCTTGATCCAGAATGTCTCCATTTAATGCGGCTATAACTGGCTTTTGTATTGATGCGATATGGTCGGAACATTTAAGTACCGAGATGGCGGTTAGTAAATTTGTCGAACACGGCAGTGATGACAGGTCAACACTTGTGAAGAATGCGTCGTTCTCACCGGTAAGAATAATGACCCATGTACCCTCATCTTGGGAAAGATGAGTAAGGGCGTCTTTTAACTCGAAGACCATTTTTTCGTTCTGCGAATAACTTGTTATATTACATGCTATCGTTATAATTGATAGTCGTTCGAAGGTTTGTGTTCGAATAGTATTTGAAGTCACTGGATTATTACACTAATTCAGTTAATTGGTGGGGCAATTCTAGAACGTAGTCTGGATTAGATTCAATCAATAGATGTTCGTTTAAAGTTCCCCACTTAGCTGCAGCTGATGTAACCCCGGCACGTTTAGCCGCTTTAATGTCGATATGACTATCACCTACCATAATGGCATCGTTAGGTGATAACTGTAGTTGATTTAAAGCGTAATAAATTGGAGCAGGATGAGGTTTGCTTTCTTCAACATCAGGCCATCCAACTATTACATCAAAGATATCATTGAGGCCGAGTCGTTTTATTTCGACCAATACGCCATACGGACCTGTTGCGTTATGCATCAGACGCACTTTAGAAGTGACTATCCCGATTTTTAATTTCCTAAGCATGAGCTCAGACAGCAGATCTTCCACACCTGGAAATATCTGTATAGACTTACTGGTCTCATTCCAATAGAGATTCATATATTTTCCCATTAATACCTCTGCCGTGCGATCATTGTCGGCCAGATCTTTCCAAATATCACGTTGAGGACGTCCTGCCGAGTTCCTCATAATAGCATTCATATCCAATTCGGGATCGAGAATCCCTTCAGCAGCAAGTTTCGCAGCAAGTAGACGAGATCCAAAAGTATCCACAAGCGTATCATCATAATCGAGTAATATAACTTTGACCGTCATCAGTCCAAATCCCTGTAATATTGTATGGTTTGTTCATGTTTCGAGTGATAAGGAGTTATAGTGAACGTAAAGAGAATTCACAGCGATCATTATCATAGTTTTACACGAGATTAAGCAAGTATTAATTTTCGTCACCTATGTCATTGTTGTCTGTAGCGTCCTGGATTTGTCCTTGTTCCGCCTTACTTAATGTTTGAGGCGGATCCCATTTTCTGAGGTAATAGATTACTTCTTTAATGGTGGCTACTATAGGTGGCCCCAGAATAAGACCATAGAGGCCTGCAAATTCGCTTCCTACAACCAAAGCCAGCATTATTACGACGGGATGTACTTTTAAAGCCTGGCTTTGTACACGAGGAACCATTAATGAGTTTTCTAACAATTGGATCATCAGGTACATCAGAATCACCCAGACTATCTTTTCAGGCTCTGTAGCTAGAGTTACGAGTATCCCTGGGATAGCTCCAATTATCGGGCCAACAATAGGAATCAATTCGGAGAACCCTGCCACTATAGCCAAAAGGATGGAGAATCGTATGCCTAATATAATCAGGCCTATATAAACTAGCAGTCCTACAACTATAGCTAGAGTCAATTGGGCCTTGACGTAGTTTGAGAGTACATGATTGATGATTATCATGATATTACGGACATGTACGTGGATGTTCGACGGAAATAGAGATACAAATCGTTCCGAAAGATCTTCCGCATCCTTAAGAATATAAAATAGAAAGATGGGCACTATAGCTAGCCCAATAACAATAGTTAAGGCACTTGATACAAGACTAAACATTCTCCTTAGAATGTCTTGGAAAGAGTTAATTAAAATAACTCCGGCATTTTCGAGCAAATCGACGAACTCTTGTCTTAACTCCGCAGGTATGGTACCTGTTAATTGCTCGTTCCAGGCTTCAACGGTTTCCTGAGCATTATCGAAAAACAGAGGAAGAGATTCAGCGAAGGCCGTGGCTTGCTCGAATGCTGGAGGAATTATGATTAATAAAGACCCCGTTATTACAGTTATGGCTACCAGGTAAACAACTATAATAGACGTGAGACGACTTACGTCAGGGTATTTTCTACTCCATGGCAAGAGTTTTTCAAGGACTTTAACAATTGGATGAAGCATATAAGCAAGGGCTATTCCGACAATGAAAGGAAATAGAGCACCTCTGAGTAAATAGATGAGTAAAACAGTACCAGCGATCGAGCAAATAAGTAATATGGGTCCGCTGAATTTTGTAGTAGGCATGACTAAACATTACCATTTTCAGGTCAAAGTGTCTGTTAAGCGTGTCATGTAGCGTTCATTGTATGAATGACCTAGGATCGAGTCCGTTCAATTAAGATTATAACATTACCTTTAAGGCAGTTGTTATGTAAGAGCGTGTGTGAAAAGTCAGGGAGTTCGGTTACTTCGAACGTCTGATAAAGCATAGTTGACCTCATCAATTGGTGCTAACAGGGAACTCAACAAGAAAAAGATAATGGTAGAGCATGCTTTACAACATGTAGATCTCCCTTTATGGATTAGGTGAATTCTTCTACTGTAGCGGGTTTATTGCTACTTGGCGGCCATCACCCGATCCCGAACTCTCTGTAGAGACTAACCTATGATTAGCTAACGTTATATGGATAATTCTCCTCTCATTAGAAGGCATTGGTTCGAGTGTTACTGTCCTACCTGAATTAGATACACGCTGAGCTACACGTTGGGCAAGATCAGCCAAAGATTGGTAACGGCGTTTCTGGTATCCTTCCACGTCGAGGGATAATTGTGCTCTAGTTCCCAGTCGGCTTCCCACTATAAATCTCACGATGAATTGGAATGCTTTAAGTGTCTCACCTCTGCGTCCTATGAGAAGACCCGAGTCATCGCCTTCTATGTTGAATTCCGGTCCCCCTATACCTTCTTCCATCGCTTGCAGTAAATTCACCACGGCGCTAACGTTCATTTTCGACATAAGAGTTTCGATTACTTCGGTAGAGATTTTCACTACATCTGAAGCTTGTTCCAGGACTGTAACCCGAACACGTGCTGGCTCATTACGCAGACCCCAAAAACCCGGTTTTCCTCGACTAATGACGTCTATTTCTACTTCCGCGCGCTCTACGTCTAATTCTTTTAGGGCGAGTTCGATTGCCTCTTCTGTTGTCTTTGCTGTTGTCTCTATGGTTTGCATCGGTAATCGTCTCCTCCGGTTGGGACTCTATTGCCTTTGAGTCATTCAATTGCGGCTGCTCTTTCGCTTTATTTGATTGCCAGAATAAGAATAAGGAGATCAGAGGGGCCCATCCTGTTACAAATCCTTGTATTATCATCCCGACTATATTTGATATGACCCAATATAGTGCTAAACCACTTTCAAATTGAGTGGTAAAAAAACCGAACATTATCGGTAGCATCCATAACATCATTCTGTTTGTTGAGGCTTGTCGTGGATCTGCCGCTGGCATAGTGGTAACTTTTTGCATGAGAAACATTGATAAGCCGACAAGAACCGGCAGTATAGGTGTTGGATCACTCGATCCAAGATCCAACCACAAAAAAGTGCTCTTCAAGGGTATCGATTCATTAATTCCAGGGAGCCAAGGATAAATCTGGCCTGACAAACGGGCCAGGCTTTCGGGAGTTGAGGGTAAGGTAGCCCTGAGGGACCAAAACAGGCCGATCCAAATGGGAAATTGTATAAAAAAGGGCCCTAAGCACCCTATAGGGTTTACTCCACGCTCTTTATAAGTCCGCATTGTTTCACTGGAACGTTTTTGCGGATCTTTTTTATAGAGTTCTTGAATTTCCTTTAATTTAGGCTGAAGGCTAGTCATAGCCTTCATTTGACGGGCTTGCTTTATTGAAAGCGGAATAAGCACTACGCGGACAAGTATAGTAAACGCTATGATGCTGAGCCCAAAGTTATTAAAGAATACGTCGTACAGCAGTATCAGGCTGTTGATCATAGGTTGAATTATAACTGCGTTCCATATATCGCCTAGTAATTGCACAACACAAACATCCTATATTTCATTAGCAGGCTTTTGCTCGATCCCGTGAAATGGGGTCGTCTTGGTCAGTGAAATGTACCCACACCTCATCAGGGTTACCACTATTCTTTTTGATTTCGAGCGCACGAATTGAATTGTCCTGAGCCCCAAAATAGATAAACCCATCTTTCGCCACGATAGATGTTTTTATCTCTTCACCAATATTACAGGAGTTTAATTCTAACCCGTTTGATAAACGAGTGAACCTTATTTTGCCGTCCTGGGAAGCTACGGCTAGCATGTCAAACACCACAGCAGGAGATCCGATAATAGGTCCTTCGGTTTCAATGGTCCACAGAAGAGCCCCTGTTTTAATGTCCAAAGCATACAGATTCCCATCTAAGGAAGGAGCAAAAATAGTTCCATTATGGATGATCGCTGATCCCCAGTACCAATTGGTAGCACCTTCAAATCTCCATACTTCCACACCAGTTTTAGCGTCTATAGAGTAAAAAACACCGCCGAATGAACCAATATAAACGCGTCCATCATATACCAAAGGTGTGGCGGTCACTGCGCCTTTAGTTGAGAATTCCCAAAGAAGATTGCCGTCATCTTGGTTCAAAGCGTACACTTTGCGATCCAGGGATCCGAAATAAACAACTCCATTTGAAGCTATGGGGCCGGACCATACTGAGTCCTTAGCCTTAAATCGCCACTTACGGGATTGCTTAGATTTGTCGAAGGCGTAGACGTGGCCATCTGCAGAACTAACCAAAATCGTGTCCTCCGTTAAAAAAGGACTCCCTACAATTGGACCGTCCACGCGCTCCTCCCAGATTAAATTACCTTCAGTAGTAAGCGCGTATAGGATACCATCATAGCCTCCTATATACAGCGTTTCATTTGATATAGCTGGGGTTCCGTAGATAGCCCTTAGTGACTCTTCTCCTCTTAAATCGAACTTCCAGTAAGTTTCCCCTGTAAAGCGATCGAGAGCAACGAGTTGCCCTTCCATAGTACCAATAAATATTTTGCCATCTGTTAAAACACCAGCTGACCAACCTTCGGGCTGTGCCACACGAGCACAACCCGATAGGATTAATACATACGATAACATTAGAATAACGAATGTAGATATTATGTATTTGTGATTAAGGAACTGGATCATATCTACTTTTGCCTAACGGATTACATTGTAGCAAGCGCCGAGAGCCTAACCAAATCCCTTTTAGGACCCCGTATTTGGAGATCGCTTCGTGCGTGTAATTTGAACAACTTGGTAAATATCGGCATTGACCTTTAAAAAAATACGGAGATATACTCCGTTGATAAAATTCTATGGTGTTAAGTAGTAGTTTACACATTATTCATATCACGATCATGCTTTTGAGATTGGGAATCGACTTTGAGGATGCTTGCTCTATTTAGCAGTTTAGATATGGAGTTCATAATATCACGAAAGTGGGCAGACGAGGAATCCTTTCGGGCTATAACGACCAGATCCCAACCCTCCTCAATTTCATTAATCTGGAGCGCCTCCCTAAGTCTGCGTTTTATCCTATTACGAGTGACCGCATTGCCAACTCTTTTCCCTATAGAGAATCCAAATCTGGTAACACTTAATCCGTTTGGCATCGAAATTAACACTAGCATCCGGTCAGATATACTTCTGCCGGTTCTACGTACAGCAGCAAATTCTCTCGATGTCCTGAGATGCTTTTCCTTACCCATTGCCCATCAAGCGCGTAAATGAAATCACGAATTTAAACAGTAAGCCTGTGTCTACCCTTGAACATACGGCGCTTAAGTACATGACGACCGCCCCTAGAGCTCATTCTAGATCTAAATCCATGAACTCTCTTGCGCCGCCGTTTGCGGGGTTGATAAGTTTGTTTTGGCATAAGCTCTTCAAAAAGTAAAAATGTGAATCGGCACTATATTAAAGTGTAACATTAAATTCTAGTCTGCACATACTATTATACAAGGATTTTAATGATTATTAAAATCCTTGTATAATAGTATGTATGATTGTTGTACGGTTAATATGGTTTAAAATATTATTATCATATAATATAGTCTATTATATTGGAGAATTGGAAATAATGCCGATGTCGAAGGACCAGCCAATGGCTTCTAAGTCTGATATCGTTCATAACATGCGACACAGAGCGCTTCTACTCTGGGGAGTAGGGCGAGAAGCAGAATTAGAACCCATTATACATGAAGCAGCGTACAATGTATGGGTGCTTTCTCAAAATCTACCGGAACCTCAGGTGGAACCGGGTTTTTACTTTTAGCTAACATTCCGAGCGAAAACCCACGGTTAATACTGCGTTCCGCAGTTTCTTGTTCATTATTATGGAAAGGGTACGTAAATGAATGAACGTTCCATGAAAATACTTAAGGATTTGGGTTCCCGCCTAGCTTGTCCCTTTTTTGAATATAAGGTGTCCCAATATATACTGGAAACAATTAGGCAAATGGGTGTGAAAGTAGAGTGTGATTCATTCGGTAATATTATAGCCCATTATGACAATCTACCATCACATCGAGAAAGAACCCCCATTGCTTTTGTCGCTCATATGGATCATCCAGGGTTTGAGATAATAGAGTCTTGTAGAAAAGGTTTTGTGGCACGTGCCATGGGAGGCATACCGGTCGCGTCTCTAAATAAACCTGTTCCTGTCGCCGTTTTCACATTATGTGGAGAAAGAGTATCGGGAGAAATAAGTCCTATCGATACGATGCTAAGTCGTGAAATATCGGAGCGCAAGGTATACGTAAATCTACAATCCGATATTGTTCCGATGTTTCCAGTTCCTGTTGTGTTTGATTTGCCCGATTTCATTTTGGACGGAGATACAATTCGTATGCGTGCATTAGATGATTTAGCCGGATGTGCTAGCATACTGGCGGCTTTAGAGCACTTGGTGTTCAATGAGGAGAAAGTAGATCTATATGCCGTTTTCACGCGTGCTGAAGAAGTTGGCCTGATTGGCGCTCGCCTTCTGGCTTCCGAAGGCATCTTGCCCAAAGAGACTATTATTGTGTCTGTTGAATCCAGTCCAGTTATACCGGGCATAAATCAAGGAGAGGGGCCAGTTATCCGAACGGGAGATGCCTCCCATACTTTCGATTCCGAGGCTGAGAAAGCTCTGGCTATAGGTCTACGAAATATACGAGAGACAAATACAGCGTTTCGGTGCCAGCGGCACCTTATGCGTGGTGGCACTTGTGAAGCGACAGCATTTGCTCATTTCGGATATCGTGTAACAGGGATTGCTTTTCCATTAGGCAACTATCACAATGCCACGACTAAGATATCAGATCCCTTGGGTGGTGTAGGGCCGGAGTATATGGATGTGTCTGATTATTTGGGGGGGATTGCGTTAATAACGCAGTCAACAATTGGTGTGTCTAGAATACATAACTATCATGCTTCAAGCTGGGCAAAAGACATATCTGAAAATATTCGTAATCGCATGGTGACAACTGCAAAAGTGTTCGACGAGTAGGAAAAATAAGATTATAACTGATCGGGCTCACTAATATCCCAGCCGTCTTGCACCCAGTATCCTATTCTTGGAATGGTTACTATTGTGTCTAATCCTTGAGCTCTCTTAAGACGTTGAATATTATACAAGTGTGTAATCTCTTCATAGTATATGTGCCTTATACTAGCCTCCAAAAACATCAAACCTTTTGAAGGATCGTCGGTATTGGTGACGCCATCTGGGTGAGCTTTTAGCATCACTTTCCAGTGTGGACCCTGGTCATATATTATTGAGCGACTTCTTAGAAAAGTTATGTCGCGGGTATTTAAGACGGCTTGAACTAATCCCAAGCCATTTTTAAGTTTTTCCATTATGATTGGATAAGCCCAGTAACGATCTTCGTCCATGCGACGATCAAATTTCGAATGGGCTAATCCATTTACGTCATCGACACCATGTTCGTTGTTGGGGAATAATGTTTCTCCCCAACGCACAAGTAACCAACGGTATATTAAGGAGGCCATATGACTTAGTTGCCGCCTTATGCTCCATTTGCTCCATTCCCAATAGTCTGATTCAAAATCGAGTTGTATTTTCGATAAGTTTTCTACCTCGCTCCCTATGAGTGAGTACAGGGAAGCATATTCTGGGAACAAGGTTATGGCGGGAGTATTATGATGGACGAGATCCCTTTTCAAATTAATCTCCAAGGCATGCGATGGCGTTTCCATCGGAATTCTCCTATAATATGGCGTTCATCGATCATTGTGTCAAGGATTAAACTCAAGTTACTATATATCCTCCAGGAGGTGTACGTATGGATTTGATATTAATTGGCGGGAATATCCTAACTATGGATAAGCTTGGTCACCATTTCGAAGGGATAGCCGTTAAAGGACAACGAATAGCCGCGATTGGAGCTAACGAAGAAGTTTCAAAACTGGCGAATTCAAATACCAAATACATTAATTTGAATGGACGTACTGTAGTTCCAGGATTTGTGGATCCGCATAATCATTTCAGTTTTACCACTTTTCAACCAGTATCAGTGGACTGTAGAGTTCCTCCACATACAAGTGTTAAGGGTGTATTGGAGGCAATTGAAGCTTCGGCCAGTAGTGCTCCCCGGGGACGCATTATATGGGGATGGGGCTTCCGAGGGCCTCTCCTGAAAGAATCGCGTAATCTTTCGCGTTGGGAACTAGATGAAGTGTCTCCACATAATCCTGTTGTGATCTTGGATGGTTCTTGCCATGCATGCTATGTCAATAGCGAAGCACTAAAGTTAGCCGGTATTGGATGTGACAGCCCTCAGCCGAAAAATGGAGAAATCAAGAAGGATGATAAAGGTGAGCCTAATGGCACCATGTGGGAAACTGCTATGGATCCGTTTTACGACTTGTCGTTTAAAGCGTATTGCGATACATACCAAGACGGAGTAGATGATCTGGTATTACACAATAGTATGCGTCACCTATCTTACGGTATCACAAGTATTGGGGATGCCTGCACGATACCATTAGCGTCTCGAATGTACGAAAGTGCCGATAGCCAAGGTAAGCTACCACTCTTGATGCATCAGATGTTGGCAGGTGATGGCTTTTTTGCACCACCGGAGAGACCCTCACGAGGTGAAATACATGATGGGAACATATCTGACAGACTTAGAGGTGGGACTATTAAAATGTTTATGGATCCTGTCTTTCCGGAACCCGCTAGTATTCGATTTGGTGGACATGGACATCAGGAGCACGTAGGAAGCAGATATTATTCACAGGAAGAAGCAGATATCCTGGTTATGGAAGCCCATAGAAGGGATTTGCAAGTAGCGATTCATTGCCTTGGGACTTGGAGTATAGATCAGGCTCTAAATTCATTTGAACGAGCTCTTAGAGAATTATCAAAACCGGAGCCTAGGTTTAGAATTGAACATTTCAGTTTACCAACATTAGAGCAAATACGGAGAGCTAGATCTTTGGGAGTAATACCCGTTGTTCAACCTCCATTTGTCTATACCAATGGAGAAATTTCCAGAGAGCGAGCTAGAATAATGGGAGGTGACGTCCGGCTGTTCCCATTTAAAACGATGCTTTCGGAAGGCCTGGTTGTTTCGGCAAGTTCGGATAGTCCTTGTGCCCCACCTGAACCAATGATTGGCCTTCATGCTATTGTTAATCGGAATACCAGGGATGGCTTCGAGCCCTTGTCATTGGAAGAAGCAGTAACACCTATGGAAGGGCTTCAGATGTATACAATTAATGCAGCATATGCCATGTCACGTGAGAATGAGATAGGCTCTTTAGAGGTGGGAAAGAGGGCTGACATGGTAGTGTTAAGTCATGATCCCAATATAGTTTCACATGATTTCATACGGGACATCAATATCGATCAAACATTCGTTGACGGACGACTTATGTATGAGCGATAGACAAATATGGGACAAAGTTGTCGTAGGAATCTAGTCGTTTTGGAGGTACAATTTATGTGTTCGAGCCTCCATGCTTAGCATAGTCAACTCTGAATATAATATGGTAATCATTGACATATAATTTGGTGACTTGTATAACCGCATTGGATTGAAGAGAGATTTACCTGATCCTTAAATCTTGTGCGGATGAACGATGACGGTATATGATATTTGTTCGTCCTTTAAGGTACAGAGATGTAACTTACAAATAAGAGGTGGCCTGACATGTTCAAACCTGTTAACGCTAAGATCGATTTCCCTGCACTGGAACGGGAAATACTTTCGTTGTGGACAGAACAGGATATCATGGCAAAATACTTGTCCCGCAACGAAAATTCAGAAAAACGATTCTCTTTTATTGATGGCCCTATAACAGCCAATAATCCTATGGGTGTTCACCATGCTTGGGGGCGATCTTATAAGGATCTTTTTCAGAAATTCAAGACTATGCAAGGATACAAACAACGATATCAGAATGGGTTTGATGGTCAAGGTTTATGGATTGAGGTCGAGGTGGAGAAAGAACTGGGATTCAAGTCTAAACGTGACATAGAGGCTTTCGGTATTGGTAAGTTTGTCGAATTGTGTAAGCAGAGAGTACTAAAGTTCTCAGACATTATAACTGAACAATCTATTAGATTAGCGCACTGGGCACATTGGAATAATTCTTATCATACGATGTCGGATGAAAACAATTATACTATTTGGTTATTTCTTAAAAAATGCCACGATGAAGGTTGGCTGTATGAAGGTCGAGATGTTATGCCTTGGTGTCCGAGATGTGGAACAGGATTGTCACAGCATGAAATTGTCACAGAGGGATATAAGGACATTGTACATCCAGGGCTATATGTTAAATTTCCGTTGATCGAATTACCTGACAGGTCAAGATTAGAAGAAAATGAGACTCAAGTAGAATCACTATTAATATGGACTACAACGCCTTGGACATTGTCCTCCAATGTTGCCGCTGCCGTGAATCCAGATAAAACATACGCACGAGTTAAAGAAAACGGCGAGATACTGTATTTAATGAAAGAAAGACTGGCAGTTCTTAATGGAGATTACCATGTTTTGGAAGAAATCAAAGGGAAGGACTTAATTGGTCTTACTTACAGAGGCCCCTTTGATGAATTGCCTATACAGCAAGATGTGGAGCACAAAATAATTCCTTCGGATGAAGTAAATGAGTCTGAGGGAACCGGCGTTGTACACACAGCACCTGGAGCTGGCCAAGAGGATTTCGCTCTAGGCCAGCAATTTTCTCTGCCGTCTATCGCTCCCCTAGATGAGTTTGGAGATTTTGTAGAAGGTTTCGATTGGCTCACCGGCATGAATGTTTATGACGTCAACGAACACATATATAAGAGCCTTAGACAAAAAGGGATATTCTATAAATTAGAGGAATATTCCCATCGATACCCGGTTTGTTGGAGATGTGATTCTGAATTAGTTTTTAGATTGGTCGATGAATGGTTTATTTCTATGCAGCGACTGCGGCATAAGATCGCTAATGTAACAAGAAATATACGATGGATTCCCGCTTTCGGCATGGAACGTGAGTTAGATTGGCTTCGTAACATGAGCGATTGGATGATATCTAAGAAACGATATTGGGGTCTTGCCTTACCTATATACAAATGTCAATGTGGTTGGTTTGACGTGATAGGTAGTGAGAAGGAGCTACAAGAGAGATCAATCCAAGGCTGGAATGAATATGTAGGCCATTCTCCTCATCGCCCGTGGATTGATGTTGTTAAGATCCGTTGCGAAAAATGTGGTGAAGCAGTCTCCCGTATAAAGGACGTTGGTACTCCATGGTTAGATGCGGGCATCGTTCCTTTTTCAACAATAAATTATCGTAGTGACAAGAATGAATGGAAGGAGTGGTTCCCTGCTGATTGGATCTCAGAAAGCTTCCCCGGTCAATTCAGGAATTGGTTTTATTCTCTTTTGACCATGAGCACTGTTTTGGAAGGGACGGAACCTTTCCGCACAGTCTTTAGTTATGCTTTGATGAAGGATGAAAATGGCGAAGAGATGCACAAAAGTAAGGGTAATGCTATATGGTTCGAAGACGCAGCTGATGTAATGGGAGTGGATGCCATGCGCTGGCTATATGCGCGCCATAACCCAGCCGCTAACTTAAACTTCGGATACGGTGCTGCTGACGAAGTTCGCAGGCGGTTTATTATTCCTCTATGGAATGTTTATTCATTCTTCGTTACTTACGCCAATATAGATAACTATGATCCTTCAACCTCAGGCCCAGCTATTGAAACGAGATCTGAACTCGATCGATGGATAATATCCGAGCTAAATAACCTGGTTGACCAGATGACTACATCGCTGGAAAATTACGAACCCGATCGTGCGACACGTATTGCGGAAAATTTTGTGGAATACCTTTCTAATTGGTACGTTAGGCGTAGTAGACGCCGCTTCTGGAAAAGTGGCGTCATTAATAGTGATGATGACGTAGATATCGATAAACTTTCTGCTTATTCTACCCTTTTCGAATGCCTTATAACACTAACCAAGTTACTGGCTCCTATAATGCCGTTTGTTACTGAATCCATGTACCAAAATCTTTCGATGCCGCTGAGTGATGCTCCCAAGAGTGTTCATTTAACTTCGTATCCTTTACCTAATAAATCCCTTGTAGATGAAGATCTTTCAGCTGCAACCCGTCTAGCAATGCGATTGTCAAGCATGGGTAGAGCCGCTCGAAGTAAGGCAGGCTTAAAGGTTAGACAACCATTACAAAAAGTAATCATTAAGCTTAATACGGCTAGTGAGAATCTCTTATTGGATCATATATCTTCTCAAATTCGAGACGAACTTAATGTAAAGACTATAGTTTCTATTACGGATGAATTTGAGGTATTAGATATTCAAATACAACCTAACATGTCGCTGATAGGCCCAAAATACGGGAAAAAGTCGAGTAACTTAAGATCCCTTATTTCGGATTCAGATCCCCGGGAAATATATGGTCATATAACCAATGGTCAGGACCTAAAAATAGGCCCATACAATTTACATGCAACCGAACTTAACGTAATACATTCCGAGAGGGAAGGATTTTCTGTCGTAATTGAAGGCGGCTATATTGTTGCGGTATCGACTGTCATCGACCATTCATTAGCTCTAGAAGGTAAGGCAAGAGAGCTCGTACATAGGGTGCAAAACATGAGAAGATCTGCAGATTTTAACATAGAGGACCGTATAACTTTATATTATGAGACGGATTCAGACCTGGATGAAATGATAAGCTCTTTTGGGAAATACATAATGCAAGAGACCTTATCTGAGGTTGTACTAAAAGGCGATGCACCTCCAGGGTCTTATGTTGAGACACAGGATATAGATGATTCAAAGATAACCATAGGGTTGCTGAAGGCTTAGCCGGTACTCCGTTCTACCCGCAGTCATGGACATTACACAGTGTTAACGACGAGATGCTCATACAGTTCTAGATTAGTTGTTAATTTTTCCCTTTCCCCAGTATGGTTAATAGGAACAAGAAAAGATTGATAAAAGCTAAATAAAGGGACAAGGCACCGATGATACCAACGCGACTTACAGCGTCTGGATCATCTTCTGATAGTGCTTGGAATGTTAAGCTCTTAATTTGCTTAGAATGATACAGAGTGAGACCCATGAAAATTATCACACCTGCAAATGAGACTAACCACTCTATGCCGGAGCTTTGAAGAAATAAATTAGCGAGTGATGCGATAATAAGTCCGAACAATGAAATAAATAGTATCGGGCCTAATTTTGCGATATCTTTTTTTGTTGTCAAGCCTACAATAGACATTGCAGTAAAAAGTGCAGTCGTGATCCCAAAAGCGAGTCCAATTGTTCCTAAATTGTAAACCAAAAACACGGATGAAAGCGTTACACCCATTAAGGCTGAATATAGAAAGAATAGTCCCAGAGCTTTCATAGGAGCCAATCTGTTTATACGGGAAGATATCACAATAACCAGACCTATTTGACCTAAAAACAAACCGAAAAATATTATTGGATTTGCGAGTATAAGATTCACTACATTATTCGTCTGGGCTATGAATGTTGCTACTATGGCGGTAATGAATAAACCACCTGCCATCCATAGGTAGACCCTACACATCGCGTCTATAAATGTGTTTACTAGTTGATCGGTGCTAGTAGTGATCGTTTCACTTTCCTCAAACCTGTAAACCATTTCACGCTCCTGCTAGATTAATATATCTGGGTAATTGATATGCCTATGATATCAAATCGAGTCCTAAATGTGGATTAGACTGATTAATGAACAGGGTCCATGATCAAAATCTATCAATGAGGAATGTACTGAGGTGAGAGCTGTCTCCTGATTCGATATATTCGGCCATCATTTCGCCTGTAGAAGGAGCCAGCATAACACCAGCCCAGTCGTGTCCTGAAGCTATACTAATACCGTTCCAGCCAGGTATAGGCCCTAGGATTGGCATGTTGTCAGGAGAGCCAGGCCTGACACCCGCAAAAGAGTCGACGAAAATGGCGTCATGTAGACCAGGGAATATGCGATGTGTGTTTAGCAATACTTCGGTGATTGCGTCTACCGTAATGTTATTGTCAAATTTGGCTTCTTCGCGTGTGGCCCCTATTAAGATGTCTCCGTTAGCCTGGGGTACGCTGGTTCCTTTAAAGGTATGTACAACTGAATTGAGAATGAAGCCGTTTTTCCTTATAGTAAATCGCTGACCTTTTACGGGTCTAATAGGCAATGATCCTGGAATCCAACGGTTGGCAAGCCCAGTCCATGGACCGGTGGCCAGTACCGTGTGGTTTGTATCGAAGGAACCATATGTAGTACGCACGCCTGTGACTTTTCGTTTCTCAATTTTAAGTTCAGTGACTTCCACACCCTCGAAAAAGATCACGCCCAATTTTGTTGCAGCCTGAACTAGACTGTTAACGAGGTGTTTCCCTGTGATATGTCCCTCAGTTGGAGAAAACACACCACCAAGTATACGAGGGGTTATCCCAGGTTCTTGATTTAGGATGTCCGATGCGCTTAACCACTTGACACCCATATCTAATGCGCTTTGCCATACCAGGTTCGACATTAATATAGCTACTTCTTCTGTTGTTAAGGCCAACTTGAGTACCCCAGACTGGTGGAACTCGGGATTCGCTCCAAAATCTAATAATTCAGCGACTAAATGAGGGTAGGCAAGCAGACTGCTGATACCCATTTCAAAAAGATCTTTGTTGGTATGATCAATATGCCAAAGAGGAGTTATCATACCTGCTGTCGCACCGGAAGCCCCCGATGCGAACTGCCTTTCCTCGAAAACTATACTCTTAACCCCTTTTTTTGCGAGGTAATAAGCTATTGAACATCCTATTACTCCTCCCCCAACTATTATTACATCGGAAGAGTTATTAAGCATAGTAGGAACTCCAAAATGGTTCTAGTAATATGGTGCGTTAAATCAGGAGATGGCGCCGTCTAATTATTCCTCAGCTGCGGAAATAATATAACTTCTCTTATAGAATGGTTGTTTGTAAGCAGCATGGTTAAGCGATCTATGCCTATGCCTAAACCTCCCGTTGGAGGCATGCCATGCTCTATGGCAACGAGGAAATCCTCGTCTAGACGATCGGTTTCTTCGTCTGCATAGGTGTCACGTAGTTGTTCTTGCTGTTCGAATCTCTGTCTTTGATCTATTGGGTCATTAAGCTCGGTGAATGCGTTACAAATCTCCATTTTTGCAACGAATCCCTCGAATCGTTCAACTAATCGAGGATCTGTGTTCTTTCTTTTGGCCAACGGTGACATCGCTACAGGATAATCTGTTAGAAAACATGGTTGCACCAAATGAGGTTCTACCTTGTCGGAAATTAGCTTGTCCAATAGGCCTCCCCAACTTAATTGATTGGCAACATTTACTCCTATTAAGTTCATGGCGTTGCGAAGAGAGTCAACATCTGGGTAGTCGAAGAAGTCGATTCCACTATATTTCGTTATTTGCTCTCTCAGTTCCAATCTAGGCCAGGGAGGCGAAAAGTCAATCATTTCTCCGGTGAACTGAACTGAGCTTGAACCGTTAGCATTTAGTGAAACAGAATGAACTAATTCTTCCACCATCTGCATTACATCATTGTAATCAACGAATGATTCGTAACTTTCCATTGTAGTAAATTCTGGATTATGTTTGAAGTCGATACCTTCATTACGGAAAACTTTCCCGATCTCATACACTTTTTCTATGCCCCCTACTATCAGGCGTTTTAGATATAATTCGGTTGCTATCCTGAGGTAAAGATTACGATTTAGGGAGTTATGGTGAGTTATGAATGGGTGTGCCATAGCACCCGCTGCAACCGGGACTAAAGTTGGTGTTTCCACTTCGATAAACCCACGGCCATCCATGAAATTCCTAATAGATTTGATTATGAGACTTCTCATTACAGCTGATTTTTTCGCCTCTGGATTAGATATTAAGTCAAGGTATTTTTGGCGATATCTAATTTCGACGTCTTTGAGACCATGCCATTTTTCTGGTAGAGGGCGTAATGATTTGCACAATATTTCGAATCGCATGACTTCTAGCGTGATTTCGCCAGTTCTAGTTCGGAAAATTGGTCCTTCAACGCCAAGCCAATCCCCAATGTCCAAATCATTTAATATGTCGTAGCTTTCTTTGATAGTGTTGCGACGAAACAGGATTTGAATACGTCCAAAACCATCTAAGAGATCGGCGAAGGTTGCATTACCCATGCCGCGAAAAGATATAATTCGCCCAGCGATTCTCATATCTTCTGGACTCTTCCCTGTTTCAGTTTCGCTCTCGTGCTCCTCGAAAAATGTGATAGCCTGTTCTGTCGTGTGGGTTCTATCATATCTTTTCGGATATGGGTCGATTCCTTTTTCTTTGAGTCTGGTCAGTTTTTCGAAACGGGCTCTCAGGAGTTCGCTGGTATTGTCTTGCATGTGAATCAGCTTCCTTCCGATATTGAGAAATTACTCATCCGAGTTAAATTTAATATTGTTTTGCATAATCCTTAGGTTTAGTGGCATGAAAAAGTTAAAGTCATTGATTATTTATCTCTATTGAGAGCAAGACTTAAACGGTATGGTGATCGAAACTAGTCGTGTAAAAAAGTGAAAAGACCGAAAGTGCGATAAGGGAGCACAATAGCACCTTCAGTCTGGCAGGTAACATTTTAGACTCTAGTGCAATATTTGTAAACTGAATAAACGAGTGTATGGTTCTCATTTTAATATACCAATGCGGTATATGGTTAATGGCTCAACCAGTCTATGAGATAAGGTACTGCTTGTAGGGCTAAGATATTTAAATGAAGCTTGCAGAAAAGAGCTCATAAATCTCCTTTAACGATGTGGTTTATGATGCTAGCATTTTCATCCAGAGTACTCTAAAGACCGGAGATGCCTGATTGCTCCACTCTGAGGGCGGTGGCGGCTCCTACCGTGCGAGTTTCATGAAGAAAATTGTCTCGATAAAGGGCAAGTTAGGGTAGCACTCTAAAAGATAATGAGAATTAGAATAACAGGAGGGACGCACAGAAACCGTCAAATTGCATTGCCTAGAGATTCAGGTCTGCGACCAACGTCAGAAAAAGTCCGCGGAGCTATATTTTCCATACTTGGTGCAGCGGTGATCGAGGAGTCCAAAATTTTAGATCTATACGCTGGTACAGGGGCTCTTGGTATAGAAGCTCTAAGCAGAGGGGCATTGTGGGTAGATTTCGTTGAGTTGAACCGTAGGCGAAGCTCACAAATTTATACAAATCTGAGAGAGTTGTCATTACAAGATAGAGGGAAGGTATACACCTTAAGGGTGGAGAAAGCCCTTTCACAGCTTTCAGGTGGTTATGACATTGTTTTTGCTGACCCTCCTTATAATTTCTCAGATGTTTGGGTTGATGTTATGGATGGTCTTTGGAGAAATAAACTGGTAAAAGATGAAGGGATGGTAGTTACAGAACACAGGTTTGATACTATTCTGGATACAAAGTACGATGGATTGCTTCGGAAGACGACTCGACGATATGGAGATACAGCGGTGTCGATATTTGTATTAGGACTAGGTAATGGTTAAAGCCATTTATCCTGGCAGCTTTGACCCTGTCCACAATGGTCATGTGGATATAACCACAAGGGTGTCCAAACTATTCGATGAAATTATTGTTGGAGTGTATGACGTTCCGCCAAAGACGTTGATGTTTGATACACATGAGAGAGTTGACTTATTTGAACAGTCCATTAGGCACTTGAATAACGTTGAAGTAAGGCCGTTCAGTGGATTGGCTGTAGATTTCGCAAGGGAAGTGGATGCACAGTTTATAGTGAGAGGCCTAAGAGCTGGTTTCGATTTTGAATCAGAATTTGAAATGGCACTTATGTGGAGGAAATTA
>CAUZEB010000001.1:0-50673 GCA_963578655.1 Dehalococcoidia bacterium | reverse complement strand
GTCTAAATAATTGTATCTTATTCCCCTTGAGGGGACCGAATCCCAACATTCTCATCCCTGCAATCCCAGAAAGACCGCTGCCCCTCATAATATTCATGAGCACAGTCTCCACCTGGTCATCCATTGTATGCCCTAAAGCTATTGCCGCTGCTCGTTTCTGTTTCGCAACTTTTGACAAAAAATGATATCTAGCTTCCCGCGCAGCGACCTCCATAGATAGACTTTTCTTTTCCATTAGTGAGCCGACATTATATTGCTCAATAGTGGACTGTATACCTAAACTTCTAAATACATCGGATACATACTGAGCGTCTAACGTAGAAGCATTGCCCCTTAATTGGTGATCCAAATGAGCGCCATGTATTTTAAGATCCAATTCGTTTCTGACATGGTGTAGGGCATGAACAAGCGCCATGGAATCTGGGCCACCTGATACAGCAACTACTAACAGTTCACCGGTCAAGTCTGCTTTTCTAACAGCTGTTTTGACTTGGTTATTAAGTTTTTCTGAAATTTGTTCCCTTTTCACTCCAGTCCCCAGGTAATATTTCGCGCAGGTGCATAGTTTCATTAAACGATGTTAAGCAGTATCTGTCCTTCGCGATTTCAATTCGAGTTATTCCACAAAGATCGTGGCTTAAGCCACGGATTTTACTAAGGGCTAGGCCAACAACTTTAGACACCACGGCCGAAATGGCGAAATTATGACTCACAGCCACCACCGTTTCATCATAATGTTTCGAATACAATTTGAGAACAGAATTCCAGACTCTTTCCTGCAATTCCTTTAGTGATTCTCCGTTGGGAAATCGAACAGATGCTGGATCCTTATTCCATTCCTCCATAAGTCCTGGATAAAGTACGCGAGTCTCTTCACCATTCAAACCGGACAGTTCTCCAATGTTTAACTCTTGGAGTTCTGGCACGATTGTGTAGTCTACCAATACTGTTTCAGAGATAATGCTAGAGGTTTCTAATGATCGTGGTAACGGACTTGAATACATTGTAAAGGGCAGATCGAATGGCAATACCGAGCTCAGACGATGAGCCTGAACTCTACCTTTAGAATTTAAAGATGCTTCGTCTAGCCCCTGGAAACGCCCATTCTTATTTAAATCTGTCTCCCCGTGTCTAATCAGTATTAGTCTCACTTTCAACCCTACTTTCAGTGAATTGTGGCCTTATGACCTTTACGGTGTCTATTTTACGATTAGTCATCTGAATAATTTCAAATTTAAGTTCTTTATATTCAAATTGATCGCCGGTTGTAGGAATTTGTCCCATTATGTTCAAAACAAAACCAGCTACAGTATCGTAATCTCCCTCTATCAATTGGAGCCCAAGTTCCTCATTCGCTTCATCTATACTCATACTTCCTTCAATTTGCAACGTGTTCTCGTCAATGGTCTCGTATTCCTCTTCAGGTGCTTCTCCTTCTTCACCGACCAAAGGTCCTACTACTTCTTCTGTGAGACGCTTCAATGTTGCTACACCAGCCAGTCCTCCATACTCATCAATTGCAATAGCCATCTGGTTACCAAGACGTCGCATTTCTGAAAACAACTCGGCGATTCTCTTTGTTTCTGGGACGTAATAAGCATTTCTGACAACGTCTGTCACAGAATCCTCGTAGTTTAGCCTTCTTGATGACATGGTCTTCAACACATCCTTAACCGATATAATACCAACGATATTATCCATCTCATTCTTATACACAGGAAACCTTGTATGGGTATTCTTACTGTAGACATCCAGAAATTGTGCCAAACTTGCACCGTATGGCAAAGGTATTATGTCCGTGCGAGGAGTCATCACCTCCCGGACTTGCCTATCTCCAAACCGAAATACATTTTCCAACATTTCAGCTTCATCCGGTTCAAAGGTACCCTCAGCCTCCCCAATATCTATGAGGGTTCTTAATTCACCTTCAGTTATAGATTGTCGATCGGAGCTACCATTGCCTAATACTGAATGGGTTCTATTCGTGATCCATTGAAGAATAATTATCATCGGCCACAACAATATCTCTAGCCATCTTAGTGGATGAGAGTACCAGAAAACGACTCGTTCTGAATTTCTCAGTGCTATTGACTTGGGTAGAATTTCTCCCACAATTAGTAAGAGTACTGTACCTACAATTGTTGCTACAACTACGCCTTCTGTCTCTCCGAGGTGTGCTACTATCACTGCAGTTACTATAGCGGTGAACGCTACATTAACTAAGTTATTTCCAAGTAATATTGTTGATAGTAATCTTTCAGGTTGCTCAATCATACTCGCGATTCTCTTCGCTCCAGGTACGTCTGTGTTTACCATATGTGCTATCCTGGTCTTCTGAAGAGAAAGATAGGCAGCTTCAGAACTTGAGAAAAAGGCGGAAAGTACCAGAAATACCACCATAATAAAAAAGGGACTTACTTCAGCCACGAGTGTCTACCTCCTTGGAGTAATATCTACGTTTGTCCGGCATCACATTTAGATTTTCACGCGACAACCTGTTGCAATCCTCTCGTCCTTGCCAAACCTGCCTAATGGTACACCTTATTACTGGCTCGCTAAAGCCCCGACAAAGCAAATAATTGCAGAGTTTCCGATCGGATGACCCAAAATAGCATGTATTTAAAAATCCTGGGAACTTGAAACCGGCTTCATGCGCGCTAATGGTGTCGTCGAAATCTTCTAATGCAGTCTCAATAATATCTACGGATGTCCCTTTGGTCGTGAGCTTCTTTTTGATGGCTACAGCACTTTTAGATCTGTGAACATGACGACTATGTCTCCAGAACGTGGAACACCTATAGTCATCAAGCGTCTCTTTCTCTAACAGAGATTCGCCTACCTCTTTCACAACCTCGATTGGAAATCTGGAACGCGAGTGATATCTGGCCTCCGCCACGCTTAGTGGCTGATAAGAGCCAAATCAGAACATAGCTGAGTTTCCCGATTTGCTGAGACTGATCTTATTTCCCATCAAGACAAATCAATCAAAGCCGTTCTCCTAGATTTCTACCAAGTCACTGCTAACGCGACATACATTTAACAAAGTGAGGATTCCCGATCTAACTCGGATGGACTAATAAACACCACATTTAGAGAAAGTTAGCTGAAAGACATTCACACTGGTACGGTTATCAATCAAATGTTACTTAATTCACGCCTTTGTTCCATTTGTGTTAACCGCAACCGTCGTTTCATCTCGAAGTTTATCAACTCCGGCCCCGGATTCGGAACTCAGTTTATCTCTAATAAGTTTCTCAATATTATCCGTTATTTCTTTATGTTCTTTCAAGAAATTCTTCGAATTTTCACGGCCCTGGCCTAATCTCGTATCTCCAAACGAGTAAAACGCTCCGCTCTTAGATATTATGTCCGATTCAACCCCTACATCCAAGAGATCACCAGTCCTACTTACTCCTTCAGAAAACATAATATCAAATTCTGCCAAGCGGAATGGAGGAGCTACTTTATTCTTTACTATTCGCGCCCTTACCCTGTTTCCCATTACCTCGCTTCCTTTCTTAATTGACTCGATTCTACGAAGATCTATACGGACCGAGCTGTAAAATTTTAGTGCTCGTCCCCCCGGAGTCACTTCCGGATTCCCAAAGAATACCCCTATTTTCTCTCTTAATTGATTTATGAAAATTATGGATGTGTTATATTTATGAATGGCGGAGGTGAGTTTGCGCAAGGCTTGAGACATTAGTCTAGCTTGCAATCCCACATGTGTATCACCCATATCTCCTTCCAATTCCGCCTTTGGTACTAGGGCAGCCACACTATCAATAACCACAACATCTACAACTCCACTACGGACCAAATATTCGCATATTTCCAGAGCTTGTTCTGCTGTATCTGGCTGAGACACTAAAAGCTCATTTACGTCTATACCGCACTTTTCAGCGTAAGCAGGATCAAGGGCATGTTCAGCATCTATATACGCCGCGGTGCCTCCTTCTCTTTGTGCTGAAGCCATAACATGATAGGTTAGAGTAGATTTCCCTGATGATTCCGCTCCAAATATTTCAGTCACACGCCCTTTAGGAATCCCACCCACTCCAAGAGCCATATCTAGCGATATAGATCCAGTGGAGATGGCGCCCACTCTAGAATGCATATCGGTTTGGCCGAGTTTCATAACGGTACCACGTCCGAAGTGTCGATCAATTTGTCCTATAGCTAGTTCAAGCGCCTTATCCCTTTCGTTCGTCATGTTACTCCTTCCATCAGTTCAGAATCCTATTAGAAAATTGGTATTTCTCACCATTCTGTATAAGGCCTGGGATTCCATGCGTTACACAGTGCAGCAGAATAATCAAAGATTCGCATTCTTGAACACAGTGTATCATCGCTAAGCATACTAGTAAAGACATTTGTTCTACTTTTTTTGTGAATATCTTTACTTAACAATAGGTTGAGCAATTATCCATAAACTTATAGCGGTATAGCATATCATTAGAACCATCATAGGATATTGACTGCGTAGAGCTGTCGAATGTTTCAAAAATGTCTGTACAGCTATGACGTGAGCAACATAAACAGATACCACATGACCTGTTACAATAGCACCCACAGACATAAACCAAATAAACTGTACATTCATAACGTCTACATTGATGAGATAGTCAGCGGATCCTAACAGATCCCACCCCACACCCAAAGGGTCCGATGCTAAGGGAATAATTAACTGTCCTTGAACAACAAGTAATGACATAAAATGTGCCATATTGTAGGCCAAAGCGATGGGGATCAATGAGAAAACGAAAGTTTTAGCTACATCCAAAACTAGCATCTTTTCTCGTGATAAGAGTTTAATAGAACAGGAAAATCCAAGGTAAACTAAGGTGAACACTAAGGGTACTAATATTACGCTAATCGTGTCGACAATATCGCTAAAGCCTGTACCAGATCCTACAAAAATACGATGGACCGTGTTCTGAAAGGACGACCAGACCGACGTCTCCTGCAGTCCATCAAACGTAACATTGGCCAAAGCAATGAGTACAAAGGCAACGATCGACAAATCTATTCTATGGCGTATAAATAGACCGGCTGCACAGGGACGTACATTAATTTCTCTTTGATGGTCTTTTGCATTATCATAGCATTCATAGCAATCTACACAAAGACTGCCGGAAGGATTACAATCAAATCCACACAAACTACATGTCTGATTATCAGTTACTCTGACTTCGGTAAATGAAAATTTAGAGAACATAGTGAAAAGCACGGTAAAAACCTCGCCTGAGCGTAGCCATTTATGTTTACCAAATAAAAACATTCCTATCCAAGTTATAGCTGAATAAAGAACTATCAGAATGGCCAACTGGAAAGGGATGACAGAGCCGACGTAGACATTCTCAAGCCAAGAGAATATCAAGAGAAAGCATACTGCAGGCCAGATCCCCATCTGCTTAGGATATTGAACAATGCCTGAGCTACGGTGATCGAATCCATTATCGAAGAAGACCTCAACCCATTCGTATAATATTCTCCAAGGGTTAATGAAAAACCACACATTTCCAATTAAAGCCGATACATACCCCATCCCTACCCACCAAATTATCCAAATAAAGGTAGGTGATATATTTTCTGTAGGCCTACTAGTACCGGTAAGACCGGATATTATTATTAACAGAAACGCTCCAACAGAGGCCAATTTTACTATATTTAATATAGCTGGCATAACATATGGGATAGAAATGAAGTTGTAAGTTAGAACGTTATGTCGAGGATAAATATGCCGCCTCTGCTGAGGTTTAACGAATGCACTTATAACCAGGAAAGATAGTGCAACTGTGACTGCACCACCAAATAGGAAAAAACTTAGTGGGATAGGCAGATCATACCTTTGTCCAATAGCATGTGCATATGATGTCTCATTAGAAAACCACAATCCCAAAGAGGAAAGGACCAACCACAACGTTACAAGTTTTAGCATAGAGGCCACACGTCCCGCGCTCCTAATAATTATTGATGCTGGATCTAGTTACTCAAAGGTTTGAATATAATTTACTATATGCCAAACATGTTCATTGGAAAGAGTATTCTTCATACCTTTCATTTCTGTATCAATAATACCATTATAA
The DNA here is from genome assembly GCA_963578655.1 of Dehalococcoidia bacterium. Classification (GTDB taxonomy): domain Bacteria; phylum Chloroflexota; class Dehalococcoidia; order Lucifugimonadales; family CAUZEB01; genus CAUZEB01. Next base: position 44,584 of record CAUZEB010000001.1, on the reverse strand, counting down.
ATAAACCTAAAGAGACCTCGATCCGGATGTAGAGGAACATGAGTCCGCAAATTAGCGGGAGCTGAGTCCAAATAAACAGCAGATGGGCCATCACCTAAACCGCCCGGTCCATGGCAGGTCTGACAATACTTCTTGTACAAGTCTTTCCCTGTCTCGAGAGATCCCATATTTGGTGAAATGGGATTTCTAATATTTTTCTCTACCCCCGAATCAATCGATCCATAATTAACTAGCACAATCGCCCCGGCTATAAACAATACAATTCCGGATCCTAAAGCTGAGATCCCTCGTCTAGAATACCAGCCACCTAAAGGTATACCTATACCCATTACCCATAAAAAGAATGCCTAGGAGAATTATCTCTACCCCTAAGAAGATTTTACTGGTTTTATTAGAAGGAGAAATTGTTGAACTACTGCCTCGCATTATATTCACCGGATAGCGGTAAGCGGTCTTAATGTCGAACCCGTCCGATCGTTTAATGGATAAAACTGTCTGCCATCGGCCAGCGAGAACGATATTTATATCGTCTGCAGTATATATTCCAGTAGCAAATCGATTAAGATATATGAAATCTTCTCCTAAGTCTTCCTCAAGATAGCTGTTCTTCATTATAATCTCTGATATCCCTTCTAACGGAGCACCCGAACTATCATAAAGTGAAATCGTAAATGTATTGAGCCCTATTTCCCTTGGTGAAATGTCAAGATTAATATTCACCCCTTCAGCATTTTCTGTGAAAGAGGACTGTCGATCGTAGCCAACACCATTAGTAACAGTGTTAACATATAAACACTCTTCATAACTTTAATCTCCTCATAGAAGTCAGATCATCGGGATGGTTTCTTATTTTTACCTCTTTTACGTTCTTTAAGATAAACTCTCGCTGATAGTCCTAATACTCCAAGGAAAGCCATGAGGCCTATTAGGGTAAATATACCGGATACAGGGTTAGATTTACGCACGTTTATCAAAAAGTTTGCAGAATGGGCACCTTCATAGTCTTCGAATAAAACGGTGATCGTCCACAGCCCTGGGTGATCGAAAACCAGGCTGAGATCATGGTAACTACGGTCTATAGGATCACGCTTGGCACTCACAGGCTCTAATCCGTTCGCATCGGTATTTGGACCTGTTCCAGTAACCGACACAACTGCAGCGGTACTGAACAATCCTGTCCTAACATCTTTTATGCGAATAGTTAGATGCGTAACTCCTACGAGAGGACTATCAGGGACTGTTCCCAGCAAGACTTCGTAATGACCAATCAACTGTGATTGATACTCTATTATACGACCGTTAGCCTCGACGAAAGCCAACCTATCACTATATGTTGTTACGCTTAAAGCCACGATCGCAACTATAAAAGCAAGACTTAAGATTCTCAAACCTGTACTACACTCTCAAAATCGTGTTTCCAACCAGCAAGGTTTTCATAAATATTCAAATTTAGGTCACTAGATACATCAACCAACATTTAATGGTTTATTGAGAGGAATTACATACAAAGAAAGTTTAAGGATTTCTTCGCCCTTGGGCAATATGCGGGAGGATGTAATATGCCTCAAAATATCCATTCTCGGCCCTATGTTTACAGGGTAGGTCGCTAACGTACAAGTCTGCAGACCTTCACAACTAAGTATATCCTGAGTCCAACCATTTGAGTGACGCGAATATGAGCGATCATGCATGGCTGGATCCATATATCCAAGTTTATGCAGGAAATTGATCTGACCCATCTGTCCATGGACAGGATTTCGTTCGGCGACGTGATGATCTATAGCTTCGCCTATAAATTGCGCAACAATCGTCGGAATGATTAATCGCTGAGATGGCACTTTGACGATCTCTATCTTCATGTTATGTTGCCAAGTTTTGTTTACAGCATTCCATTATTTTCAAATATATAGCATCCGTACTTCAAGGGTCACACGCTCACATTTAGTTCGCTTGCTACAGTATCAATATCTTTATCTCCACGACCACTGAGTCCAACTAATATAATTTCGTCTTTGGATAAAGTTGGCGCTAGTTTGGATAAATAATGTATAACATGGGCGGGTTCTAGTGCTGGAATAATGCCTTCCGTACGACAAAGCAACTGAAACCCATCTAACGCTTCGGCATCAGTAACGCCAATATACTTGGCTCTGCCGATGTCCTTGAGATAGCTATGCTCAGGACCAACACCAGGATAATCAAGGCCAGCTGATATACTATGCGCTTCTTCAACCTGTCCGTCTTCATCCTGCAACAGATATGACATGCTGCCATGGAGAACTCCGACTCGGCCTGCAACCAAGGTAGATGAATGTAGTCCCGTATCCAGCCCTTTACCAGCTGCTTCAATCCCTATGAGTTTGGTTTCCTCATCTTGAATAAAGTCGTAGAATAATCCGATCGAATTACTACCACCTCCTACGCAAGCAGTTACATAATTTGGGAGCTGACCCGTGGCTTCTATCAGCTGTTTTTTGGCTTCTCTCCCTATCACTGATTGAAAATCCCTTACCATCATGGGGTAAGGATGGGGCCCAACGACACTCCCTATAAGATAATGTGTATTCCCCACATTGGTTACCCAGTCTCGGATACATTCATTAATAGCGTCTTTAAGTGTACGACTCCCCGATTTCACCGCCCGAACCTCAGCTCCTAAAAGTTTCATTCTAAAGACATTGAGGGATTGACGTCTTATGTCTTCTTGACCCATGTATATAACGCAGTCCTGTTTTAGCATAGAGCAAATTGTGGCTGTAGCCACACCGTGCTGTCCAGCTCCAGTTTCAGCTATGATACGATTCTTATTCATTCTGCTAGCGAGAAGCCCTTGTCCTAGGGCGTTATTAATCTTATGAGCCCCAGTATGAGCTAGATCTTCTCGTTTTAAGAAAATTCGTGCTCCGCCCAGTTCTCGAGTAAGGTTTTCTGCATAATACAGAGGCGTGGGTCTTCCCACATAATGTTTAGCTAGCAGTTTTAATTCAGCTTGAAAAGATTCGTCCTCACGGATCTTATCGTATTCCTTTTCCAATTCTTCCAGAGCTGCCATCAGGGTTTCCGGAACGAACCTACCACCAAAAGATCCATAGTGTCCATTTTCATCCGGGAAATCATATTGAGTTGACATGAACCGGTCCTCTCATAAAATTCTAATTTCAACTTGCTTGTTATACACTTCAATTTATTTCATCAAGGTCGTTACGCACATCATATTCATTATAACTCTGTTGACCTCGACTAGCCTAACATCTAAAATAACAAGACGTAAACATTTGAGGTGAATCTGTGCCTATTTATGAATATGCGTGTGAAAGTTGTAACGCTGAATTTCAGAAGTTGCTCTCCTTAAGCAGTATGGATATGATCATAAGTTGTCCCGATTGCGGAAGTAAAACAAGACGAAAATTCTCCGTTTTTTCTGCTTTCTCCTCAACAGGTAATGGGCCATCGACGTCTATTAGTGGAGGGGGAGGATGTTGTGGTGGTGGTGGATCTTGCGCATGTGCTTCTAGAACAGTCAGTATATAGTTCTTTTGTATTGTCACTCTATATGTGGTCAAGTAATCTCTCTGATAGAGCAAAAGACCATCATGTAACCAATTTAGTCATGTGATAGACTGGGGATTCTCCGCAACGTGATTATTTTAACGCATACTAGAAAGTTTCATTGAAAGGAATGTCTACATGATCTCAAGTTCTCGCGGTTCGATGATACTGGTTAACCCAGTAACTGAACCTATAGAAGTCGGATTCTCCGGTGCAGAAAAACTCTCGACTCTATCAAACAAACGTATGGGATTGATCGATGATAGTAAGGTCAATGCAAAGGAATTGTTAGAGGCAATCAAAAATCTTATTCATCAAAGATTCGGCGTTAATGAGGTTAAGTATCACCGAAAACCTTCCGCTTCCAAACCAGCCGAGCCTAGTGTGATTCAATCTATGGCCGAGGAGTGTGACTATGTGATTGTCGGCGTAGGAGACTGAGGTTCATGCAGTGCGTGCAGTGTGCACGACGGCATTCACGTCGAAAAAGCTGGTATTCCATCCGTCACGATATGTACAGATTCATTTATAGAAACCTCCAAAGCAATGGCAAAAATGTGGGGAGATCCTCATTACCCTATAATATACACCGCCCATCCAATCGCGTCGTTAACAAAAAAGGAACTCCGTTCTAGAGCTGAAGCCATGGTGGACCAAATAATTTATATACTAACGGGAGTTGAGCTGCCATAATGTCAGCATTTATCTACAGTCACTTAATGCATCTACTTAGATAGACATTAGTCAATATTCAATCATAAGGGAAACATAGAACAAGCCTTGTTTAAGCATCCACCAATACAGACAATAATAGTACCCATAATTGTTTTGAGTATAACAACGATATTGTTTATATATTTCGGAGCTCGGGCAGTTTCAATAGATGCAATGGGGAGAGATAGAAATCTTTCCCTTCCCATTGTTAGTTCATCCAATCTAAATTTACAGGCTAAAAATGTCCAGTTGGACTCTAGTAAGATACCTCCTACGTCCACCAGCCCAAAGACATCAGCAGACACGTGGTGGGGTAATACTTTATTGATAGCGTGTCCTTTACATTGATCACTGCAAGACATTTACCGGGGTTTAAAGCATGAATCTTTCTTCAAGAATGACCATGAGGCACTTAGCCACCCGTTTACCTTACGGTATTCACTACGGGTGGGTTGTCGTATCACTTCTAGTAGTGGTACAGGTCCTTGGAGCCTCTATTGGCATGGCTGCAGGAGTAATTGTAGCGCCTCTCAGTGATTCCGAAGGTGGTTTCGGTTGGAGCATAAGCTTGATCAGTTCTGCTCTAATGGTCTATTACTTTGTCGGTGCTTTATTCTCTCCGATCAGTGGCTGGCTAGGAGATCGATATGGAGCGCGTGTAATGCTGTTATTGGGCGGACTCCTATACGCATCTAGCATGGTATTGATGGGTATCATGACACATGCTTGGCATTTCTTCCTAACATTTGGTGTCATGTTATCAATAACACAGTCGATATCTATGGTCCCGCTCATAGCCGCTGTGAGTCTTTGGTTTCGTAGAAGATTAGGACTAGCTATAGGCTTGCTCTGGGGAGCCGGTGGTATAGGCACGGCTATTATGTCACCTTTAATAGCCTCTCTAATAGAAGGGGTTGGCTGGCGAGGCACCTTTTGGACTATAGGTCTTACTGGGGGAACCCTCTTGATGATACTAACGCTCATTTTCAGAAATCGTCCAGCCGACCTGGGCTTAAATCCCTATGGATTAAGTGCCCAGGTTTCTGAGGAAATCTCAATGCCAAAAAACATTGAGCGACTGAGACTAAAAACCTACAATAAGCATATAAGACGAACTCGAGCGTTCTGGAATCTCCCTGTAATACACAGTCTTGGATGTGCTGGTCATGGTATCATCCTTATCTATTCTATCCCCTTGGCGATGCAACAGGGAATTAGCTTAATAACAGCAGCATGGATACTCAGCCTGATATCTCTCTTTAGTGTTATAAGTCGTTTTGTTTCGCCTATTATTGCCGAACAGTTCGGGGGAAAAGCTATCATGGTCCTTGCGATGTTTGTACAAGGTATCACCGTTCTTTCTCTGTTTTGGGCCTCCGACGTCTGGATGTTTTATATGTTTGGCATCTTCTTTGGAATGGGTTTTGGCGGAGAAATGTCTACATATATCGTCGTAAATCGTCAATATTTTGGTCCGGGTCCTATAGGAACAACTTACGGATTTCAAATGATGGGAGCATTGATAGGGCATGGTGTAGCGGTCGGACTATCTGGTCTTGTTCTATACGTTATTGACTCTTACAATGCTCTGCTTATCCTGTCGATGGCTTTCAGCTTTGCCGGTTCCGCTATTGTTTTACTCCTAGAACCATCAAAACAGCTTCTCATCCCTAACTGGGAAAATTCACTTCCACCGGAAGCACGATCGCAACAGTTAACGGCTGAAGCGCCGTAACAACGATTCCTCCTACATATTAATTGGTATCCAATGGTTATTTAATCCTTGTATGCTTCCACACACATCGCAACAGCCTCACCACCTCCCAAACACAGAACGGCTATTCCCTTTCTAAGCCCTCGATCCTTAAGTGCATAAACCAAAGTCGTTAACAATCGCGCCCCTGTGGCTCCCAATGGGTGACCCAAAGCAATTGCTCCTCCATTAACGTTTAGTTTATTCCAATCCCATCCCATTTCCGCCATTGAGTAGCCATTAGCCAATACCTGAGCTGCAAAAGCTTCGTTCAATTCAATCAGGTCTACATCGCTCAGGCTCCATCCTACCTTATCTAGCAAATGAGGGATAATCCTACTTGGAGCATCAAACACATACCTAGGATCGACGGCCTTTTGCGCATAGCCAACTATTTTGGCAAGTGGTTTAGTGCCAAGTTCTATAGCCCTTGCCTCACTGGATACCACCAATGCTACTGCAGCATCATTCAAACCAGGAGCATTCCCTGGGGTTACTTTTCCATCTGTGGCAAACACCGGTTTGAGTTTACTGAGAGATTTAAGAGTTGTATCGCGTCTCGGAGATTCATCTTGTCCAATTTGGCTTATCTGACCATCCCTAGATTTAACATTGATGGGAATGATTTCTTGTTTAAATTTATCGGTGTCCATAGCCACAATGGCCTTCTGATGACTGGATAATGCATATCTGTCCATTGCTTCTCTAGAAACTTGAAATTCGTCCGCTATGAATTCTGCTGCTTGTCCCATTGTCCAGCCTTCAAAGGGACAAAGTAAGCCATCTATATATAGAGAATCCTTCATTTCAACATTGCCGAATTTTAACTCATTCTGTCGTCCATTAACAATATGTGGCGCTTGACTCATATTTTCTACACCACCGGCCACAAACAAATCCCCATCGTTAGCCTTAATAGCTTGGGCAGCCAAAATTACGGCTTTCAATCCTGCACCACATACCTTATTTATAGTGCTGGCTCCCACTGTAGTGGGGAGACCGGCTGATATGCCACATTGCCTGGCTATATTTTGTCCTAAACCAGCCGATACAACATTACCCATTAAAACTTCGTCTATGTCATCGGTATCCGATAGACGGGCCGCTTGTACTGCAGACCTTATAGCAATGCCTCCCAATTCATGTGCTTTATATTTACTCAAAGCACCCTGAAATTTTCCAATTGGGGTTCTTTTAGCACTTATAATCACCGCATTAGTTGCAACGTCATTATACATCGCTCCACAGCTCTCCTTAATAAAATAATAATCCCTAATTTAACTGACTAAGCCAAGGCATTAAGTCCGGTAAGGTCGCGTCCTAGTACTAGTGTATGTATATCGTAAGTCCCCTCATAGGTATCAAGAGTCTCGAGATTTAGCATATGCCTTATTACATCATGATCGAGTGTTATGCCACTTGCCCCCAGAATACCTCTTGCCTCCCTACTCGCCGTCAATGCAGCACGAACATTATCTCGTTTTGCCATAGAGACCTGTAGATAATCCATCATACCTTGGTCTTTTAGGGTTCCTAGTCGCCAGGCCATTAAGAGACCTTTGGTATGGTCTGAGACCATATCTACGAGTTTCTGCTGGACCATCTGACGAGAAGCAATAGGTTTTCCAAAGGTGCTCCTTCTTTTGGAGAAGTTTAGAGCCACATCGTAAACTGCTTCCAAGGCTCCCAGAGCCCCCCAAGCTATGCCATATCTCGCCTCTGTTAGGCAAGATAGAGGAGCCTTCATGCCTTTGGACTCAGGTAAAATAGTTGATGTTGGAACACGAACATTATCCATCACTATTTCACTAGTCACTGAAGCTCGCATACTCATTTTATGTTTAATTCTATTTGCTTGGAATCCTCGAACATTGGTTGGAATAACGAATCCACAAACTCCGGCTTGCTCGTCCTTTGCCCAAATAATTGCTATATCCGCTATGGATCCGTTCGTTATCCACATTTTTGTTCCATTAAGAATATATGTATCGCCATCACGCCTGACACTAGTTTTCATACCTGCGGGATCGGAACCACCGTCATTTTCAGTAAGACCGAAGCATCCTATAATTTCCCCAGAGGCCAACTTCGGTAAATACTCTCTCTTTTGATCATCTGATCCATATCTATGTATAGGATACATTACGAGGGATCCCTGCACACTAGCAAAGCTCCTTAAACCGGAGTCTATCCGTTCTAATTCGTACATAATCAAACCATGCGCTATACTACTTATGCCACTTGATCCGTATTCTTTTGATAAGTTTGGACCCAAAAATCCTAATTCTCCAATTCTTTTAACGAGATGAGTAGGAAATATGCCCTCCTCCCAGTAATCGTTCATTCTGGGAGCTACTTCAGTGGAAAGGAAATCTCGAGCCATATTTTGAATCATCCGATCCTGCGAAGGTAAATTTTGTAAAACCCGATAGTAATCCAGCATAAATCCTCCGAGCTGCCTGTAATAAATTCCGTTCTTAATCAAATGTTGAAGCTTGGCAATTAGTTTAGTGCACGAATAATTAAACTAGTTGTTTGTAACTCTTCTGAGTCTGGCCCAAGGCATGGTTAGCATATGTAACAAAATCAACAGCAAAGCTTCAATGACAGTGAATCCCGCAATCAACATAGTCGTTTCATAGAAGAAGCCTTGAGGAAACATGGCGATTAAATAGTCTTTTTGGGGATCTAGAATCCATAAATCATTATTGAAGCTAATTAGGTGGAAAATGATGAACAATCTATCAAAACCAACAACCAAGGCTGTTGCCGATATCGCTATCAAGAAGAGGGTAAACCAGCCTCCCAGCCCAAGATATCTTGACACATCTGATGTGGTTGTCGAGCCGTTTAAGAAGATACAAAAAGACACAGAAAATATCAAAAATATTCCCATTATCTCTTGTAGCTTGTAAACCCCTTTAATTAGATTCTTAACATCTTTCATGTGTAGGATTTCTCGTTCGTTAAAGAGGTTGTTAACTTTAATACCCTTTACTTCTATTTGCACCTGAATAAGCTTTTCATCATTATTAAAGTAATCCCTGATCTGGCGTCCAGCCGATATTAGTTCATTAACCTCAATTCCAGTATAGAGCGAAATATCATAGCGATCGAAGCCAAGTTCATATATAACAGGTGAATTAATAATCCATCTTATATTTGTAGCGATAAGGAAGACAGGAATAGCTACCACGAAGAGAACCACCAAGTTCATCCTGATAAGTTGTTGTGGTTTAAATCTTACAGAAAGCGCGCGTATCGGCATAAGCACCTAGCTTTCATAGCTGTGATGAAAAAATGAAAAGAACTCACAAAATAATAGGCGGATACAATTCATCTTGTCAATTGCATAAATGTACGCATATAATCACTTTCAAATAATCAAATGCTTATTAACGATAGACATCCAAAGAATTTTGACGGGCTATATGCTATCCTTTCCATTTTAAGAGGCCCATGTGGTTGTACGTGGGACAAGGAACAGACACGCAACTCCCTAAAAATCGATTTGTTGGAAGAATGCTACGAACTTATTGAAGCGATCGAAGACGACCATACGCAAGGTATTGTAGAAGAACTAGGGGATCTCTTGTTGCATATCGGTCTTCAAATTCATATAGGGGAAGAACGGGGCGAATTTACGAGGAAGAAAGTTTTTAAAGAACTTATTGACAAACTCCTCAGACGCCATCCCCACATTTTCGATAAACCCGAATCCCTGACCTCAAGCGAGGTCGAAAGTCAATGGGATGACATCAAGAGAAGTGAACAAGTCAACGACAAAAACTCAGAATCGTCGATACTCGATGGATTGCCTGTGTCTATGCCCGCACTGGCGTATGCCCAAGTAGTTCAAGAGCGAGCCTCCCGTCTTGGATTTGATTGGAATAACATCGAGGCAGTGTTCGAAAATATTATAGAGGAAATTAGAGAATTTAAGCTATCGGAATCGGTTATAGGTAAAGAACACGAACTGGGAGACGTCTTATTTTCACTAGTAAATTTTTCAAGGTGGATGAATATAGATGCCGAGTCTATATTGAGGAAAGCCAATGCTCGATTTTATAGAAGATTCACTTTTGTTGAGAAAATCTTGAAGGAAACCCGTCTTGATTTAAAGCAACTCAACATGGAGGAGAAGGACGCTCTCTGGCAAGAAGCGAAAGATAAAGTGGGCTAATAAAGTGGGGACAGTACAGAAAAGTACTCGGTATTCCCCCATTGTCTATAACAGAATGTCTTAGGACAGCATGGAAACTCCATTGTATACCGTTGACGCGTCGGAATGCGAGCCTTACACTGGCTAATGACTCTTCAATGGAGAACCTTGATGACTGTAAAGTCCACGGAAGATTCCCTATATTTAGATATTGAGAAAACGGCTATTAAGATATCGATTGGAGCGGGCCGGATTCTCAGCAAGCACTTCGGGGAGATACAAACAGTTGATTACAAGGGTTCGGGGAAAAACGATCCCGTTTCAATCGCAGATAGAGAAGCCCAAGATTATTTAAAGGAAAATATAACAACGATTTTCCCTGCCCATGGGATCCTAGGTGAGGAGGATGAAGATATAAATCTGGAACCCTGTCTCGCCCCAGATTATGTTTGGATCATCGACCCTCTTGATGGAACCAAAAACTTCGTTGCTGGGCTACCTATATTCGCGTGTTCAGTAGGCGTACTATATCGGGGGACTCCAATAGTCGGAGCCATTTCCCTACCCTGGCCTGAAAAAGAATCAGGGATCATTATTCATGCTCGCAAAAATAACGGAGCATTTATAGACGGTGTAGTTTTACCGAAGTTAAAAGCGAGTAAAGTAGATGAAGCGTCTCTCGCAACTTTACCCGGATCTTTAAGAAGCTTGCTTAAGTCATACGACTCGCATGAAAATCAGCCACTAGGTGATGTCCGTGTTACTGGTAGTATAGCCTACGAGCTAGCTCTGGTTGCTAAGGGTGTAACTCAGTATGCAATAACAACAGGTCCTAAGATCTGGGATGTAGCAGCTGGAATAATACTGGTAACAGAAGCTGGCGGCATTGTCATGAAGGGGAGAACTGATAACCGTATGCACATGTTTTTTAGAAGACCTCGTTGGGAAACCTTGGAATCTCTCGTACCGGATTGGGACCAAGGAGAGACCACAATGGGCGACCTGCGTGCATGGGGTGAAACTCTTATATCAGGCCATGAATCTTCAGTAACTCATATAATATGCAATGTTGGAATCAATCAAAGAAAAGGGCGATTCCTTTTGCATTTTTTGGGGAAATAGGGGATTGCTTGTAGAGCCTCTTTTTATGGTCATCGTTTTATTAAACCGTGATCCGGGATTTCCCGTGCAATGAATGGTAACGCAATGCTAGAATAACCGATATATCACCCTTCTTAGACTTACTCTGTATATTTAAGTAAATAATAAATTTAAACAACTAAGTAAATGCCTGCTATCCAGTAAGAGACAGAGGACCTAATATGCCATTGGAAAATATTGTTGTCAAAGGTGCCAGAGAACACAACCTTAAAAATGTGGATGTTACCATTCCTCGAAATAAATTAGTGGTTATGACAGGTGTATCTGGATCAGGTAAAAGTTCCCTAGCTTTTGATACGATATATGCAGAAGGCCAACGCCGATACGTCGAGTCGCTTTCGGCATATGCCAGGCAATTTCTCGGGCGCATGGACAAACCAGACGTAGACTACATAGAGGGATTGTCACCAGCAATTTCGATAGACCAAAAAGGAGTTTCTCACAATCCTCGTTCAACAGTCGGTACGGTTACAGAAATATACGATTATTTACGGCTGTTATTTTCTAGAGCAGGTAGGCCTCACTGCTACAGCTGTAATCAACCGGTTCAAAGGCAAACACCACAACAAATTGTTGATGTAATTTTGTCCCTTCCGAAAAGATCTCGTATACAAATCATGTCCCCTATGGTAAGAAGACGCAAAGGGGAACACAAGGAGGTTTTCGAAGAGGCCCGCAAAGCTGGGTTCGTTCGAGTTCGAATTAACGGGACCATTCACGATTTAAGTGAAGATTTTAATCTAGATAAGCAGAAATGGCACACAATAGAAATCGTAGTCGATCGTCTCGTCATAGGAGATAGTGCTGAGCCAAGCCGTGTCGTCGACTCAGTGGAAACGGCCCTGAAAATGGCGAATGGCGTGATTTTATTGGATATCGTAGACGAAAAAGAGCTAATCATGTCAGAGAATTTCGCTTGTGTTAAATGCAACATAAGCTTAGGCGAGCTAGAACCTCGTACCTTTAGCTTTAATAACCCACACGGTGCCTGTTCACAATGTGCCGGCTTGGGATACAAATTGGAAGTTGATCCAGATCTGGTTGTTCCAAATAAAAGCCTAAGCCTTGAAAAGGGAGCCATACAGCCCTGGCAACGTGCTGGTTCCGCAAACCCATGGTTTTCAAGCATGCTAAATGCCCTATCCAAAACATACAATTTCTCTACTGAAATTCCATTTCATAAACTACCTAAGAAGTACAAGAACATCATTCTTTATGGTAGCAAAGGTAAGTTAATAAACATTAAGCACCGGACCCGTAAGGGACGACTGTACGAATGGGACACCACTTTTGAGGGAGTAATCAACAATCTTTCCCGTCGTTATCTAGAGACAGAATCTGACCATGTTAGATCTGATATTTCGCGCTACATGGCTGAAAGCCCCTGTCAGACTTGTTCAGGACGCCGCCTGTCTCCGGAAGCCCTGGCTGTCACTGTCGCTGATTTAAATATAATGGACGTAACCGATAAATCAGTAGGAGAAGCGCTCGAATGGATAGAAAAAATTAGTGGAACATCTTTGGATAATTCCAATACTGCCGAGACAGACAGAACTACTATTGCGTCACAAAATGGGGTCGATTCCCACCAAATACCGATAAATACAACCACTTTAGAAAACTATAGTGTGTCTACGGAACACAGTGAGGATCTGACATCTAGAGAGAAGATGATAGCATCACAAATACTCAAAGAGATAGAATCCAGGCTCCGTTTTCTTTTCAACATTGGTTTACACTACATTACATTATCCCGCAGAGCGGCCACATTAAGCGGAGGTGAAGCCCAGCGAATTAGGTTGGCAACACAGATAGGATCGGGGCTTATCGGTGTTCTTTACGTATGCGACGAACCTTCTATAGGCTTGCACCCAGCCGATGATCATCGGCTTATAGGCACTCTTAAGCGTCTGAGAGATCTGGGGAATACAGTCTTAATCGTGGAACATGACGAGGCCATTATAAGAGAATCCGATCATATCATAGACCTCGGTCCCGGTGCAGGTGAACACGGTGGCCATATAGTGGCTAGCGGTACGCTCGAAGAAATTATTAAGAATCCCGATTCAATCACCGGTCAGTATTTAGGGCGTATAAAACAAATACCTGTTCCTGACTCTCGCCGAACTAAGACAAGTAAAAATATAAGAATCACAGGGGCCAGGGAAAACAACCTCAAGGACTTAGATGTGATCTTCCCTATGGGTGTTTTAGTATGTGTTACCGGCGTATCTGGATCAGGAAAAAGCACTCTGATAAACGAAATTCTCTATAAGAAACTATCCCAAGAATTATACAAGTCTAGGGACCGTGCAGGTGAATTCGATACCATAGAAGGCATGAAGAATATAGATAAGGTAGTGAATATTGATCAATCGCCCATTGGCCGTACTCCACGTAGTAATCCGGCCACTTATACAGGAACCTTCACCCCAATACGAGAACTTTTTGCCACGATTCCAGATGCCAGAGTTCGTGGCTACAAGCCAGGAAGATTTTCCTTCAACGTTAAAGGAGGAAGATGTGAGGCTTGTTCCGGTGATGGACACATAAATATTGAGATGCAGTTTCTTCCTGATGTTACGGTACCTTGTGAAATGTGTAAGGGTAAAAGATACAACCGTGAAGCGCTGGAGATCTTCTATAAAGGGAAAAATATCTCCGAAGTCCTAAGCATGACAGTCACTGAAGCTTTAGAACACTTTTCAAACATTCCTAAAATACAGAGAAAACTACAGACTATGTCCGACGTTGGTCTCGGTTACATAAGGCTAGGCCAACCAGCCACGCAACTTAGTGGAGGGGAGGCGCAACGAGTGAAACTATCGACCGAACTTTCAAAGCGAGCCACAGGTAACACTCTTTACATATTGGACGAACCTACTACAGGCCTCTCTTTTGAAGACTGCTCTCATTTAATAAGAGTCCTGCAGCGATTGGTCGATGCTGGCAACACTGTCATTTTAATTGAGCACCACTTAGATCTGATAAAGAATGCTGACTGGATAATAGATCTTGGACCGGGAGCAGGGGATGACGGCGGTCATATTATTGCTGAGGGCACACCAGAGGAATTAACACGAAATGAACGATCCTCGACGGGTCACTACCTTAAGAAGCATTTATCTCGTAAAAAGGCCAACATTAGAGTTTAGAATTGAATTATGGACTATTATGGAGAGGTTTCTTGTTAACTCCATATTATGGGCAATAGGATAATCTAGGTTGTACGGCCCTCAAGAAATTTATTTCACTAGGAGTGTCCGCTATAGACGAGACTCGCTTGCGCAACATTTTAACTAAATATCGAGACGATGACTTAACTTTAGATCAAGTTTTGTCGCATCTTAAAAAGCTACCCTACCAAGATTTGGGTTTTGCCAAAGTGGATCATCATCGGTCAATCCGTACGGGCTTTCCCGAAGTTATTTTTGGACAAGGCAAAACTCCTCAGCAAATATCTTCTATAGCTGAAGTGGTGCTAAGCCACTCAGAACGCCTACTTGTGACTAGAGCCAGTCACGCGGTTTTTGACGCCGTTAAAGAAAAAGTTCCAGACGCAATCTATGAAGAACAATCCAAAGCCATTGTGGTAGACAGACGCGAGACCAAACCACTCAAACCAGGGTTGCTTGTTGTATGCGCTGGCACCGCAGACTTGCCAGTTGCCTACGAGGCAATAACAACAGCTGAACTCATGGATTGTAAGGTTGACCGCTTATTTGATGTTGGCGTAGCTGGAATTCACCGCTTGTTAGATAATTTAACGATATTACTGAATGCCAATGTCATAATTGTGGTTGCCGGTATGGAAGGCGCCCTTCCCTCTGTCATTGGTGGCCTTGTGAATGTACCTGTAATAGCTGTTCCTACGAGTATCGGTTATGGGTCTAATTTTGAGGGACTTGCCGCCCTTTTAGCAATGCTGAACAGCTGCGCAAGCGGTATAGGCGTAGTTAATATAGATAATGGATTCGGAGCGGGATATCTAGCCAGCTTAATCAACGCTTGACCTTAAATATTTCATGCCTTTTTAAGGGTTTACAGGAAAAGGATCAAATTTCGATAATAGCTCGACCCAGTATTCGGCCGTTTTCTAAATCTTCACACGCCTCGTTAATATCTTCCAAACTATACCTCTTAGTTACTAGTTTATCCAAAGGGAATTTTCCGTCTCTGTGCCATCTGAGAAATATCTCAAAATCTCTAACAGGATACGTCGCGCCGGCACTTCCAACATACCTTCTTTGTCCTTTCATGAAAAGACCCGGGTCGATCGTCATCTCACTACCTGGTACTCCAACAAGTACAGCAGTGCCTCCTATATTATCGGCACCAGGCCCGCCAGCTCTTACTGACGGTAATATTTGTTCATTAGTTATCCTCACGCCTATGGTATCGAATGCAAAATCGGCTCCACCTCCGGTAATTTCGACAATCTTTTGAATTGGCTCTATATTTGATGCGTTGATGAAATGAGTAGCACCGAATTGTCTTGCAAATTCAAGTTTTTCGTCCTTTAAATCAACGGCTATTATTGGATAAGCACCGAGGATTGATGCCGCTGCAATAGAACTTAAACCGACACCCCCTACACCGAAAACGGCAACTGAATCGCCGGTTCTCACTTTGGCTGTATGTAATACCGCCCCCGCTCCAGTAAGTACCGCACATCCCACGATTGATGCTACATCAGTAGGTTCATCTTTAGATATAGGAACCACGAATTCAGCTTCTGTGAGCACGTCTTCGGCCCAAGCGTACACTGTATTTTCATAAATAAGTTCCTTTTTATATGTCACGCCGGACCTAATATACGGCCTTCTCCCGATAACCGGTGTTTTGGGAATCCATGTAACTATAGCATGATCTCCTTCTGTCAAATCTCTGACATCTCTTCCCACTTTAGTAACCACCCCTGCGGCCTCGTGGCCGAGAATAGCTGGCCGTGGCAGGGTAGGGTCTTTTATCTGATGGAGCTGTGAATGACAGACTCCTGTCGAAATTAATTTGACAACAACCTGACCAGGTCGGGGATCCGGGACTTCTACTTCGTCTATGATAAGTGGTTGACCAAATGTTTTATGTATTGCCGCTTTAGTTTTCACTCGGCTCTCTCCTTGGAAATTCCACTGTTTAATCTCTTGTCATATGCTAAGGTTTTGTGTTAAGTCATGCTACCCTTTGATTTATGGCCCGTCAATTAAATCTCAACAACAGTTTCTTATATTGGTCATGTGCCTATTGGAATAAAATTGAGTTTAGTCCAATTTCTTTGGGCTCATGAACTTCATACCGTATATCTCCACTAAATAGAAACTTGCAGATTCTATCGTAAACTAATAAGATTCGAACACATCATGAGCACAGCTAAAGTAGAATTTACCCAAGTAACTAAATTAAAGCCAGAAGCGCTTGGAAAACCGGGTAGTCGTACTTTCCGACTTCTGGTAGACAGTGGCAGTAGTTCGGCCATTCTATGGATGGAAAAAGAGCAGGTTCTTCAGTTGGCACTCGCTAGCAAACAAGTTTCAGCAAGTCTTCCTAACTTCGATCATAATATGTCTAGTATGGGACCTTTAGATAGAGAAGCTCCTGCGTTTACCAAACTAGATTTTGCCGTAATTAAGCTCGTCTTGGGCCATGATCAAGATACAGGCCTTTTTATTATAGATGCGCATCAGCTCGATGACGACAACGATAATCCCTCAATAAGAATATGGGTTAACAAGTCTCTAATGAATGAATTCTCAGAAGAGTCACTCGGGGTAGTCGCCGCAGGCAGACCACCTTGCGCTCTCTGTGGAGCCCCCTTAGATGCTTCAGGCCACAAATGCCCTAGAACCAATGGTCATATAACATCCGATAGACTTTAGCGTTTTGTCTTATTTATATATGGCATGAGAGGTACATTTGTATTCTGACGAGTCACAAAACTCCAATATGACGTCTGTTTCCCTACCTGAGAATGATGCTCTTCCTTTCTTGAAGGATGGCGCTGTCGTTGGAGGGCATAGGTTGCCATGGGGTTCTAATCATTCTTTTCTTATCGGACTTAGAGTAGATGAGAGCCACTACATTCGTGCTATTTATAAGCCACGAGATGGAGAACGACCACTCTATGACTTCGCTTATGGGACCTTATATAAAAGGGAATATCTTTCTTTTTTACTTAGTCGCTCTTTAGGATGGCCCCCCATACCTCTCACGCTGATTAGAGAAGGGCCCTTCGGGCTGGGGTCCTTGCAGCTTTACATAGAGCACGACCCTGAAACTACCTACTTTGATATTGTTGAAAGAAGAGCCGTAGAGCTCGAACGCTTTGCAGTTTTCGATTTGTTAGTCAATAACGCAGACCGTAAGGCTGGCCACTTCCTAGTGGACGAGAAAGATAAGATTTGGAGTATCGACCACGGACTAAATTTTCATCCTTTATTCAAATTACGAACTGTTATGTTCGAGTTTTGTGACCTTGATATCTCGAAGTTGCTATTGAATGATCTCGAGATTCTTCTTTGCCAACTGGAATCTGGAGACAATTTTTCGATTCAATTCTCAGAAATGCTTTCTTTGGTAGAACTCACGGCACTTAAATCACGACTAGCTGCAATTCTAGAGAATCCCAGAATCCCTAACCTAGATCCTTCGGTAAACATCCCTTGGCCTTGGGTATAACAAATATACTTCGGCTAATTGCAGTCTCTAGTTCAGTTGTTGTGCCTTATCCCATGTGATATAATCGCGACACACGTTAGTATGCAATTTCCCGCTACGATACCGCCGATGTTGAGGTTTAGCGGAAGAATCCGGAGGGTGTCCAATTGGCATTCGTAATTATACGAGATGGTGAAGATCCTGAAAGTCTTCTCAAGAGGTTCCAGAGCTCTATGCAACGCTCAGGGATAATGAGAGAGTTAAGGAACCGGAGGTTCTTTCGTTCAAAAGGTGAACAAACCCGTCTTGATCGACAAAGAAGTATACGGCGTATGCGTAGACGTGTCAACAAAGTCAGATAACAGCTTGTGTCAACTGTTATTCCGGGACCGGGCAGCGCCACTGCATTCCTTCGGTCTCATTCATGAACGCTCGGCTGAGCGGCCTATTCGCAGCGATGATACCATTACTCTTAAGACGCACCTTTCCTCCTGTCCTGTCAGTCACAGTCCCTCCTGCCTCTTCTACTAGAAGGATACCCGCGACCTGATCCCACGGCGACAATCCACTGTGGAAATACAGATCATACCGGCCTGCTGCTACATACGATAGAGCCAATGCTGACGATCCCATGATTCTAATCGCACAGGAACGCTGGCACGCAAATTTTACTAATTCTAGCGTGTGACATTTTTCCTCATACGATCGGCTCTTATCAGTGGCAATAATGATTTCTCCGAGATCTTTCTTTTTAGAAACATTAAGTTTTCTGTCATTCATGAAAGCACCGCGCCCTTTCTCGGCATGAAACATTTCATTTAGAAATGGATCGTAGTTCACTCCTACAAGGACCTCGCCGTCCTTTGCCAATCCTATTACTACTGATGCCGTCGGGATTCCGGCAGCATAGTTCCGGGTTCCGTCCACTGGATCTACTATCCAGACATATCCAGCATCTATTGGATCACCCTGTGTCTCCTCGCCGATAAATCCGATATGCGGGAACACTAAGTTAAGTTTCTCTCTTATCAGTTCTTCCACTTCTATATCCACATTAGTGACAATATCGCCTGGTCCCTTACGTCTAATCTTCTTCGGGGCATAAAATCGCTCTTTCAAATAATTGCCCGCTTGAAAAGCAGTGGTTATAGCTACCTCCTTTGCCATTCTTCCGTTAAAATTTATGGGAGAGTTATTCAATATTCTTTCCTCTCTATATTTTGATTATTGTGCGGCGGAATGTGTGAAAGACTGTCCGTAATCGTGGTGGATGTATTTACCCTAACTCAATTAGACGATACGGCGACGACTTCCTCTCGATTCCTTTACAATATTAGCACGATGAATATGGAATAATTGCTTGTAAGCTAAATGGTATGTATGACTATATGTGCTAATTAATAAAAGTCCTGTATTATAATCTTTGTACTACTAAAAATGGTTTAGCTTCCCTTGGAATTCTCCGAATTTTAGATTCCAAGGGATAATACTCGTTAAGATACGAAACCAAACTGTTGGCTTTTAGAAAGGTAAGGGTTATTGGTTGATTTATTAATAAAGAACGGTTTTGTTGTAGATGGTACTGGTAATCCCGGTTACTATGGGCATGTGGTAGTGAAAGATGAATTAATAACCATCATTCGCGGCAACCTCCCAGAGATTGAATCCTCCAGAACTATCGACGCTTCAGACCATGTCGTCTGTCCTGGATTCATAGATTTACATTCCCACGCAGGTTTGACCATTTTAGGGGAACCTCATCATGATCCTAAAATACGACAGGGTGTGACGACAGAATTAATTGGGATCGACGGCATCTCTCACGCCCCTTTCAAAACAAAAAGGGAATTGGACCGCTATATTTGGTTAGACTCGGGTCTAAACTGGTACCCACCTACTCCAACCGACTGGCTAACGGTAGCCGAATTGCTCAGTAAGTATGACAATAGAGTGGCTATTAACATAGCTTATATAGTTGGGAATTCTCCTATTCGCATCTGGAGCGTTGGGTGGAACCAGCGCCCAGCAACAGATTCGGAACTTTCTGATATGAAGGCAGTGTTACGCGAGGCTATGGAGGAAGGCGCCTGGGGCCTTTCTACGGGGTTGGATTACCCTCCAGGGGCTTATGCAAGCACACATGAGCTTTCCGTTCTTTCAGAAGTGGCAGCTAAGATGGGAGGATTCTATCACACACATACTAGAGCCAGCCTGAAATCTAAAGGTCTTCTAGCTCCTTGGCAGGAAGCGATTGACATAGGACGTCTTAGTGGTATTCCGGTTCATTTAACCCATTATCGCCAAGGATCACAAGGTGAGGGAAGTCACCTAGATTATTTAGGCTTAGTCGAGAAGGCTAGAGATGATGGCATGGATGTGACTTTTGACTGTTACACGTACCCATACTCCGGCACTACCATAGCTATAGGAATGCCTGGTTGGTCTAAAGATGGGGGCCCAGAACGATTGATCGCAGCTCTTAAAGATCCGTTAGACCGGGCTAGGATGAAAAAAGAGATCCCGAAAGAACGTCTAGAAAATAACTGGCTAACTAACTTCAGGTTAGCACATAATAAAATATACGATGGTAAATCACTAGAAGAAATATCTACCCTCCGCAACCAAGATATGGCTGAAACTCTATTCGATTTACTTTTGGAAGAGAATCTGGGATTATCGACAGTAGGCTTAGGAACAAACCCGCACACGCTTCACGATTTCGTTTCTCATCCTGCAGGAATGATTGCGAGTGATGCCATCCTATTCGGAGAATATCCTAATCCGAGAACATATGGTTGCTTCCCCATTGTTCTGGCCGAGTTTGTAAGAGCCGAAAAAAACCTCCGCCTCCCTGAGGCTATACGTAAAATGACCTCTTTCCCTGCTCAACGACTGGGTTTACCGGATAGGGGACTATTGATTGATGGATATAAAGCCGATATTGTAGTCTTTAATCCTAAAACGGTTAAAGCCCCTGGGACAAAAAGCGATCCCAAAAAATATCCTATTGGAATAGACTATGTCATAGTCAACGGCCGGATTGTTATAGATAAAGGGATAAACACTGGGGTATTGGTTGGAAGAAGTCTAAAAAGAGGTGTCTGGTCCACGTAGTTCCACTAAGTATATGAACAGATTCCAAGACGCTTTAATTTCAAAAATTCTGAAAACCCAGTGACCTTCCACCAAAAAAGGTGAGCGACTCTTAATACCCGTTTGCACCATTTAATGCCACAACAATTCCTGAAATATTTCTCTCTTGTTTTGTCCACCTTGATGTGTGCTAGAATCTGTTTACCCATCCCGGCTGAGAGACCTTAAATGAATACTCAAAAAATAGATACCAAAGATATGAATGCACAACAAGCAAAACAAATATGGGAAGCTGTACTAGGTGAACTCCAAATTCAGGTGACGCGGCCTAGCTATGAAACTTGGCTTAAGGGTACCATAGGAGTCGCGAAGGAACGAGATGAATTCATTGTAGGGACACCAAACGCATTTGTTGCAGAAATGCTAGAGCAGAGGATGTACTCCCTAATATCACAAGCAATGGAGAGAGTGACCAAATCTCGGACGGAAGTCCGTTTCCGGGTATTGCAGATTGGCAACACATCCACAGATGAGCATATCTCCGTTTCACCCGACCATATTCAAGAGAGCGCTAATAAGACTCAAGATTCTGGTAGATCGAACGTACACGAATCTTTGAATCTGCCCCAACTGGATAAACCAACATTCCTTAACCCACGGTACACTTTCGAGACCTTTATCGTTGGTAAATCAAATGAACTGGCTCATGCCGCCGCAGAAGCTGTGTCCAACAACCCTGGTTTCGTCTACAATCCTTTAGTTTTATACTCTGACGTGGGCCTCGGTAAGACACATCTTCTACATGCCATTGGCCACAAGGTATTATCCCAAAAGAAAACCCTTATCTACGCTACAACTGAAGAGTTTACGAACGAATATATTAAAGCCATACGTGAGGGACAAACAGAAGCGTTCCGTATCCGATATCGGAGCGCTGAGGTTTTGCTACTAGACGACATACAGTTCTTAATTGGGAAAGAGCAAACACAGGAGGGATTTTTCCACACCTTCAATGCACTACACATGTCAAACCGCCAAATAGTTATTACTAGTGATCGCCCTGTTAACGCTCTAACATTACTGGAGGGGCGAGTGCAGTCTAGACTGGCAGGTGGCCTAGTTGTTGATATCCAGTCACCTGATTTGGAAACACGCCTAGCGATTCTTCGCGCAAAGGCTGAGTTAATGAAGCAAGAGATTGCTGTAGAGGTTATTGAATTTCTCGCTGAACGAATACACAAAAACATACGAGAACTAGAAGGTAGCCTCAATAGAGTAATAGCATATGCTCAGCTCACGCAAATGCCTGTAACTGTCCAATTAGTGAAGCAGGCAGTTGCCGACGTTGTTAATTCCTTAGGAACAAGACGTTTATCGGAAACAACAGTTATTGACGTTGTCTCATCCTATTTTGGTATAGGAAGGGACGCACTTGCAGGTCGTAAACGGGATAAAAGAACAGCGCATGCCCGTCAGGTTACTATGTACCTACTTAGGAAGGAGGCCAATTTAGGACTCTCCACTATTGGTCGAATTCTAGGCGGGAAGGACCACACCACTGTCAAGCATGGATGCGATCGTATAGCAAACCAACTTAATGCCGATGCAGGTTTAAGACGTGATATCATAAACTTGCGAGAGGTTCTTTCAAACTCCTAAGTGCCTTCTAATATACAGAGACTAGATCCGAGATATACCTTAAATTTGCTATCAAAAAACTAAGAAACAAACCAAATGACTTTACATAACTATGTGGATAACTACCCATATAATGTGGATAACTAGGGCTCTATGTGGATAACTAGGGCTTTAGACCGATTCCTTGTTTTCTCGGAAACCCATTTACTTTTCTCTAGAAGATATCCCAAAAGTATCCACAGTTTATCATCCATTTCATGTGTTAAAATCCAAAGATATCCCGCTAGGGGTAAATAGACTTATCCCATAAGTTAACACTCTTATTAAGATATATTATTATATAAAAAGAAAATGATTGATAAAGTAATAATTAATATAAAAAGCGGAAATGGCGGAAATGGCGCAAAAAGCGGTCGGCATGAAAAGTTCATGCCGAGAGGAGGTCCTGATGGAGGAGACGGTGGAGATGGCGGAAATGTTTACTTTTATGTAGAAAAAAACATAAATACATTATTGAATTTCAAATATAACATTCTATTTTCTGCTGGAAATGGAGGTTATGGAAAGGGAAGCCTTAAAAAAGGAAAAAAGGGCCGAGATATTTCATTAGCAATACCTGAAGGAACACAAATTTGGACAGATTCCAATGACCCAAAACTGCTATACGATATGAATACGCAGGAAGAGAAAGTTTTATTTGCAAGGGGAGGAAAAGGAGGAAGAGGTAATGCTTCCTTTGCCACATCAACAAATCAATATCCACTCCTCTTTGAAGAAGGGGAACAAGGAGAGAAATTATCTTTACGCTTGGAACTTAAGTTATTAGCTGACGTCGGCATCATTGGTGCACCAAACGCTGGTAAATCCAGTCTTCTATCCGTCGTTACTTCCGCGCAACCTAAGATAGCTAACTATCCATTCACAACTTTGGAGCCTATCCTTGGGGTAGTCGAAAGCTACGCAGCATCGCTGGTGATGGTAGATATACCTGGTTTAGTAGAGGATGCTCATAAAGGTGTTGGACTTGGCCACGATTTTCTACGTCACATTGAGCGCACAAGAGTACTGATTCATTTGATTGATGGGTCATCGGAAGATCCTATGAGTGTCTATCTTCGAATCAATAATGAATTAAAGCTATTTAGCAAAGACTTACAAGATAAACCTCAGGTTGTAGTTATAAATAAAATAGACATACCTGAAGTAAAATGTAAACGTAATGAATTATTATCGGCGTTCTCTTCAAATGGGATTAATCCTCTGTTTATATCGGCAGCGACCACAGAAGGTGTGGGAGCGCTAATAGGCAGAGCTTTTAGTGCTCTTGGAGAACTATCAAAAGAGGCAAGATTATGCGAACAGAGTCAAGAACGAGTTCAAGTACCTGTGATAAAACCAGCTCCAAGTGCTAATAGAGAGCAAATAATAAAGGATGGAGATGACTTCATTGTCACTTCTAGAAGAGCTTCCAGAATAGCTTCTATGATTGATGATACAGACTGGAATGCTAGGATCCAATTTTATGGCTATTTGCGTCACATAGGTATAGTAAAGGCTTTAGAAGAAGCGGGAATATCTTCCGGTGATATCGTTAGAATAGGAAAGTTAGAGTGGGAATGGGAATAAAATGAAGATAGGGGTTTTTGGTGGCACGTTCGATCCCATTCATAACGGACATATCGTCCTTGCAGAAACAGCCAGGGAGACTCTCGAATTAGATGAAATAATTTTTATTCCTGCCGGTGTTCCCTGGCTCAAGTCCGAACAAAATATAAGCCAAGCATGCCATAGAATGGCTATGGTTAAATTAGTAGTTAATTATAGATCTCATTTTAGTATATCGGATATGGAAATAAGGAGAGAGGGGCCTTCCTATATGGCCGATACACTATCAGAAATACATGCTGCTGTAGAACCGGGAACGGCACTATACCTTATCACCGGGATGGACTCAATCATGGACTTGGGAAGATGGCATAAACCACAACGCGTACTCGAACTGTGTACCTTGGTGACGGTGTCCCGGCCGGGGTTCCCTGATTTTAACTCAAAGGTCCTGGAACGAATAAGGATGGGCGCTTCGGGAGCCCTTGTACAGTTGGATTCCCCTCTTGTTGACATTAGTGGTACGGAGATAAGGACACGGCTCTCACAAGGGTTACCAATTAGTACTCTTGTACCAGAATCGGTTGAGCATTATATATTTAGCAAAAAACTTTATGTGTAGTATTGTGTTTGTTTCAGCTGAATACTTTAAATAATAATTAAGTGAGAAAAGGGGCAATGTGATCAACGACTACGCGGAAAGAATTTTGGAGCTGGCGAAGAATAACAAAGCATTGACGTATGGAACATTTAGACTGTCATCGGGAAATACAAGCACATATTACTTTGATGGTAGGGTCCTTACTCTAGATCCTGAAGGTGGATATCTTGTGGGGAAAGCCTTCTTAGAGATATTACGAGCCTGCGGGGCCGAGGCTATAGCCGGCCCAACTCTGGGTGCAGATCCAATTGTTTCTGCCGTGGCGGCATTAAGCTATGTTGAGGGATGGCCCATACCAGGCTTAATCGTGCGAAAGGAAGTGAAATCACATGGAGGCAAGAGGTCTATAGAAGGGCCATTAAAACCAGGATCGAAAGTTGCGATTGTTGACGACACATGTACTACTGGGACAAGTTTGTTCCTTGCGATAGAAGCATTAGAGGCAGAAGGGTGTGAAGTAATAATGGTAATGTCTATATTGGATCGAGGGGAGGGAGGGAGCGATAAGATTAGGAGGTACGGATATCCATTCAGAACCCTGCTAGAGGCTACCTGTACAGGAGAAATTAAAGTAGTGGAAGAGTTGTGAGCATACTTTGAGAATTATGTTCGTACGACATGGAGAAACAATTGCCAATGCTGATGGCAGACTACAGGGACGGATGGATTACATTCTGTCTGAGACAGGGAGGGATCAAGCTCGAAAATTACACGATAGATTCAAGGAGGAGAAACTGGAAATCAATCATATTTATTCCAGTCCTCTTCGACGAACTAGAGATACCGCACAGATCGTTTGTGGATCTTGGTCGGTACCAATAGAGTATCTAGATAACCTGAAGGAATACGATATAGGTATATTCAGTGGCCTAACATGGGAAGAGATTGATTTAAGACATCCTAAGCTGTCTCGAGAATTTCTAAGGAATAGGAACTGGGATAAGGTTCCCAAAGCTGAATCGTTTAAAGAACGTAATATTAGAGCTCATCTCTTCCTATCTACAGTAATTAGAAAGCATTCAGATGACGATGTAATAATTGCGTTTACTCACGGTGGGATACTTCAAAACTTACTGGCTGTTCTTATGCGTACAGAACTAATCTGGGGGATGAATATTCGCAACACTGCTCTATTTGACTTCACATTTGATCTAGACTTATGGACTTCACTAGAGGAGACTAGCTACAATCCGTTTTTCTGGAGAATTAATCGGTTTAACGATGCTTCTCATTTAGATACACGGTAGCTAGAATTAAAGTTACCAGTGATTGTGAGCATTAGGAATATAAATACATACGGATATATGGGCCACAGGTCTAATTCGCAGCCTAATAATGGTCTTGAGGCAGGTCTATGCCTATGGTAAGCTTGTCACTACAGAGCTGTCATTGCCATTCTACTCTTCATGTAATAACAAGAGGCCTTCTCCGTGACAAACCATCAAGAGACTCTATCACACTACTTAGATAGGGGTAGATCCAATAATGAGCACACCGATGGCCTTGATGCTGTTATAAAAGCCATAGCAGGAGGAGGTGCTATGATACAAAGCCTAGTGAGAGATGCGGCTACTGCCTCGGTTCTAGGCTCTACAGGAGAGGTAAACGTTCAAGGTGAGATAGTCCAAAAGCTCGACAGTCTCGCATCTGAGACCTTCATAAGAATGTTTGTTGACAGTGGGCGCGTAGCGGCTGTGGGCTCAGAGGAAGAAGAAAAAGGCGTGATGATGGGAGATGATGATGACTCCTCCCGTACATATGTTGTGTTGATGGATCCATTAGATGGATCTTCAAATATAGATGTTGCTGTTACGATAGGATCGATCTTCGGTATATGGCATAAAGATCCTGAAGAAATTTTGGGCAGTGGAACATTGTTAAAAAGTGGTAACAAGCAGGTTGCGTCCGCATATGTGATATATGGATCCAGCACTGTATTGGTAGTCGCGACTGTGGGTCGTGTGAACGGCTTTACCCTTAACACAAAATCTGGTGAATTTCTCTTAACGCACCCTGACATAAATATACCTAGTAAGTGCGAATATTATAGTTTCAATGAAGGAAATGTTGGCAAATGGGATGAGAAGATGCAAAAAGTCGCTGCTCACTTAAGAACTTCTTATTCCCAGCGATATGTAGGTTCTCTGGTTGCTGATTTCCATAGAAACCTTCTGAAAGGCGGCGTATTTCTTTACCCTGGAGATGCAAAGAACAAGCAAGGGAAGTTGCGCCTAATGTATGAAGCCAATCCTCTGGGGTTCATTGCGGAACAGGCCGGAGGTAGGGCGTCTTCCGGTTCCATACCTATACTCGAGATTCAACCCGAGAAAATTCATCAGCGTGTGCCGCTTATTATAGGTAATACGAGTGTAGTGCATACTGTGCTTAAAATTCTAGAAGCATAGTTTATTCAGTTAAGGAATGAGGTGACGAAATGACAGTGGAGATGCAACTAAGGGATATTGCCAGAGCCCTTGTAGGTTCAGGTAGAGGTATTCTTGCTGCAGATGAGAGCACAGGGACGATAAAGCGACGATTTGACTCTATAAATGTAGAGTCCTCCTTTGAAAATAGGAGAGATTACCGTGAAATGCTTTTCGCGACTGAAGGAGCATCACAGTTTATAAGCGGCGTTATACTTTACGATGAAACAATTCGCCAGCAAAATCGTGAAGGTAAGCTATTAGTAGATATACTTAGAGAACAAGGGATCATGCCAGGTATTAAGGTAGACAAAAGCACTAACCCTTTAGCAGGAGCAGGAGGAGAGGTTATTACTGACGGTCTTGATGGCTTACGTGGTCGTTTGGACGAATATGTTAAATTAGGGGCTAAATTTACGAAATGGAGAGCCGTTATTAATATAGGCGAAGATATACCGACCAGTTATGGGATAGGAGCTAATGCGCATGCCCTAGCTCGTTTTGCAGGTTTAAGCCAGGAAGCAGGTTTGGTTCCTATAGTTGAACCTGAAGTGCTTATGGACGGTGATCATAGTATAGAGAAATGCTATGAGATAACGGAACTAACTTTGCGCGAGGTATATTACCAACTTGGGAATCAGAATGTTAGACTTGATAGTACTTTACTAAAACCGAATATGATTCTTTCTGGTAAGGAAGCTTCCAATCGGGCTGGCCCCAAAAAAGTGGCACAGATGACAGTGGAATGTCTAAAGAGGACCGTGCCCGCGGCTGTACCAGGGATAGTTTTTCTATCGGGTGGGCAGGGAGACGAAGAAGCAACGAAAAACTTGAATGAGATCAACCTGTATGGAGCTGCATCAAATGTCCCATGGGAGCTTAGCTTTTCTTTTGGACGTGGGCTTCAGGCATCCCCTCTAAAGGCATGGGGTGGTAGAAGTGAGAACGCTCAGGCAGCAAAACAGGCCTTCCATAAGCGAGCGGCGCTTACGAGCTTGGCGAGGCAAGGCAAATATGATTCTATTGATTGATTAGGCCTAGAATCATATAAGACCAATTAGCTAAAACAAGTATTTAGCCCCGGTGATATCCCAATGAAATCAAAAATCTTAATCGCTACTCATAATAAGGGTAAGTTTAAAGAAATCGCGACTTTTTTCGATCGTACGGCTATAGAAATATTATCGCTTACCGATGTGGGCATAGATATAGAAGTAGAGGAAAGAGGAACTACTTTCAAGGAGAATGCTGTATTGAAGGCCACTAAGTATTGCGAACTTAGCGGTCTTACGACTTTGGCTGATGACTCAGGATTGGAAGTAGAGGCCTTAGGCAGGAAGCCAGGTATTTATTCTGCCAGATATGCTGGACCATTAGCCACGGACGAAGATCGTGTTGATCTCCTGATCTCGAAACTTAACAAGATAGGAGACCGTAATTTCCGGGCTGAGTTTAAATGCGTTATTGCGGTCGCAGAGTCTAACAGGGCTTTATTAATATCCGAAGGGGCATGTGAGGGCTTAATAATTAGTAAACCTAGGGGCTCCAATGGATTCGGCTATGATCCCATTTTCTTAATACCTGAATTGGGCAGAACTATGGCTGAGCTAGATCGAGATGAAAAAAATATGTTTAGTCATAGAGCTAGAGCCTGTAGAAAAATTGTATCCAAACTCATCAAAAGAAACACATAGATTATTAAGTTGCATAATTGAGTTATAATGTGGGTGATACGTTGGTATTGCAGTACAGAATTCAACTCTCTAATTAGGCTTTAACAAATGGCACTTACCATAATCGAAGACAAATTTTCTAGGCCCTTCAAAGATTTAAGGATTTCGGTTACGGATCGATGTAACTTTCGTTGCACATATTGTATGCCGGCGGAAATATACGGCGAAAGTTACAAATTTTTACCAAAAATAGAGCTATTGACCTTCGAAGAGATAGTTAGGTTGTCCAAGATAATGGTTAACCTCGGCGCAACGAAAATACGTATTACGGGCGGAGAACCACTGGTTAGGAAATCAATAGAAGACCTGGTGGCGATGCTTGCAAAAATCAAAGGCATAGAAGATCTAACAATGACTACCAACTCGTATCTCCTTCCTGGCAAAGCGAAAGCTTTGAGGCAATCAGGGCTAAATAGGATTACGATTTCATTAGACACGTTGGACGACCAGATATTTAAAAAAATGAATGGCCGAGGATACGGAGTGGATAGAGTTCTGGAGGGCATAGCGTCAGCAGAAGCTAATGGCTTTTTCCCTATTAAAGTTAACGCAGTGGTCCAAAGAGGGATTAACGATCACACGGTGGTGCAATTAGCAAGGTATTTCAAGAAGAGAGGGCATATTGTCCGCTTTATTGAATATATGGATGTAGGAACTCGCAACGGGTGGAGTTTAGCAAATGTGGTTTCAGGAAAAGAAATTGTGGCGAGGATTAATGAGGTAATGCCCCTTGAACCAATTGCATCTAATTATACGGGAGAGGTTGCGACCAGATATCGATACGTGGATGGTGAGGGAGAAATCGGACTTATAAACTCGGTGACTGAGCCTTTCTGTGGAGATTGTACTCGGCTTCGATTGTCACCTGAAGGCAAGATATTTACATGTTTATTTGGAAGCGAAGGAACGGATCTGAGAGAACCAATGCGGATGGGTGCAGACGATGCAGAGATAGAGAAAATCATAAAACAGACTTGGATACGAAGAGTAGATCGATACTCCGAAGCAAGATCATCTATGACGGAGGCATTACGTAACTCTAGAGGAAAGGTGGAAATGTACCATATAGGAGGTTGAATTAGGGTGTACTTTAGGCCAAAATATTTAACCGAATAACAAGAATGATGAATACAGTAATCTTGAGTATGAGTGGAGACATTGATTAAATATAAATCACTATTCTGTCAAAGGCTTGATGGTAAGAGTATATTCAACTGACTGATGAGTATCACGTGTGACAGGGGATACAATTACTATAGCGTATTCAATCAAGGATCCAAAATCTTCGATTATAAATTCTAGTTGGCCGCTCTCTGGTACGATAACTTCTCTAACAGAGTAGGCGTCGTTAAATCCTTTCTCGATAAGACGGATCGCGTATTTTTGAGGTATTGAATTCTCAATTCTATGGAATCCTTCTGATATCCAAACTTGATCCTCCTCCGCATCGTCGAAGAAACCCAATTGAGGGATGGAAATATCATCTATGACTAATCCGTCAGAGTAAACGGCGCCGTCTGTTATGTATTCGAATCTAATTAGTATATTACTTCCGACAAAAGGAGTGAGATTCACTTGCTCTTTTACCCATACATTCGATCTGCCAGTTATTCCGTTACCAAAATTATTTCCCAGGGGATTGTCGTTTGTGGTGTATTTACCCTTCATGGTAGCCCATGTACTTCCGCCGTCGGTGGATATACTTACATATCCGTAGTCCCAATGTTTCTCTATTTCGAACCAGGTCCAGAATATCAAGGTTGCTTCGGTTAATGTAGAGAGATCAAATCCCCGTGTCATCCTAGAATCTATGCTATCCCCTCTATTACCCCACCAACAAAAACGACCGCTAAGACACTCTGTCTTCACTTGTTTAACGGTCGAGTCTCCTTCAAATGTTATTACAGCGTCTCCTTCGGCAATTCTGATATCGGTATAGCTCGCTGCGAATTGCGGAAGTTCTTGTGTTATTTTGCGAAAACTATCCACCAATTGGACATCTTGCGTTTTAATTTCTCTGTCCGTATACCCAAAGGGGCCAGAATTCTCACCAACGTAATTGGCAACTAGCCAATCTTTAAACACACCCAAAAAGTTTGTTCCAAAGGAGGATAAATAACGTTCAACACCAGCTATACTGTCGGCCTGTTCTAGTACCAGGTGCTTAATGTTTTTGTCACCTCCGTAATGTTGGGTGAGATAAGCAAAAAAAAGATTAGAAGCTCCATAATAAGGACTTGAATTGACATTACTCTCAGGTCTGTAGTTGAGGGAAGTGTCAGCCTTTTTAAGAAATGAAGGGATATGGAACGTCGGAAACCCGGATAGTTCAACAGCCAATTCAGAGAGACCTTCATTTACCCAGGCATCCTCTCCTTTGTCTATGTTCCAGTGAATCGCGTGTTGTAGTTCATGCGCTAGTACACTGAGGTAGCCCTGGGAGCCAGGCTTTTGCCATCTGGTATCCATGTATATCATTTTTCGTTGATTACTGAGCGGTCGAATTTGTTTCGGATACTCGTCATTGGAACTGAAATAACCTAGAGCCGCACCATATAGCTGAGTGTGTAAAATTGTAAGGCGTGGATCGCCATCTATACCGGGACTCCAGATATCACCAAAGAAAGTCGTGACGGTGGGGTAAATGTTGTGTTCATAAGACGTAACTGCTTTGATTAGATCATCACGTTTGATGAAGACTTCATTATCGACGTACCAATAAGCATGTTCCGACACAATCATAAGAGTCGCTTGGACGCTATAAGCATTCTGATTAGTCTGATCCAATATCCAAAAAGTTTCTTCATGATCTTCGAGATACTGTTGCCCTAGCCTTTGTGTGCGAACGGAAATTGTGCTTTCATAATTATTCCCTAGTCGTCGAGCAATGTCGTATAAATCACGATCTGGCGGTATGTTCTTTCTTACTGACACAGACGATGTCAACATGTCTGCACTTTTTGCTGTTTGAGAGATAGAAGTCGGAGTCAGAGTATTTATTGTATGGTTAGTTCGGCTCTCTCTAGGGAAGTTGGAACAGGCTATGGTAAGAATGAGCGTTGACAAGATAAGATTTATTAATAACATAGATGTGTCCACTTGGTTGTATAATTCCCTTCTTCTAGCCCTATGAGTTATACGATGACAAACTTATGGTAGAGTTTGGTCAGTTGAATTTGTTCATTGTTAAAGTGATACCTTCGCCTATGAATGAGGACACCACCTGTACTACAAGTTCAATCGCTTCATCTGTTAAATTTTGGTCTTCTAACGACATGGAGCCTAGCACATGGTCTGATTGGCTAAGCGATCGTGGAGGGCCACCAATGCCGACACGTAATCTCGGAAAGTTTCGAGTTCCTATAGACTCTATAATTGATTTCATGCCATTATGACCTCCTGCGCTTCCATTAGCTCTTAGGCGTATTTTTCCGACAGGAAGATGAATATCGTCATATATTACTAACAGATTTTGTGATGGGAGATTGTATCTTGACATAAGATTTGATGCTGCCCGACCGCTATGGTTGACAAAGGTGGATGGTTTTGCCAGAACGATGCGCGTGGATGATATTGAACACTCACCAAGCAACGCAGCCTGGTCTCCTGTACAAACAGAAGTTGAGTACTCTTTGGATAGTCGGTCAACGCACCAGAATCCTACATTGTGGCGAGTACAAGAGTACTTAGGGCCAGGATTACCCAAGCCAAGAATAATGTATGAAACTCGATCAAAACGGCCCCGTAACGAGGAGTTGGGCCTTCTAATGAAAGGTGATAAAAACTTTTTCATCATGGAATAGTTCGACTCTTTAATTTTCTGAACTGGTTAAGTCTTCGTTAGGAGAATAGTTTCAGATGTTAGGTTTTCTTACTTAAATAGTTCATAGTTCAATCTCTCTAATGTAGGACGAAACCTTAAGAATAGCTTCAGTCTCTTTTTGCACGTTTTCTGGAGCCCATCCGGGGGCTACTTCAGTCAAGAGGAGCCCATCTGATGTTATCTCCATGACTGCTATATCAGTAACAATTAGATCGACACAACCTTTGGCAGTTAGTGGAAATGTACACTCCTCAACAATTTTAGCTTTACCGTCTTTATTTGAGTGCTCCATAGCTACGATGACTTTTTTAGCCCCTGCTGCTAAGTCCATAGCCCCTCCAACGTTACCTATTCCTCTCTTGGGCAACATCCAATTAGCTAAATCACCTCTCCTTGAGACTTGCATGGCTCCCAGTACTGTGACATCTACGTGACTTCCTCTTATCATCGCAAAAGCATCTGCAGAATCAAAGAAAGACATCCCTGGATTGGGTGCTAGGAATTGACCACCAGCATTTATTAGATCTATATTTTCATTTCCCGATTCCGCTAAGGGTCCGTAATTAAGCACACCACTTTCACTGTGGTACATAATACTGCGTCCTTCGGGAACAAATTGAGAGCATAGAGTGGGAATTCCAATGCCAAGGTTCACTACATCGCCATCTCGTAATTCTTTTGCGACCCTCATTGCAATTACTTCTCTATCAAGCCTATATCGTTCCATAAGTCACCCCTCAAACTATCTAACTAGGTAGTTGTACGATACGATTAACATATATTGCAGGAGTATGTATTGCTTCACCCTTCAATCCTCCTGGTTCAAGAATTTTCTCTACCTCA
This sequence comes from Dehalococcoidia bacterium, assembly GCA_963578655.1. GTDB lineage: Bacteria > Chloroflexota > Dehalococcoidia > Lucifugimonadales > CAUZEB01 > CAUZEB01. The sequence goes on along the minus strand of CAUZEB010000001.1, from coordinate 10,772 downwards.
ACAATAGTAATGTTAGATGCTGTCGCCATAACAGCATTAAAGTTCCTAGAGGTGCCCTCATATATTACATTTCCTAATGTGTCTGATTGTTGTCCTTTCAGGAGAGCGAAATCTGCAATCAAAGAATGTTCTAGCAAAAAATCCTTTTTATTGAAAGTTCGAATTTCTTTTCCTTCCGCCAGTAACGTGCCTACACCAGTAGGAGTATAGAATGCAGGAATCCCAGCGCCACCAGATCTGATGCGTTCAGCCAGTGTGCCTTGTGGTACTACCTCTAGGCTGATCTTACCTAGATTGTAGGCCTTTTCGAAAGCATTCGGCCGAGAAGGCGAAGGAGAAACAGGGTAAGAAGCTATTACTTTCTTAACTTGGTTATTTTCAATTAGGATACCGGTATCAATAGGTGCATCACCAGGTACAGTCCCGAAACCAGTACTGCTTGCAATACCGGCTGTATTGCAAATTATAGTCAGATCTTTCGCTCCTTGGTCTCTTAAAGCAATTAGTAAGTTTTGAGCCATCCCTCCCGGACCACCGAATCCATCGATCATCAACGTAGCTCCATCGTTGATGTCTGAAACGGCTTCCATAAAGGATGGTACAACCTTATTAATTGGCATTGATTGAAGCACCTCCATAGGATTTATTTAAATATAATTATATTTCTAGAGGAATCAGTTTAAGGGTCGATAGGATACGACGCACAAAAGCCTTCGATTGTTACAACTTATTTTGCCAGTTCCTTCATGCACATAATAGATTAATCTGTCTAATTGTCAAAGATAAATTTGATGTCTAATTTCATTAGAATGAATAGAGATGGCCTATATTACTTTATTTGCGTCCCTCTGGCGGGAGAGAATATCACCAGTATTGTAAGAGTTTGTATAATATCGAAGAATTTATGGTCAAGGCCAGCACTTACATATACTACAGAGCCAGGTGCGACATCACGTACTTCTTCTGATACCCTGATCTTACCTTTACCTTTTAAAACGAGATAGACTTCATCTTCGGTGTGCGGTTGTTGAGGATCATAATCTCCTGACGGCAATTCATAAATGCCAACACTTAGATTTTGAGTGGTCAGAAATTCACTGTAAAGAGAATCCTGGAGTTGGTGTCTAATGAATTCCTGTGACAACTCAAAGGCTAGCATAATTTGCCCACCTCAGGGGTATGTACAGATATTGTTATTTATGGACAGTCTTACTTAGTTACGTATTAGACTACAGTATTCGGCTGGGAGACAGAATGTGTTCTGATTTGTGTTAGTTAACTCTGGAGTTTAGTTTAACAGGAAGTTACTTACCTGCACATGTTATACCTATCGTGATAAACTCGTTTAATTAGCGTTATATCAGAATAAATACGTTGAGATGTGATATGCATTCACAAAATATCTGGATAAGAAAAGCTGACAGGAAGGATAGAGAAATTCTGGTGAGGTTCCAACAGCATTTGGCCAGAGAAACAGAGGGTAAGACATTAGAAAAAGAAGTTGTGCTTAACGGAGTAGATGCCATATTTGATTCTGCCTATAAGGGATTCTACCTAGTAGCCGAAGTAGAAGAAACTGTAGTAGGAAGTTTGTTAATCACCTACGAATGGAGTGACTGGCGTAATGCTGAATTTTGGTGGATACAGAGTGTTTATGTCGATGCAAAATTACGGAGAAACGGCGTTTACAAGGCTTTATATAACCATGTCCATTCAATAGCTAACTCTGATCCTAATATATGCGGAATTCGGCTGTATGTAGAGACAAAGAATAGCATAGCTCAGATGGTGTATACAGATTTGGGAATGAGTAAATCGCATTACGACCTATTTGAAATAGACACCTAATATATCCCTAGGTTACAACATAACTCATATGGATTGTCCAATAAAATCACTATGATTAGGAGAGATTCTGTGCTGAGAAGGCAGGAAAAGGAATTTATTAGAAAGAATTGTAGGGGAGTATTGAGCACCTTTCGCAAAAATGGCGCTATGCAACTAAGTATAGTATCTGTCGGGGCTTTCAAGGATGGAGTAGCTTTCTCGACGGTTTTAAAGCGTTCGAAATTAGTTAACTTAAACCGGAACTCTTCCTGCTCTCTACTGATATCCACTGATGATTGGAGTACCTATATTGTATTAGAGGGGCGAGCGGACATTCTTTCTAATATCAATACTGGTCCAGACGAATTGAAAGAGGCCCTTAGGGGAATTTATAGAGAGATTCTTGGAGAGCATCCTAATTGGCACGAATATGATAGAGCAATGATAAAAGATGAAAGGGCAGTGGTGGTGGTACAGCCTTTACACGTTTATGGAACATTCAACTGATGTCCTATATTATGCATTATTGCCTTATCGTATACGACTTTAGCAATTGCAATGTCCCACAGCGCCATGCCCAAAGACTTAAATATGGTGACATCGTCGGCATTGGTGCGACCAGGGTTAACACCGCCAACAACTTCCCATAATTCCTGTATTTGTTCCCATAAAATCTCGCCCGTATGCACCGGCTTAAGAAATTCACCTGACTCGTATTTCAATTGAGCGACATCATCAGCAACTATAAGATCTGCTTTCTTTAGAACGTCCACTTCTATTTCTCTAACATAAGGGTTGGCACCACCAACTGCTGCAATATGGACTCCAGGTTCAAGATCACAGTTACTAAATACTGGAGTGTTGGAACTGGTGATGGTGATGATGATATCCGAGGCTTCTAACGCTAGAGATGGAGAATTGACAGGTCTGACGTTTATCTCTAAATGTCGGGACATCTCCTCTGCGAAAGATGATCTATTGGAACGATTAGGACTAAAAACTTTCACCGAGCGAAGGCTTCGCACTTTACATGCTGCCTCCAGTTGAGTTCGTGCCTGGAACCCACTTCCAATAATAGCTACTGATGAAGAGTTTTCCCTAGATAGATATTTCACAGAGACACCGGTAGCAGCTCCGGTACGATATTGTCCTAGGGTGTTGGCTTCTAATATTGCCAGAAGAGATCCAGTTTCGAGAGAATATAGATACACAAAGTAGCATTGACGTCCAGGTACTATTGTGTAGGTCTTAAATCCAAAAACCCCTAAACTGTAAGCAACAGCTTGCATTGTAGCGATGTAGCGTCCGGCGCCCGCATAGTTATGGGTCCTAGGATAATTTACTGCGTTACCGAGGTATTGGTCGTTTGTAACTTTTTCAATTGCAGCTATGGCCTCTTCCATGGTAAGCAGATCACGGACGGTTTGTTCAGAAATTAGCAGAGGTCCGATGTTTTGTCTCCTGAAAAAAAAAGACTAACTTCGGTTTGACACCATACGCATCCAATTGCGAGGCACCGACTCTATCTCCATCTCTTGATAAGTTTGAGTCACGCCTTTTTTAAGGGCAGCGCTAGCCTTACTAAGGTTCACACCAGGCAGGGTACCTTGAATAAAATCCTCAAAATCACTTATGTCGAGCCAGCCTTCTATAGGGACAGCTATGGTATCAATTTCCTGTTTGATAACATCAAAGCCGTTACTTTCCATCAACTCGCGGTACTCCTGAGGAGTGAGATGTTTGCGTGATTCTACCTTCTCTGTTCTGATTGGTGAGAGACTATATTCAGCACGCAAAATACGAATCGATTTAAACATCCATTTTCTGTAAAACTTTAGTGAATCGGGGTGTTGACCACCATTGAAGAAGGATGTGTTGAATGCAAAAGTGCCACCAGGCTTTAAAGCCTTAGATATGTCTGTTACAAGAGCATCCTTATCAGCAATATAATGAATGGCATTACAAAATATGATTGTGTCAGCGGATTCTTTAAGAGTTTCTGATAATAGCTCAACTCTACTCTGAATAAACTGTATGGCCGAGTCTCTGACCCCGGTCAGATTCTCCATGGCCTGCTTTAAAGAGATAGCCGATTGGTCTATCGCTATGATGACGGAATTTTTGGCTCCTCTCATTCTATCTGCGATTAGTTCAGTTACGAGACCGGTTCCGCAAGCAAGATCTACTATTCGCTGACCCGCCTTAACTTCAGCCATGTCAACAAGGCGGTCGTTTATTTTACTATAAAAGGCATTCTCTGCGAATTTGGAGAACGTGAACTCACTGGATGTCATCTGAGCCTCCTGGATATTTCTATCAAGAGATGATAGATACCCTAAACTCTTCTTGGCATTTAGGCTATGTTGCTGGATCATACTGCCGCTTGCCAGTTTACATCAGAGAGTGACTCTTAGCAAGATATTCTATAATAATGTAGCGATAAGAGTTTAAACAGAAGAAGCAATATTATACAATGATCTGTAGTATTAATGTACGGGAGGATGGAGAAACAATTGATAGAAATCTACACAGATGGTGCTTGTTTGGGTAACCCTGGACCGGGTGGTTGGGCTGCTGTGATCTTTGAACAAGGCGACAGGCGAATAGTAAAAGGCCGCGAAGACCATACCACTAATAATAGGATGGAAATATTAGCGGTTGTAGAGGGCCTTAAAGCCCTGGTTGAACCAGGTCGAGTAACTGTTTTTAGTGACAGTCAGTATCTAATTAACACTATGACTAAGAGCTGGAAACGTAAAGCTAATTTAGACCTGTGGGAGAAATTAGATGCTGTCGTGGGACGTCACGAAGTGACTTGGTGCTGGGTTAAAGGCCACGATGGGCATCCAATGAATGAAATGGCCGATAGATTAGCTGTAGGCGAAGCCAAACATCACCAAGACTTTAACTCATATGCGGGTAAGTTTACACATTTGAATACATCCGGAGAGGCTTCTATGGTCGACATTAGTATGAAACCTGAAACTGCTCGAGTAGCTGTCGCCAGGGCTCAAATTTCTATGAGTCGTCAAACGTTAGTTTTGATTGAAGCAAACGATCTTCAGAAAGGGGACGTTATTTCTGTCGCTCGGGTAGCTGGAATAATCGCGGCTAAGAATACGTCTCAGCTGATCCCCCTATGTCATTCTTTGCAACTTACCAAAGTAGCATTGCAATTCGATATGGATCACGAGAACAATTTAATAGCTATTGAGGGCATGGCAAAAACTACTGCAAAGACCGGTGTGGAGATGGAGGCAATGACAGCGGTGAGTATCGCAGCCTTGACGATTTATGATATGTGTAAAAGTGTAGATCGGTCTATGCGTATAAATAACGTAAGGTTAGTGAAGAAAACAGGAGGTAAAAGTGGAGATATAGTGTTGGAAGATGATTAAGGCCTGTCCCGCCAGGGTGGAGAATCTCTACGCCGCTAAATGGTTAGGAACGAATAGCCCTAAAATACACTTATGAGGGGAAATATGCCAGTCTATATAACATATTTTAACGATGAATGGATACCAGTTAGTCAGGTAAAAGTTGATATAGCGGTTTGAGGATCCACTAAAGATGTTGCACTCGTAGCTATCCTTCTGAGTCAGACGATTCCAAAAACCAAACACTATAGTAGAATGAACTTTAACTTGGCTGAACTTGAAGCCGGTGACGTTGATCCTAACGCCTGACCTCCCGATTCCAATTATCGAGATCCAAATCCCCTGTGGATGGATTAAAGCTCACACGAAATTTGCATAATCTGAAGGTAATGTAATCCACATAATTAATTCTAGACTATTTGATATGCTCATATAATTACACGAAAAGGCGAATGGGAATATTGGGTTACAAGGAGGATGAGAATGAACTCAGATTACGAAAGCGACGTTAATTACGACTATATTATTATAGGTGCTGGTTCAGCTGGATCGACGTTGGCCTATCGCCTATCAGATAATTGTGAGAAGACAGTACTGCTTTTAGAGGCAGGACCTGACTATCGTGCTGATGAGGCTCCTAATGAAATGAAAAGCCCTAATCCAACTGGATTACTAAAGGAGAAGCAATTCAGCAAGTATCAATGGCCTTCATTGACTTCGCGACGTAGCGACGCTCAGGAACCTCGACTATATTGGCGAGGTCGAGGCATGGGGGGGAGTTCTTCCATAAACGGACAGATAGCTATAAGAGGTATGTTGGAAGACTTTGATATATGGTCTCAAAAGGGATGTGATCATTGGGCAGGTGAAGATGTCTTACCCTATTTCATTCGATTGGAAAAAGACCTGGATTTCGGGGAGCAACCCTATCATGGAGATAGCGGGCCGATTCCGATCTATCGGACACCCATAGAAAAGTGGGGAGCCATCGACAAGGCTCTATATGAAGCGGCGATAGATCTAGGATACCCTTGGGCAGAAGATCATAATGCCCCTGATAGTACTGGAATATCTCCACTTGCTATGAACAGGTTTGGGCTTGAGGGAGTGAGAATATCAGCTAATAATGCGTACATTGAGCCCGCACGTGCTCGCTCCAATCTAACGATAGTGGGTGAAACCTTGGTAGACAGTATAGAATTTGACGGTCCAAGAGCTATCGGAGTCAAAATTAAGACAGATGCAGCCTCTAGGCATATTCGAGGAAGGGAAATCATACTCTCTGCAGGAGTGATTCATTCCCCAACTATACTTCTTCGTTCCGGTATAGGGCCTGGTGCCGAGTTACAATCTTTAGGAATAGATCCTTTGGTGGATTTACCGGGAGTAGGGAACAATATGCAGGATCACGCCGGGATTAATTTACGAATTGCCTTGTCCCCCAATGCGAGGGCTGTCTCAAAAGACGCTCGTCATGTTAATTGTATGATCAGGTATTCTTCGGATCTAATGGGCGCTGGTATGAATGATATGATGATGGCAGGCATTAATCTTACAGGACCAAGCGAACAAGAAAGGTCTGTTGGGCTTTTAATGGTGGCTGTTTATCAATATTTTTCCCGTGGGAAACTTTCTATTGTATCGAGAGACCCGGAAGTGCAACCACAGGTTGAAGAACGCATGTTATCTGATGAACGTGATCTCATTCGGCTTAGAGATGGAGTGAGACGGCTATTTGCTGTAGCGACACATCCAGCGTTCAATGGCGTGTCAGAGGGCGTCTATCCCGGCTCACAGTATGAGGATATAGGACAGTTGGAACAGATATCTGTCAACGATTTTAAAAACGATGATGAATTGGATAACTGGCTGATGGAATTCTGTGAAGACACTCAACATGGCACGGGCACTTGTAGGATGGGGAATGTTTATGATCCGGATACAGTTGTTGATTCGAACGGTAGAGTAATTGGCATAAGTGGACTACGTGTAGTAGATGCGTCAATAATGCCAGAAGTTGTACGAGCTAATACTCATCTCACAACAGTTATGATAGCGGAATATATGGCTGACCGAATTAAACAAGAACTTTAATAATCATTGTGATACAATCTCGGTCGCTTGTAAGATTGCCAATATAAGGAGAACGATCATCAAAATCCTGCGAGTGTGGTGCGTACACGCTTTACTAGGCCCATGCAACGGCTCGAGCTTCTATATTTAAGGGTGAATCTAATGTTAGAACGATTCAAGGTTCCGCAAGACGACCAGGTTCGTGTACCGGAAGATTCTCTAAGACTAACCGTTACAGCCATATTTGAAAAAATGGGAGTCTCCCTTGAGGATGCGAACGAAGCAGCTGATGTGTTGACGTTAACGGATCTGCGTGGCGTAGAAACCCATGGTGTTTCTAATATGCTGCGAGATTACGTAAAGTTGTACAATGAAGGTGATCTCAATCCTAGACCGTCGTGGCGAATTGTTCGCGAGTCTCTAGGTACCGCGACTATCGACGCTGATAACGGATTAGCGATCATACTTGGGCCTAAAGCTATGCGTATAGCTATAGAAAAAGCACGCAAGGTGGGCGTGGGTATAGTAACCATGTTTAACAGTGGCCATTCAGGCGCAATTGGACACCATTGTATGCTAGCCGTGCAAGAAGATATGGTGGGTATGTGTACTACGGCAGGTGGAGCAGTAGTGGTACCGACTTTCGGATCAGAAGGTCGGCTGGGTACTAACCCAATTGCTATTGCTGCGCCGGCGGGTAAGGAGGCTCCGTTAATATTTGATGCAGCTACGTCAGCTATTGCTGGAAATAAAATTAGATTAGCTCAAAGAATGGATGCCAATCTACTATCTGGGTGGATATCTGAGCTTGATGGGACACCCATAATGAGAGACATACCTGTGCGCCAGAAGGGGCAATATCACCACCTTCCGATGGGAGGTAGTAGAGAGCAAGGATCACATAAAGGATATGGGTTTGGACTTATGTCTGAAGTGCTCGCGACTATGTTAGCAGGAGCCTTACCTACCATGTTAGACATAGATGCTGGCTCAAGGCATTATTTCGCCGCTTATAATATTTCTGCTTTCACTGATGTTGAGACATTTAAGCAAAACATGGATAAGATGCTGAAAATGTTAAAAGAAACCCCTCCCGCTCCCGGTTATGAACGTGTTCTCTATCCGGGACTATCTGAAAATGAAGAGATGATCGATCGGAAGTCAAATGGTATTCCCCTTCACAAAGAAGTCGTTGAATGGTTTGACGACATATCGGGTGAACTGAATGTGCCGCGACTACGGCGTATTTAATAGTTATCGGTTTTCTATCGAGCCACGGAACCTCCGTCTATAATTAGCTCAGCCCCCGTTACAAACGAAGATTCATCAGATGCTAAATAAAGAACCCCGTAAGCTACATCCTCAACCGAACCAATTCTTAACATTGGAATACGTTTTCTTCGATCTTCATACAGTATAGGATCATCCATGGCGTCCTTTATCATATCTGTGTCGATAGTGCCTGGATGGACAGAATTGCATCTTATATTATTCTTTGCATACTGAATGGCTATAGATTTGGTCAGTAAACGTATAGCGCCTTTACTAGCAGAATAGGCAGCCGCTCCTAGTGGACTACCAACTAAGCCGCCGACAGAAGAGATATTTACAATGGATCCACCGCCATTTGATCTCATAAATGGTATTGCTAGACGAGAACCTAGAAAAGCTCCTTTGACATTGATATCCATGATATCATCCCATTCTTCTTCGGTGGTTGTTTCAACTCCATTACGACTGTAAATGGCGGCGTTGTTTATAAGAACGTCTAACTTTTCATATGTTTTTATTGCTTCATTTATAGCGTTAATCCAATCCGCTGTTCTGACGACATTCAAGTGTACAAAGATCGCTTGTCCTCCGTTCTCAGTTATTTTGGCAATGAGTTTCCTGCCTTCCTCTTGTGATATATCCCCAATAACAACTTTTGCACCCTCTTTGACGAACAAATCTGCCTCAGCTGCTCCCTGACCACGCGCACCCCCGGTAATGAGGACTACTTTATTTTCTAACCTTCTCATTCTATTTCTCCTACAAAAACACCGTGCTTATAAATCATTGTTTCCACTATATAATTCTGGCATAAGGTTACTCGGTATCATTTTATGATGCGTGTATGTAAAGAATTCTGCAGTTGAGATAATATCGATTTGAAGATCGTGGATCTAAGGGTGCCTAGAATTATAACCAAAATAGGTTTCAAATCACGATTATACTATTTGTGATCAGTAGAATTATTGATGGTTGAAGGGAGAGCTGCCAGAGGCAAGAAAATCAATATGACAGCTGAGATAGCGAATATTCCGGCCACAAAATAAAATAACGAATCTATCCCATGATTTTGATAAAGCCAACCGGCGATGATAGGTGCTAGTACACTGGGTGCCAATCGTGCTAAAGAGAGTACACCAAGGGCTGTATTAATGACTCCGCGGCCGACGATATCAAGAGCTGCGGCTGTTAATATAGGTTGATCCCCGTAAAGGAATAGGCTTATACCCATGATTAGGAGAGTTAAAGAGATACCTTGACCGTAGGATATTAGCAAAAGTGTAAGAATAGATAAAACAAGCAGCGATGGTACTAAGACTTCTTTTCTCCCGTATCGATCTGATAAATATCCAAGCAATGGTGTTGAAAATAGGCCCACTAGAAAAAGTAAAGCCATGTGGAATCCTCTAGACTGGAAGCTCATGAGGAGTTCTTCATCGAAATAAATCGGAAGGAACCAAACTAGAGAGACATAGGTCATGTTTCTTAGTGCGCTTACGAGATTTATCCCCCATAAAACCCTGTTCCCAAGCATTTGTTTGGCAAGGAATAATTGGCCTTTCAGGGTTGGGGTGACATATTTAGACTGGTCGTGCTCACCTATATTTTTATAGGCCCAGAAGACAACCACCACCAATAGGATTGGAATAACCGCGTAAATAGTTATAATTCCTCGCCAAGTCAGGAAGCTTAGCAGGATTCCCGTGGTGATTAGAGGGGCTATGATGTCCCCAATATTTCCTCCTATAGCGTGAATTGATAGTGCTGTAGCTCGTTTATCGGGAAAATGTTCTGACAGAGAGGCCGTGGCAGGTAGGTGCCAAACGGAGGAGGCCACAGCGATTATTGCAATACCTATGAGCAGCACGGGAAATATTTGAGCTGATCCTACTACTAACCAACCAAGCCCGAACAAAAGAACACATAGAGCAAGTATAAGTCCCCATTTATTACGATGCATATCAGAAAAAATTCCGGCAGGGGCAGATATGATGCCGTCGGATGTACGTTCAACGGCAGCAATCACTCCAATACCTATCGTTGAAAGTCCGAAGGTAGATTTAATCTCTGGGAGGAGTATGACGAGAGTTTGGTCCAAAATGTGGAACAAGCCATGCATTATCGACAGAGTGGAAACGATGAATCCACCGCTTCTACGGATGCTCTTATCTGTGGAATTAGAAAGAGAAAAGTTCAAAATCTACCCGGTGACTACTAAAGAGT